>NZ_QPND01000099.1:0-299 GCF_003344565.1 Saliphagus sp. LR7 | reverse complement strand
GCCTTCGTTCCCGGCGTGACGCCCTCGATGGTGTAGTTGCCGTCGGCGTCCGTGGTCGCCGAAAAGGCCCCCTGATCGGCGTCGACGACTTCGGCGCCCTCGATGGGGACGCCCGCGGCGTTGGTGACCTGGCCCTCGATCGAGCCCGGGCTGCGGTCGATCTGGAAATCGACGCCCTCGACGGTTTCACCCGCAGAGACGGTGACGATCTCCTCGGGCTGGTAGCCCGGCGGGGTTGCCGCGACCGTGACGACGTACGTCCCCGCGGGAACGTCGAGAGCGTACTGGCCCTCGGCGTC
>NZ_QPND01000097.1:0-349 GCF_003344565.1 Saliphagus sp. LR7 | reverse complement strand
CGGGGACCAGCGGCATCTAGCGCAACCGGTCCAACACTTTCACGCTCAGGCGCTCAGCTCTAGCAATGGCTGCCTCCACCATGGCGATCTCCTCCACGGCGATGGCCGGTACCCCCATCAAGGTGGGCTCCTTCGGCGAGGGCCGCATCACCATGCGCAAGACCGTGGGCAAGCCCAAGCCGGCGGCGTCCGGCAGCCCCTGGTACGGCCCCGACCGCGTCCTGTACCTGGGCCCCCTGTCCGGCGAGCCCCCGAGCTACCTGACCGGCGAGTTCCCCGGCGACTACGGCTGGGACACCGCGGGGCTGTCCGCCGACCCCGAGACCTTCGCCAAGAACCGCGAGCTGGA
>NZ_QPND01000096.1:0-365 GCF_003344565.1 Saliphagus sp. LR7 | reverse complement strand
GTGAACTACTCCGCCCTACCGCGCTCGGGCCTACCCGGCCCTCGCTTGTTGAGGACGGAGCTTCCTGTTTCTGTGTCAGAACGTGCAGGAACAGGTCCCACAGCGGTTCCAGACTCCGCAGGCGATTTCCCTTCACAGGCGGTTTGGAGTGTCCCACTCCTACCGAATCGACACTCGGCCACAACCGACGATGCACGCTTTTTGTCGCGTTTGAACAACGCCGGGAGCGTGGTTAGCATCTTACTACCTTCTTCGACCGCCGAGGTAGTAAGGATGCCGATTCGTGCGAAAACAAGAGGTGCGGGCGCTGTATCCCCTCCCTGCTCGCTGAGGAAGGGGGCTTAGCGCCCTCAATTACAGCTAAA
>NZ_QPND01000095.1:0-387 GCF_003344565.1 Saliphagus sp. LR7 | reverse complement strand
CGAGAGCCGCTGACGGCCGCCGAGATCGCTGAGCGGGCGGACTGTTCGGAGGAATCGGCGCGAACACACCTGTCGTTCTACGCCGATCTCGGTATCGTCATTCGCCACGAAGGCCGGCCGGTCAGGTACGAACGCAACGACGACTATTTCGAGTGGCGGCGGGTCAACGAGCTATCGCGGGGGAACACCGTCGACGAGCTGCAGGCCCGCGTGTCGGAGCTCACCGACCGAATCGAGGAGTACTGTGACGAATACGGTGTCGACTCGCCCGCTGAGGTCGATGTCCTCGAGTTCGACGCGGAACGGATTGACGACGTGTACGTGGATCTCGGTGATTGGGCTACCGTCATCGAGGAGCGTCACCTCCACGAACGCGCCCGAAGAAAG
>NZ_QPND01000094.1:0-420 GCF_003344565.1 Saliphagus sp. LR7 | reverse complement strand
GTGGTAACTCGTTTGATCGCGCTGGAAGCCACTCGCGTCAATGGCCGCTTCACCACTCCAGCCCACCTGCTCCGCGCTTCGGCGGAGCAGGTGACGGAGTTCACGCATCCGGTATTCCTGTTCCCAGCGACAGAGCGTGGTATGATCGGGTGTTTTCGTCAGCTGAAGTTCCTCGTGGATGGCTCTGGAGTCGTTGAACCATGCTTCAGTCTCGCGGAAGCTCTTGTTGAGCTCAGTGTGCAGGAGGATAAACGTGATCTGGACCCACTCGGCGAACCCGCTGTCGCCAGTCGGCGCAGCGGGTTCGTCCGGATTGTCAACGTATTGTTTGGCAAGATTCTTATACTGTCGTATAGTCGATCGTTTCGACCTCATATCGCAAGACGGCGTCCATTTCCCCACAAATCTAACGGAAACCAG
>NZ_QPND01000093.1:0-425 GCF_003344565.1 Saliphagus sp. LR7 | reverse complement strand
ACGCTCGTCGTCCCCAACGCGAGCGGACCGTAGACGATGTACGAATGCCCGGTGATCCAGCCGATGTCCGCGGCACACCAGTACGTATCGTCGGGTTCGACGTCCAACACGGCATGGGACGTCCAGGCCGCGTAGGAGAGGTAGCCCCCCGTCGTGTGCTTGACGCCCTTTGGCTCTCCAGTGGTTCCGGAGGTGTACATGAGAAAGAGCATGTCCTCGGCGTCCCGGGAGACCGGATCGACCGAAGTGCCCTCCTGATCTTCGAGCAACTCGTCGTAATCGTACTGGTTCTCACCGAGCGAGTGCTCGAGTTCGTCTCCGAGCCGATCGACGACGACGGTCGTCGTGTCGCCTGTGACGCTCTCGAGGCCCTCGTCGGCTTTCTCCTTGTGATCGAGGGCGTCGCCCCGACGGTAGTAGCCGTC
>NZ_QPND01000092.1:0-439 GCF_003344565.1 Saliphagus sp. LR7 | reverse complement strand
GCGGCGGCTACGGCGGTGGCGGGCGCCGTGATGGCGGCGGCGGCTACGGCGGTGGCGGCGGCGGCTACGGTGGCGGCGGTGGCTACGGTGGTGGTGGTGGCGGCTACGGCGGTGGCAACCGTGGCGGCGGCTACGGCAACTCCGACGGGAACTGGAGGAACTGAGCGGTGGGGCCCGCGCGGCCAAGTTATCCTGTTCGCTACCGTGATGTTTACCCTAGTCCAGAGGGTTTATCTTCGTTCGTCTCGTTTGTTGTTGCCCATCTGTGTTTTTGATTGCAAGGTCGCTCTGTGTCAGTTGTTAGTGCTGTGTTCATCCTCGGCTCCAGCAGACCCATGCATCAACCAGCATGGACTGTGGATCGATGGATGCTGTTACTCCTGTCAGGATTTGTTCTAAGTTAATCCTAAGGAAAAAATGGTGCTTCTTGGTGCTGCAA
>NZ_QPND01000091.1:0-486 GCF_003344565.1 Saliphagus sp. LR7 | reverse complement strand
GGCGGCGAGACCACCACCGTCTCGTTCTCCTACGAGATCCCCGCCGACGAGGAAACCGGCGACCTCCAACACGGCGTCTCCGCCGACGAGGTCGCCACGGCCACCATCACCATCGAAGAGGGCGGCGAGCCCGATCCCGCCTACTTCGAGGTCAGCTCGATCGATGGCCCCGACACCGTCGGCGCGGGCGAGTCGTTCACCGCCGACGCCACCATCACCAACACGGGCGACGAAGAAGCCACCCAGACGATCTTCCTCTTCTGGGACGGCGAAGTCGACGCTCGCGATGAGTACTCCGAAGCGGAACTCCGCCGACTCGTCGACACCGACGCCATGCAGGAGATCACCCTCGCCGGCGGCGACTCCACGACCGTCTCGCTCACCCACACCCTCGAGGACGACCTCGAACCCGCCACCTACGGCTACTCTATCTCGACGCTCCAGGAAATGGCCAGCGCCGAAATTACCGTCGAAGCCGTCGAGAGC
>NZ_QPND01000090.1:0-490 GCF_003344565.1 Saliphagus sp. LR7 | reverse complement strand
GGAGGGCGCGGTCGGCCCGCCAGGTCGGGAGCACGGAGACGTCCTCGATCTCCTCGGCCGCGTGGTCGTGGTACTCGAGCGACGACGTTGGGTCGTCAGTCGAACAGAGGAGTTCGACGCCCATCTCGCGGAGCAGCGACTGGGGGCGCATCGAGTCGTCCGCCAACTGCGATCTCGTCTCCGCCCAGATCTCCTCGGCAGTGTCTCCCGAGATCCGTTCCTCGATGCCGAAGCGCCGTCGCAAGTCGAGGTGGACCCACTCGTAGGTCGGATTGCCGGCGAAGGAGGGGAAGACCTCCGCTAAGGCCTCCCACTTCTCTCGGTTCGAGGCGTCGCCCGTGATTCGTCGCTCGGGGACGCCCCGGTTGCGCATCAGCGCCCAGACGTAGTGGTCAGTCGCGCCCTCGATTTCCCAGATGTCGTCCCAGCCGTCGTCGTCGACGATCTCGCGGACGTCGGCGTGGGTGTGGGGATCCACGATCGGGAGGTC
>NZ_QPND01000009.1:0-147465 GCF_003344565.1 Saliphagus sp. LR7 | reverse complement strand
TCTTACTACCTTCTTCGACCGCCGAGGTAGTAAGGATGCCGATTCGTGCGAAAACAAGAGGTGCGGGCGCTGTATCCCCTCCCTGCTCGCTGAGGAAGGGGGCTTAGCGCCCTCAATTACAGCTAAAATCCGATTATGACGAAGACGATAATATAGGCGATGATCCCAATGAGAGCAGTAAGAAGCATCCAGAAGCCGATGAAGATGGCTGCTTGTCGACCGGTCAGTTCGTCACCGTCCAGAACGGCGCCAGCCCCATCCACCATCTCTCTGAAGCCCATAATAAACAACAGACGGAGTGATGTTAACAAGCTTTGGTGACTTTTCCTCACCGTCTGAGGCGTGCGCAGGCGCGATGCAACACGAGATTCAGCCTACGAGTAGCGCTTCGAGGAGCGACCGGACGATCCTCGAAAGGTGTGATTGTTGGGCGGCACGCCCGGAACGATCGGAGAACGGAAGAATCGACGGAGCTGAGCAGCGATCCGACGATCAGCCCCGGACGGGCATGAACGCCAAGCCGGCGGTCACGATCATCGCCAGGATCGAGAGGATGACGACCCACCAGAGGCCGCTGATCCGCTGGTTGAACTCGTCGACGGCGGTCTGTTGGCTCTCCAAGCCCTCGACGTTGCTCGAGAGGATCGCCGTCTCGCCGTCGAAGTAGACGGCGAACTCCTGGCCGTTCAGGGAAACGGTGTCGGCGTGGGCGAGTTCGTTCTCGGTGACCTCCTCACCCTCGTACTCGACGGTGACGCCCTCCTCGGAGACGCTCGTCACCTGGCCCTCGACGACCTGTCCGCTCTCCTCCTCGTAGAACGAGATGGAGTCATTGACCTCGTAGCGTTCGCTGTCTATCTCCTCGAACTCCTCCAAGGGGACGGCCGTCCGCTCGCCGCCCTCGCCGGTGATCACGTACGGCCGGTCGTCCTCCTCGGAGAACTCCTCGATCTGGTATTCGTCCTCGTCGTACTCGCCGATCAGCGAGAACGCCTGGGGCCCGCTTTCGCCGCCAGCACTCGCATTGCCGCCACTCTCGTTGCCGGCGCTTTCATTGCCGCCGCTTTCGTTTCCGCCGGCGCTCTCGTTACCCGCTCCGCCCGCGGTTTCGTTACCGGCGCTCGCATTTCCGCCGCTTTCGTTGCCGGCGCTCGCGTTACCTGCTCCGTCCCCCCCGGATGGGGAGATCATTACCTCGTACTCCTGGCCGCCCTCCTCCGTGAGGACGGTGTCCCCGTTGGACCACTCGACTTCGAGGATCGCGGACTCGTTTACGTACTCGACGGTCCCCGACCCCTCGCTGAGCGTGGAGACGTTGAACGTCTGGCCGTCGACCTCGAGGTCCTGACCTTCCTCCTCTAAGGTGTAGTCGGCCTCGACGTCGTCGGCCGTCACCGACGGCGACGATGCGGTCGCGATGACGCCGTAGGCACCCGCGGCGACCACCACGAAGAGAACGGCGTAGAGGATCCCTGCTCGGAACTGCATGTCTAAGCCGTAGCCCGCCCCTCGTATAACGGTTACTAACTCCCGAGGCGCCCCCGCCGGAAGCGAGAACTGGCTCAGCTCCGCTCGGCCAGAAACGTCCGGATCCGGTCCTCGTCGACCATCCCGCCGCGGGCGCTTTGCTCGGTGCAGTTGAACGCGCCCGCCGCGGCCCCAAAGCGGCCGGCCTCGGCGGCGGATTCGCCGGCCAGCAGCCACTCGTGGATCAGCCCGCAGACGAACGCGTCGCCCGCGCCCGTCGTGTCGACGACGTCGACGTCGAAGGCGGACACCTCGACGACTCCTTCGGCGTCCCACAGCAGGGCGCCCGCCTCGCCGCTCGTGAGCGCCCCGCGGGAGACCCCTCGCTTTCTGAGCGCCTCGATGGCTTCCTCGCCGCGAACCCCGAGGTAGGAGTCGATCGAGACCTCGTTGGCGACGAACAGCGCGAGATGGGGGAGGAGGTCGTCGATCGTCTCGCGTTCGGTCGCCCGGTCGGCGAGTTCGTCCAACGTGCTCGCGAGATCGAAGACGAGCCGGATCTCCCCGTCGGCGGCGAGCTCGGCGAGTCGACGGCTCACCCGGTCGGGACAGAAGCCGTTGGCGAAGACGACCTCGGCCGACCGGAGGGCCGCCTCGTCCGCCTCGGTGAGTTCGAGGTTCTTCGCGGCGCCGCCGCCGGTGACGATGGTTCGCTCGCCGTCGGGATCGCGAAACACCATGCAGTACGTCGAGCGCTCCTCGTCGTCGTAGCGGACTCCCGCCGTCGAGACGCCCTCCTCGCGGAGGTTCGCCTCGACCAGGTCGGCGTTGTCGTCGTTGCCCAGTTGGACGACGACGCCCGTGTCGTGACCGAGCCGGGAGAGCCCGACCGCGCCGTTTGCGGCGACCCCGCCGAAGCCGACCGACTCCTCGTGGACGTAGGCGCCCGCGTCGGGCTCGGGCAGGTTCGAGACCAGGTACTCCTCGTCTACTAACGCGCTGCCGACCGAGACGACCTCGAGGGGCTCCTCCATACCGACACTGGGGACGTCGGGAACGTAAGTGTGGCCGGTTTCGGACGGGAGGATCGGTACTGCCTGCCCCGACGAGCGACGATACCCTGGTCCCGGAGTCCGACGGAACCCCCGCGTTGGCGTCCAGTGAGAGTACGCCACGATCGCGCGGTACCGCCGGTCCGTGGCGAGAATTTCGGCGTGTCAGGCCCCAACACTTTTGTGATCGCTGCCTAGTCACTACACATGGACCGACGAGACCTGTTACGGGGCGGCGCGGCCGTGGCCGCGATGGCGGTCGCCGGCTGCTCGGAGAGTGGAAACGGCAACGGGAACGGCGGCAACGGTAATGGTAACGGCGGTAACGGCGGTAACGGCGGTAACGGCGGCAACGGCGGGGACGAAACGGACGACGGCGAAAACGCGACCGACGACGGAAACGAGACGACCGACGACGAAACCGACGAGTCCGGCGGCGCTGGCGACAACGAGACCGGAGACGGCAACGAAACCGGGGGCGAGGATGCGACCGACAACGAAACCAACGGGTCCGACGGCACGATGGACGGCGGGGGGAACGAAACCGACGACTCCGCCAACGACTCCACGGACGAGGAGGAAACCGAGTCCGACGGCACGGACGGCAACGAGAGCGGGGGCGACGGCGCGCTGTTCGCGGACACCGTCGAGGCCGAGAACTCCTACGCGTTCGAAACCGAGGGCGGCGAGGGGGCCGAAGCGGCCGTCTCGAGCGGCCGGGTCGACGGGGAGAACATGTACGTGACGATCGAGGAGGGAGGGGAGACCGTCGAGATGTACGTCGTCGACGGTGAGACGTACTTTGTCGAGGGCGAGCAGTGTATGACCCTCCCTGGGATGGGCGAGCAGGAGTTCGATCAGGAAGCAGTCGAGGATCCGGAGGCCGAGGCGGAGGCCCAGCCGGAGCTAGAGGCCAGCGGCCGGGACACCATCGACGGCGAGGAGGTCCGGGTCTTCGAGATCAGCGGCGACGAGGCGGCCGAATACGACCAGGACGTGACCTACTACGTCAGCGTCGAGACCGGCTACGTCCGCCGGATCGAGACCGGCGAGTCGGTCACCGACTTCCACTCGTGGGGCGACGTCGACCCCGTCGAAGCCCCCGAAATGGAGTGTGTGGACATGGGGGAGTTCAACGAAAGCGACGTTCCGATGTAGCCACGAGAACGCGACGCTCCCGGGTCGTCGAAAATTCGGAGACCGGGGCCGAAAAAACGGAGTCGCCGATCAGATGACGCGGTTCTGGAGGTAGTCGAGGTGTTTGGCGTTGTAGACGATCCGGACCTCCTCGGCGGCGGGCGATCCGATGCAGGTCAGGCGGACGTTTTTCTCCTCGACTTCCTCGTCGGAGAGGATCTGTTGCATGTCCATGTCGATCTCGCCCTCCCGGACGATGGCGGCGCAGTTCGCACACGCGCCGGCCCGACACGAAAAGGGCCAGTCGTAGCCCTGGGCCTCGGCGGCCTCGAGGATGTACTCGCCCTCGTTGACGTCCAGGCTGCCGTAGTCCTCCTCGTCGAAGCCGGCGTCGGCGGCCTTCTCGAAGAGGTCGTCGTCGTCCATTTCCCAGCCCTGGTCGTCCAGTACTTCGTAGTTCAGGTATTCTACCGTGGGCATCACCCGCCGGTTCGAGACCCGGACTGGTATAGCTTGCTGTTGCGGCCCCGGGCGTCTCTCACTAGCATACGGCACGCCCGGACGGGAGTCGGTGGACGATCGGTCGGAAACCGCGGGCGATCAGAAGCCGAAAATCGGGAGAAATCGGAACGTCAGGAAGGCGCCGACCGTCGAGATGATCGGGACGACGTTCTGCATGAGGATCACCCGGGCGGTCGTCGAGGGGTTGAAGAGGTCCGAGGCGCTCGGGATGTCGTCGGTCTCCTCCTCGCCGATCTCGGGGGCGGGTTCGCCCTCCTCCTCCGCGGTGAGGGCGCCGACGGACACCGCAGTCTCCTCGCCCCGGCGGGCGTCGGTCAGCGTCGTCGTCCGGGTCGCCCGGCCCCAGCCCAGGCCGATGATGCTCATCGTCGCGACGACGACGAAACTCGCGGGGATCCCGATCGCCGACAGGACGATGACGATCGAGGAGGCGACGACGGCGACGACGATCGCCGCCGTCAGCGGGAGGTTCGTGATGTCGTTGCCCAGCGTATCGAGCGTGCGCCGGGCGATCGTGAAACAGCCGACCGCGACCGCGGCCGAGCCGATCAGGATCAGCGGGATCATCCCGACGTCGCCGGTCGCGTAGATCGGCGCGATCGCGTTCGCGATGTTGCTTGTCCCCGAGGAAAAGGCCATCAGGCACCCGATGACGACGACGACCGCCGCGCCGGCGGTCCCGCGGCGGTCGAGACCGTCCGGCGTCCGGACCGTCGGAACGACCCCCTCCAGGGAGACCGACAGCATCGGCTCCTCGCCCTCGCCGTCCTCGATCGCGACCCAGGCGTTGATCGCCGGGTAGAAGTACCGGCCGATCACGCCCGAGACCCAGAAGCCGATGATCGGCGCGACGACCCACCAGATGACGATCTCGCCGAGGACGGCCCAGTCGAGTTCGCCGGTCGCGAGCCCGAGGGCGGCGATCGCCCCCACGGCGGTCATCGAGGTCGAGGCCGGCACGCCCGCACGATTTCCCAGGAACAGGGCGCCGCCGATGAAAAAGAGTACGGCGACGTTGGCCTCGAGGGTGAAGACGCTCGTGTCGGTGACGAGTTCCTCGCCGAGAGTCGTGACGACCGCCGGCCCGATCGTGATCGCGCCGAGAAAGAAGAAGATCGACATGAGCGCCGCCGCCGCGAGCTTCGTGATGACGTTCGCGCCGACGGCGGGGCCGAACGCCGGGCCGGTCGTCGCGCCGCCGATGTTGTAACCGACGAAGACGGCGACCAGGAGACCGACGACCAGGAGTACCTCGCTCACACCGGATAGTCGAACGCGGCGGTTAAAAACACCCGTATCGGCGCGGGGGAGCCGACCGGAGGCCGGCGCGCCCAGTGGGGATGGCGGCCGGGGACAACGCGCTTTTGGCCTCCCGGCCCGAACCCGGCCCATGACCACGCAGGCCAAACGCGAGGCCGTCCGCGCGGACCTCGCCGACCGCGATGGCGCCCTCGTCGCCTTCTCCGGGGGCGTCGACTCGAGCGTCGTCGCCGCACTCGCCCACGACGCCATCGGCGACGACGCCGTCGCCTGCACCGCCAAAAGCGAGACCCTCCCCGAGGCCGAGCTCTCGGAGGCAAAGCGGGTCGCCGATGAGATCGGGATCCGCCACGAGGTCGTGGAGTTCTCGGAACTCGACAGCGACGCATTCGTCGAGAACGACGAGGACCGGTGCTATCACTGCCGGACGATGCGCCTCGGACGGATGTTCGAGAAGGCCCGCGAGCTCGGAATCGGAACCGTCTGTGACGGCACCAACGCCGACGACCCCGGCGCCGGCCACCGCCCCGGACTGCGCGCCGTCGAGGAACTCGACGTCGTCTCGCCGCTGCTTTCCCACGGGATCACCAAAGAGGAGGTCCGCGAGATCGCCGACGACTACGGGCTCTCGGTCGCGGACAAGCCCGCGATGGCGTGTCTCTCCTCGCGGATCCCCACCGGCCTCTCGGTGACCGAAGAGCGCCTGAGCCGGATCGAACGCGCCGAGGCCGTCCTCCGCGAGCGGGGCTTCTCGGGGTTTCGGGTCAGGGACCACGACGGCCTCGCGCGCATCGAGATCGATCCCGAGGAACTCCCCGAGGCGCTCGATCCAACCTTCGCCGAGGAGGTCAACGCGGCGCTTTCGGAACTGGGATTCGACCACGTCACCCTCGACCTCCAGGGGTATCGGACGGGAAGCGTCAGTCCCGGGGGCGAGGAGACCGACGACTCCGACGACGAGCCCCTCGTCGAGAACGTCTTCGACGTCCAGTACCCGACCGACGGTCCCTAAGCCGAGGCGACGCCGGGACCGGACGAACCGTCCCGCGAGCGCCGATCCGTTTGACGATCGCCGTATTATCTCCCTTGGATTCCCTAAGTAACTCGCCAAACGCTGTAGAATACGAATTGGATGGTGAAATATTGCGCTATACCATACGTTCGTCGTCCCCCACCGGATAGAGATGGACGATGGCCGAGGACCTCCCCGCGGCGTGGCGCCGGGACCAGCGACGGACGTACACCCCCGCCGACGGCGACGACGAACTCGAGTACGCGACCTACCTCCACGAGTCGGGCGACCTCCGGCTCCGGATCGCGCCCGCCTCCCTCGACGGCTACGAGACCCCCGGGTACACCCTCCAGGCGACGACGTACCCGGGGCTCGACTTCTCGGAAACGTTCCGGATCCGACAGGTGCTCACGTTCGGCCGCTGTCGGGCGATCGCGGTCCGGTTCATGGAGCTCTTTGCGGCCGCCTACGACGGTCCCGCCGACCTGGAGGCGGCCCTCGAGTACGGGTTCGACCGGACGAAAGCCTCGGGAGTCACGGATGGCCCCCTCGACCTCGGTACGGACGGGATCGACGAACGCCGGAACTAATCGTCGCTCGGAGCGGGGTTCGGAGAGGCGGCGGCCGGTTTCTCTCCGTCGGCGTAGGGGTACCACGCCTGCTTGCCGTCGTGCATGTACGGCGCCTCGAAGTCGGTCTCGGCGGGTTCACACAGCTCGACGATCGGCTCGGTCCCCGTCTCCTCGACCCACTCGCGGAAGGACTGGCCCTCCGTGCGGTGGGCGGCGAACGCCTCCAGAATCGACTTGATCGCGGCGGGGGCCTCGTCGGCGGGCACCCGCTGGGCGACCCACTCGACGAACGAGGGCTCGGCGCCGATCCCGCCGCCGACGCCGATGTCGAACGCCTCGACCATCTCGCCGTCCTTGCGGGCGCGCATCCCCTGGAGACCGATGTCTGCGGTCAGCGCCTGGCCGCAGTCGGCGGTACACCCCGAGTAGTGCATCTTGATCCCTCCGGCGTCGTCGGGGAGGTCGACGTTCGCCTCGAGCCACCTGAGCATCCGGCTCATTCGCACCTTCGTCTCGGTCAGCGCGAGCGAACAGAACTCGGTGCCGGTACAGGCCATCGCGCCCCGATCGAAGATCGAGGGGGTCGGCGAGTAGGTCGAAAGCAGGGGTTCGGCGAGCAGCGCGTCGAGGTCGTCGTCGCTCACGTCCACGATGATCGGGTTCTGGCGGCGGGTGAGCCGGACCTCGCCCGACCCGTAGGAATCGGCGAGGTCGGCGAGGGCGATGGCGTCTCCGGCGGGCATCCGGCCGACGGGGACCGAGAGCCCGACGTAGTTGCGGCCGTCGCGCTGGTCGCCGACGCCGACGTGGTCGTGGGGGCCGTCTTCGGGCGATCTCCCGGCGTTGTACGTGTACTCCTCGCGAAAGTCCTCGCCCGCAGTGTGGAGATCGAAATCGACGTAGCCCGCCTGGAGGGTCTCACGGATCTTTTCCATGCCCCAGTCGTCCGCGAAGAAGCGCGAGCGGTTCTTCGAGCGGTTCTGGCGGCCGCCGTGGTCGTGATAGAGCTCGACGAACCCGCGGCCGACCTCGTAGGCGTTCTCCGGGCGGACGAAGACATCGAGCGGGGTCGCCGACCGGGGCTGGCGCCCGCCGAGGCCGCCGCCGACCCGGACGTTGAACCCCCGGACCTCCTCGCCGTCGATCTCCTTGCGGGCGGGCTCGAAGCCGACGTCGTTGATCGAGTCCTGGGCACAGCCCACTTTGCAGCCCGTTGCGCTGATGTTGAACTTCCGGGGCATGTTCGCGAGCGCGTCGTCCCCGCGAAGCTCGGTCTGGAACCGCTTCAGGAGGTCGCCGGTCTCGACGTACTCCTCGGCTTTCCCGTGGAGGGGACACCCCGAGATGTTGCGCATCGTGTCCCCGCCCGCAGACCGAGAGGAGACGCCCACTTCCTCCAACTTCTCCCAGATTTCGGGAACGTCCTCGAGTTCGATCCAGTGGAGCTGTATCGACTGGCGGGTCGTGAGGTCGATCCAGCCGTTGCCGAACTCGGGGTTCTCGGCGGGGCCGGTCGCGTACTCGCGGGCGACTTCGGCGATCGCTCGAAGCTGTCCCGGCAAGAGGATCCCGCTGGCGTTCGTCAGCCGCATCATGAAATAGGATTCCTGGCCCGAGCGCTGGTGGAAGACTCCCCAGAACTTGAAACGAGTGAACCACTCGTCGCGTTCGTCCTCGGGGATCGCCTCGAAGCCGCCGTTTTCGGCGAACTCGACGATGTGCTCGCGGACCTCGTCGCCGTAACAGTCGGCCTTGTACTCCTCCTTTTTGTGGACCACTCAGACCACCCCGGATGGACGTTCGTCGCTATTCTTCTCTGAACGGTCTCGTTTCGTGGTGGACATCATGGATAGTGGCCATGTTGTGGACAGATATAGTAGTAATCGTTGACAAACAACGTATTTTCTCTCCCCATCCGTCGGAATCGACCGATCTCGAAGGACATATGATCAGTACTAGGACGTTCCCCACGAACCGCGGACGCCGGTTCGCCGGCGGTTTCTGGACGGTTATCGACCGGGACCGGACGGCCCCGGTCGGACGTCCGCGGGCCCGCCCCGCTCGCGGGTTTCGAGCCGACGCCGGACCCGCGCCAGGTCCGCCGGCGTATCGACCGCCCGGAGCCGGTCGGGATCGGCCCACTCCCGGAGGTCCGATTCGGGAACCCGAACCGTCTCGAGCCCCGAGACGGCAGCGACCAGGCGGCGCTCGTCGGCCCGGAGGGCGGCCTCGCAGGCCCGGCGCGCTCGCCGAGAGTCGTAGACGGCCGCGAGCGGCTGGGGGTACTCCTCGAGGACGGGGGCGGTCGCATCGCACCCACTGCGCTCGTGGGTCTCGAACAGCCGGGCGACGACCTTCGTTTCGAGCAGCGGGAGGTCACAGGCGAGGGCGATGGTCCGGTCGCCGTCGGCGACACGGAGCCCGCGGGCGAGCCCTGCGACGGGGCCGGCGTCGCGCTCGTCGTCGCGGTCGAGCGCGAATCGCGTTTCGGGAGGAAGGACCGCCTCGAACGCCCCGCGCTGGTCGGGCCGGCAGTTGACGACGACCTCCCCGACCTCGGGAGCGACCGCCCGGACGACCCGGGCGATCATCGGCTCGCCCGCGACGCGCGCGAGGGCCTTCTCGCGGTCGCCGAACCGTTCGGAGAAGCCGCCGGCGACGACGACCGCCGAGCGCACGGTCAGTCCCCCAACGACTCGAGGCGGACCGCACACTGCTTGAAGTTCGGCTCCTTCGAGCGGGAATCGACCTCGGGGAGCGTGAGATCGTTGGCCGCAGGGTGGTGGATCGGCAGCCAGACCATCCCCTCGGGGATCGCCTCGTCGGGCTCGAGCCGAACGCGGACCGATCCCCGCCGGGAGGAAAGCCGGGCGTGGCGGTCGTCGCCGGCGGTCGCCGGCGCGACGCGGGCGGTCGGCGGTTCGGCCTCGCGGGTCCTGACGCCGGTGTTGTAGCCGTCGTCCTCCCGGGCGGTGGTCAGCGTCAGCGGGTACTCGGAAGACGGGGGTTCGGGGTCGTCACCCGAGACGGCCGACGAGAACCGCGCACGCCCGGACGGCGTTGGAAACTCCCACCTCTCGGTGTCGCCACCGTGTTCCCCCCCGGTTCCCTCCCGGTAGTAGCGATACCCCCCTTCGGCGGTCGGCGTCGGCGCCGGCCACCGCACGGCGAGTTCGGCCTCGAGGCGTTCGTAGCCGATCCCCGAACAGTCCGCGGGGGTCCCCTCGGTGAGCGCGAGGAACTCCTCATAGATCGGTTTGGGCTCCGGCGGCTCCTCGAACAGTCCGGGGACGACCCGGTCGGCGATCTCGCCGATCAGCGCGAGGTCCGTCCGGATTCCCGACGGAGTCTCCGTCGCCGCCCGGACCCGCGAGATCGTCCGCTCCATGTTCATCACCGTTCCCTCCGATTCGCCCCAGGTCGCCGCCGGAAGGACGACGTCGGCGAGTTCGACCGTCTCGCTCCGGAAGGCGTCCTGGACGACCAGAAAGGTGTCCTCGAGACGGTCGCGGGCCGCGGCCGCATCCGGAAGACCTGCAGCGGGGTTCGTCGCGACGGCGTAGACCGCCTCCACGTCGCCGTCGATCGCCTCGCAGATCCCCACGGGACCCGGCCCCGGATCGTCGGGGAGCCGCGATTCGGGGATGCCCCAGGCGTCGGCGACCGCGCGGCGGTGGTCGGGGTCGTCGAACGGCCGGTGGCCCGGCCAGGTCCCCTTCGAGGAACAGACTCGAGTGCCCATCGAGTTCGCCTGGCCCGTCAGCGAGAACGGACCCGACCCCGGCCGGAGGTTCCCGCTCGCGAGACAGCAGTCGATCAGCGCGCCCGCCGTCGCGGTTCCGTCGACGCTCTGATTTACCCCCATCCCCCAGTAGACGAGCGTCGGCGCCTCGAACGCCGCCGCGAGCCGATCGACCGTCGCCACGGAAACCCCCGCCTCGCTGGCGCTCTCCGCGGCGGGCGGCAGGGTCGCGAGCAACTCGTCGAACCCCTCGGTCCGGGTCTCGACGAACTCGCGGTCTACCCCGTCGCGGTCGGCGATCCGGGCGAGTATGGCCCGCGCGAGCGCGAGGTCGCCGCCGGGGTCGACCGCGACGTGGTCGTCGGCCACCTCGGCAGTCTCGCTCCTGACTGGGTCGACGACGATCAGTTCCGAACCCTCCTCGCTCGCGCTTTGGCTGATCCACCGGAACATGACCGGGTGCGCGACCGAGGGATTGGCCCCCCAGACGAGGTGGGTCCTGGCGTCGGGGATGTCGTCGTACGTCGGCGGCGGCGCGTCGCTGCCGAAGGCGTCGTAGTAGGCGGTGACCGCCGACGCCATACAGAGCGTCGTGTTCGCGTCGTAGTAGCGCGTGCCCAGGCCGCCGCGGGCGAGCTTTCCGAGCGCGTAGGCCGCCTCGTTGGTCTGCTGGCCGCTTCCCAGGACGGCGACCTCGCCCGATTCAGTAGCAGCGGAGAGCCCGCTCGAGGCGGCCGCGAGCGCGTTCTCGATCGTCGTCGGGACGAGATCGCCCTCGCGCCGGACGAGCGGGCGGGCGAGCCACTCGCCGTCGGGGTCGGCCGTCTCGCGGACCCCGCGCTGGCAGGCCAGCCCGTTGTTCACGGGGTGTTCGGGGTTTCCCCGGACCGAGTCGAGTCCGTAGCCGCTGTCGACGCCGCGCTGGACGTGGCCACAGCCGACCGCACACCGCAGACAGGTCGTCGGCACGAACTCGCTCACGCGGATCGCCCTCCCGCCGTCCGCCGACCGACGCCGGCGGATCGACGAACGATCGGCGAACACCGAGTCGAACTCGTTGACGGGCGCATATTCACGGGAAAACCGTGGGTTGTGCGGAAGTAAAACGCTACCCGTTTAACAAACGGGTGTTTTTCCTCCCTGCGATCGGATCCCGACAGTCTTGGGACGGATGGGAGGAATACTAGGACGTTTGTACCGAACGAACCGGGGCCGCGATTCGACGTCCGTCGATCACTCCTGGCCGGTCCAGCGAAGCAGGAGCAGGGTCCCCTCGAAGAGCGCGATCATGAGGATCCCGACGATGATCGGCGCCATCAGCGTCGGGTCGATCGTGAACATAAAGGAGAGGCCGAAGAAGCCTGCCCAGAAGTACAGCCGCTTGTCGGCGAGCCACCGGCGGGTGGTCACCCCCATCATGATCGCGAGCATGATGAAAAGCGGGATCTGGAAGACGATCGCGAGAAAGCCCGTCAGCGTGATGATGAGATTGAACGTCTCGCCCAGCGCGTAGGCGATGCCGGCGCTGCCCTCCGAGTAGTAGGTGAAGTACCGAAAGAGGATCGGCAGGACGAGCACGAACGAGATACCCATCCCGACGACCGCGAGCACGAGGCTCATTGGCACCGCCGAGAGGTAGTACTTGCGCTCGTTGGGGTACAGTCCCGGCCGCATGAACAGGTAACACTGGTAGACGAACATCGGCAGGCCCACCAGGATGCCAAGCAGGGCGGCGACCTTGATCCGGGTCAGCCAGAGCTCGAGGGGGTGGTAGACGTGTGGGGGCGCCTCGAGGGTCGCCGGCAGGACGTTCTGCCAGATGTAGTCGATCGCCGGCGAGGCTCCCAGCAGCCCGATCGCGGTGCCCGCGGCGCCAAAGAGGAAGACGACCGCGAGCCGGAGAATCATCTCCTCGATGTGGTCGGCCAGGGGCATCTCCTCGTCGTCGGGCGGGGTGGAGATCCCCCCCAGGTTCTCGTCATGTCCCCCGCCTCCGGGCTGGTCGCGGACGTATCCCTCGCCGTCGGTCTGGGCCTCCGGCAGGTCCGTTCCCGTCACGTCCGCCTCGCTCGCGTTCGCCCCGTCCGCGTCGCCGTCATCGCTTTCGATCGCCGTGTCGTCGGTCGATCCGTCCCGGCTCTCGTCGGACTCGGCGCTCGCGTCGTCGTCCGCAGATTCGTCCGCGTCTCCGGGTGCAGCGAGGTCGTCGGCGCCCTCGCTCGCGGACTCGTCGCTCCCCGTGTCGCTCTCGCCCGCGGCGTCCGCGAGGCCATCGTCCGCGTCGTCCTTGTGGTCATCGTCCGCGTCGTCCTCGTGGTCATCGTCCGCGCCGGAGTCCGAGCCTCCGTCCGCGTCCGAAGCCTCGAGATCGACCGGATCGGGCGTTACCGACGGCCAGCCCTCGAGGGTATCGACCGTCGGACCGTCGTCGGTGTCGTCGGAATCGCCGGCGTCGGCCCTCCCCACCTCGTCGCTATCGGTATCGTCGCTCGCGGCCTCGCCGCTTTCCTGGTCATCCGCCGTGTCGCCCGCGTCGGCCGGATCGGTCGATCCGGCCGCATCAACATCGGAATCGGCGATCCCGGCGTCCGTGTCCGTGGTATCGGGGTCGTCGCTTACGGCCTCGTCGCCAGTCGCGTCGTCGGCCGCCGCCCCGTTTATTTCGCCATCGTCGGCTCCGCCGGCTTCGCTGCGTCCGTCCGTATCGTCGGTTCCAGCGCCGTCCGCGCCCTCCGTCGCGTCCTCACTGGATCCGTCGTCGATCGCGTCCGATCGCGTCTCGAGGTCGGACGGGTCGATCGGCGACCCCCGGTCGGAGTCCTCGGGGGAGTCCCGTGGCTCCTCGGAGCCGTCGATGGGGTCTCCCTCCTCCGACTCGTCCGACTCGTCGGGCATCTACGGGACATAGATCGGCCGCCGGTTATAGGCCTTTTTCTTACGATCACTCCGGGACGACGGGTCTTCCGGGGAAAGACAGGGTGGTCCCGAGCCCCCGACACGAAAGGTTGATAACTGGATATAAGCACGGTACGTGTACGCGATGAGCTCCGCCGTCGACGAAGACACCCTCCGGGCGATCGACAGCGGCAGGCAGACGATCGCCGAGGTGCTCTCGGTCGCACAGAACCATCTCCAGAAGATATTCATCGTCTTCGTCATCGGCTTCATCGGCTCGTTTTACGCCCTCCGGATCTACGTCTGGGAGTTCCTCAAGGCGACGGCCGAAGCCGAGATGTCGAGCCAGCTCGCCGGCCAGACCGACGTCATCACCCGAACGCCGTTCGAGGTGATCCTGTTGCAGGCGAAGATCGGGATGATCGTCGGCGCGATCGTCTCGATCCCCGCCGTCCTCTACTTCGCGCGGAAACCGATCAGGGAACGGGGCTACGAGTCGGCGATCCCGATCTCGACGGCGTCGATCGTCGGCTTCGTCGTGAGCGCTCTGGGGCTGTTCTGTCTCGGGATCGTCTACGCCTACGTCGTCTTCTTTCCGTTCGCCTTCGAGTTCCTCGCGGGCAACGCCGACAGCGCGGGTGTCAACCCCAACTTCGGAATCACCGAGTTCACCAACTTCATGGCGTTGCTCACCATCTCCTTCGGACTCGCCGCCCAGCTTCCCCTCTTCATGGGCGCGCTCGCCTACACCGAGATCGTCCCCTACGAGACCTTCCGGGACAAGTGGCGCCACTCGATCGTCGCCATCGCCGTCTTCGGCGCCCTGTTCTCGCCGCCGGACCCCTTCACGCTGGTCATGTGGATGATCCCGCTGACCGCCCTCTACGCGTTCAGCCTCGGGCTCGCGAAGTTGCTGACCAACACCCGCAGGCGGGGCGCCGCCGAGGCGATCGGCGGCACCAGCCTGCTCCGAAAGCGGGCGCTCCAGGCCGGCGGAATCCTGGGCATGGTCTGGCTCGCCGTCGCCGGCTTCGTCGAATTCGGCGGCTTCGACGTCTTAGAGGACGAACTCTACCCCCTCCTGCCCGAACTCATCCGGCCGGGCGGGCCGACCGCCCTCGAGACCCTCGGCGCCGAGTACGGCGCCGCGGGCGCGCTCCTGGCGGGTCTGCTCGTCGCCGCCGTCATCGGCTTCCTCGCGCTGTTCGTCTACACGATCAAGGTGCTCCAGGAGCCGGTCCACCCCCGGATCGACCAGATCCGGACCGGCGAGCCCGAGGAGATCGACATCGACGTCCTCGACGCCGATGCCATCGATGCCGTCCCGCCACAGGCGTTCCTCGAGATGGACGAAGAGGAGGCGATGGACCACGCCCGCCAGGCGATGTTCGACGACGACCGCGAGAAGGCCCAGGCGATCCTCGATCGGTTCGACACCCTCCACGCAGAGGACGAGGGACCGACCGCCGAGGGGGAGGGCGGCGCTGCGGGCACGGTCGCCGGCGACGCCGCGACCCCAGGCGAGACCGCTGGCGGCGGGGACGAGGGCCCACCGGCCCCCGAAGAGGAGGAGGGCAACGTTTTCTCGAGTACCGCCGCCGACATCCTGAACTCCTTTACCGAAGAGGAGACGACCGAGGAGGACATCGGCGGCTACGCCTACGACGTCGCCTTCATCTTCCAGAGCCTCACCTCGCGGATGTTCCGCATCGTCGGCCTGTTCATGGTCGTGATGGGCGGGGTGTTCATGGGGCTTTACTCCGGCGGGCTCGGATGGGTCCTCGAAACGTTCGTCTCGAACGTTCCCCGCGAGTTGCTCGTCTCGCTCGCGGAGCTCCGGGGGACGAACGTCTCGCCGGACGCCGACACCCAGACGCTGATCCAGGAGGGCGACTTCGTCATCGCCCTCCACCCCGTCGAGGTCCTGATCTTCGAGGTGAAGGTGAGCGTCATCGCGGGGATCATCGCCGTCCTCCCGCTGATCCTCTACTACGCCTGGCCGGCGCTGAAAGAGCGCGGGCTCGCCCGGGGCGACCGTCGGGTGTTCGTCCTCTGGGGCGGGGGCCTGATCGCCGGCTTCGCCGTCGGGACCTTCCTCGGCTTTTTCTGGATCGCACCCTCGGTGATCTCCTATCTGATCTCCGATTCGATCGACGCCGGGATGGTGATCTCCTACCGGATCAAACACTTCATCTGGATGGTGATCTTTACGACCATCGGCATCGGCTTCCTGCTCAACATCGTCGTCACGATGGCGCTGTTTCACGTCGGCGGGCTCGTCCCCTACCGGACGATGCTGCGGGGCTGGCGGGTCGTCATCGTCGCGATCTTCACGGTCGCGGCCTTCGCCACTCCCTCGGGGATCCTGACGATGCTCCTGTTCGCGTTCCCCATCGCCCTCACGTACCTCCTCGGCCTCGGGGTCCTCTACCTGCTCACCGCCGGCGGCCGGTTCTTCGGGGGCAAACGGAAGGGGCCGACGCTCGATACCGGCCTTCTTAACCGCTGATCGCCGGGCGACGGGCCGGTCGGCGGATCAGTTAAACCATCCGCGTCCGAAGACGCTCCATGCCCAAAATCAGCGTCGAGATCCCCCGGGAACTCCTCGAGGATTTGGACGACCACGTCGGCGACGACGGCAAGTTCGTCAACCGAAGCGACGCGATTCGAGCCTCGGTCCGGAAGACCCTCGATATCCTGGACGAGATCGACCAGCGCCACGACCGGCTCGACGAGGACTCCTGATCGTCTCGCGATGGCCTAATTGATCCGCTCGGCGAACCCGAACCGGGGTTTGACGTCCTCGACCCGGACCCGAACCGTCTCGCCGTCCTCGGCGTCGGGAACGAACAGGCGAAAGCCCGAGACACTGGCGATCCCGTCGCCCTCCTCGCCGACGTCGACGATTTCGACCTCGAGTTCGTCGCCTTCTCGGACGGGCGCGGTCAGGCGTTCCTTCCCGATCAAGTAGAGTTCGGAGGACTCCTTCCGGGAGGCCTCGGGCGTCGTCGCCCGGACGTACCGGAACTCCTCTTCGACCTCCGCTCGGAAGTCGGAGACATCGGGGCCGTCGAACACCTTCACGACGAAGTCGCCGCCGCTTCCGAGCAGTTCGCAGGCAGTCTCGAAGGCCTGCCGGGCGAGGTGGAGCGACCGGGCCTGATCCAGCGAGTACTCCCCGGTCATGTTCGGCGCCATGTCCGAGACGACCGTGTCGACCTCTCCTCCCGCAGCATCGCGAACCCGCTCGCGGGTGCGTTCCTCGGTCATGTCCCCCCGGATCGTCTCGACTTGGTCGTGCTCCAGGTCATCGATCCGCTGGAGGTCGACCCCGATCACTCGCCCCTCCTCCCCGACGCCTTCGGCGGCGACCTGGAGCCACCCCCCGGGTGCGGCCCCGAGATCGACCACGGTGTCGCCCGGCGAGAGGACGTTCTCGAGGTCGTCGAGCTGTTTGAGCTTGTAGGCCGACCGCGAGCGATACCCCTGCTGTTTGGCCCGGTTGTAGTAGTCGTCACGGCCGTTAGCCATGGCGGCCCACCTCGCCGGAGGCATCCGCTCGCTGGCGCCTCGAGCCGGGATCGGATCGGATCATACCCGTCCCGAGGGGCCGGAGTCGGTAAGCGTTGACGCCTCGTCTCGCTGCCCCCGTCGCTTCGACCGACTCCCCGAATCGATCCGAAACTCCCGGGAACCGTTTCACTTCCACCCACCAAAGGGTGGCTTTTTGTACCGACCGTTCGTATTCGCCTCCATATGTTCAAGGCCATCGTGAGCGCGGCAACGCTCTCCAGTACGCTCGATTCGGTGAGCGTGCTGGTCGAGGAGTGCAAGATCCATCTGGACGAGGACGGCCTCCAGATCCGCGCCGTCGACCCCGCGAACGTCGGGATGGTCGACCTCTCGCTCTCGGCCGATGCCTTCGAATCCTACGAGGCAGACGGCGGCCTCATCGGCATCGACCTCTCCCGGCTCGAGGACATCGCGGGCATGGCCGAGACCGGCCAGCTCGTCCAGCTCGAACTCGACGAGGAGACCCGCAAGCTCCAGATTCAGATCGACGGTCTCGAGTACACGCTGGCGCTGATCGACCCCGACTCGATCCGCCAGGAGCCCGACATCCCCGATTTAGACCTCCCCGCAGAGGTCGTCCTCGAGGGCAGAGACATCAACCGGTCGGTGACGGCCGCCGACATGGTCTCCGACCACATCACCCTCGGCGTGGACGACGGCGAAGAGTACTTCTACGTCGATGCCGAGGGCGACACCGACGACGTCCACCTCGAACTGACCGAGGAGGACCTCATCGATCTCCAGACCGGCCCGGCCCACTCGCTGTTCAGCCTCGACTACTTGAAGGACATGAACAAGGCGATCCCGACCGACGCCGAGGTCACCTTAGAACTCGGCGAGGAGTTCCCGATCAAGCTCCACTACGGCTTCGCCGAGGGCGATGGCCAGGTCACGTACATGCTCGCCCCGCGGATCCAGAGCGACTAAGAGCGCCGTTTTTTTCGAACTCGGAAAACGATCAGTCCGCCGCGTCGGGGATCTGGCCGTCCTCGACGTACGGCAACTCCCTCGCTTTCTCCCGAACGGCATCCGCGTTGGACTTCATCAGCGCCGTCGTGTCCCAAACCCCCTCCGTGAGAGCCGTGCGCTGGGCCGTATCGACGGCCGCGTCGATCGCGTGGTCCTCGCCGTCGGCACCGTAGGTGACGAGTTCCCGGTCGACGTCGATGGCGATCTCGGCGTCGGGGTGTTCCTCTACGTAGGCCTGGAGCGCCCCGACCTCCTCGGTGCTCGCCGTGATCGTCGGGATCCCGAGCGCGAGACAGTTGCCCGCGAAGATCTCGGCGAAGCTCTCGCCGATCAGGGCGTCGATCCCCCAGCGCTTGAGCGCCTGGGGGGCGTGTTCTCTCGAGGAGCCACAGCCGAAGTTGGCGTTGACGACCATGACGTTTGCCCCCTGGAACCGCTCTTCGTTCATCGGGTGGTCTTTCTGGTCGTCGTCGTCCCCGAACCGCTGGTCGAAGAAGGCGAACTCCCCTAGCCCGTCGAAGGTGACGACCTTCATGAACCGCGCGGGGATGATCTGGTCGGTGTCGATGTCGTTTCCCCGGATCGGGACGCCGGTGCCGGAGACCGAATCGACCTCCGGAATTTCGACGTCGCTCACGCGCGAGTCACCTCCTTCAACTCGCGAACGTCGGTGACCTCCCCGGCGATCGCCGCCGCGGCGACCATCCGCGGGTTCATCAGGACCGTCCGGCCGTCCTTGCTCCCTTGACGGCCCACGAAGTTCCGGTTCGAGGAACTGGCACAGGCCTCGTCCCCCTCCAACTGATCCTCGTTCATCCCGAGACACATCGAGCAGCCGGCGTTTCGCCAGTCGAAGCCCGCGGCCTCGAAGACGTCCTTGAGTCCCTCCTCCTCTGCGGCGCGCTGGACGCGCTGGCTGCCGGGGACGACCATCGCGCGGACGTCCTCGTGGACCTCGCGGCCGGAGACGATCCCGGCCGCCCGGCGGAGGTCGGGCAGTCGAGCGTTCGTACACGATCCCAGGAAGGCGACGTCTACCGGATAGCCCGCCATCGTCTCGCCCGGTGTAACGCGCATGTGCTCCTGGGCGCGCCGGGCCGTGTCCCGTTTGTCCTCCGGGAGGTCGTCGGGATGGGGAATCGGCTGGGTGATGCCGACGCCCTGGCCCGGTGTCGTCCCCCACGTCACGACGGGCTCGAGCGAGGAGCCGTCGATGGTGACGACGTCGTCGTACTCGGCGTCCTCGTCCGAACGGATCGACTCCCAGTAGGGTTTGAGCTCGTCGAATCGGTCGGGGTCGTCGGCGAAGGCGTCGGTCTCGGCGAGCCACTCGTAGGTGGTCTCGTCGGGGTTGACGTAGCCCGCACGCGCCCCGCCCTCGATCGACATGTTGCAGATGCTCATTCGACCTTCCATCCCCAGGCTCTCGATGGCCTCGCCGGCGTACTCGTAGACGTAGCCGACGCCGCCCTCGGTACCGAGCCGGCGGATGATCTCGAGGATCACGTCCTTGGCCTCGACGCCCGCACCGAGTTCGCCCGTGACCTCGATCTTCCGGACCTTCTGTTTCTCCATCGCGATCGTCCCGGTCGCGAGCACGTCCCGGATCTGGGAGGTGCCGATGCCGAAGGCGAGCGCGCCGAAGGCGCCGTGGGTCGAGGTATGGCTGTCGCCACAGACGATCGTCTTCCCCGGCTGGGTCAGCCCCTGCTCGGGACCGATGACGTGGACGATCCCCTGGTCACCGCTGTCGGGATGCGAAAACTCGATGCCGGCCTCCCGGACGTTCGCCTCGAGTTCGCTCATCATCTCCTCTGCGGCGTCCTCTGCGTACGGTCTGGACTGATCGGCCGTCGGAACGATGTGATCGACCGTCGCGTGTGTGAGTTTCGGGTAGGCGACCTCCAGATCGCGCTCTCTGAGCATCCCGAACGCCTGCGGGCTCGTGACCTCGTGGATGAGGTGGAGGCCGACGAACAGCTGGTCCTGGCCGGTGGGGAGCTCCGTTACCTTGTGGCGCTCCCAAACCCGATCGTAGAGCGTGCGCTCGCTCATTCCTCGGTATCCTCGCCGGCCTCGCCCCGCTCGAACACCCGGTTTACGTCGTCGGCGTCGTGGGGCGGGGTGTGGCTGACGTCCTTCATCGTCGCCGGCTCCTCGTCGGCGTCCCTGCCCTCGTCGCGGCCGCCGTCGGCCACGACGGTCCGCCCGCGGGCGAACAGGTTGCCCGCCGGCTTCCCGGTGTAGGGGCTGGTGTGGCTCACGTCCCGCATTCGCGTTCCGTCGTCGGTGTCTGTGTCGTTCGTGTCGGTCATTGGTCTCAGTCGTCGGCCGGCGCTTCGGCCGGCTTCTCTTCTTGCTCGTCGGCCCAGGCGAACAGCCCCCGCAGGCGCTCGCCGACCTCCTCGATCTCGTGGTCCTTCTCGGCCTGGCGGATCTGGGTGTACTTCGGTCGCCCGACCTGGTTCTCGGCGATCCACTCGCCGGCGAACTCGCCGCTCTGGACTTCCTCTAAGATCTCCTCCATGTTCTCGCGGGCGTTGTCGTCGATCACGCGATCACCCCGGGTGAGCCCGCCGTACTCCGCCGTATCGCTCACCGAATCCCACATCTCCGAGAGCCCGCCCTCGTACATCAGATCGACGATGAGCTTCAGCTCGTTCATGCACTCGAAGTACGCCGCCTCGGGGCTGTAGCCGGCGTCGACAAGCGTCTCGTAGCCCGCTTTCACCAGCGAGGTGACGCCGCCACAGAGAACGACCTGTTCGCCGAAGAGGTCGGTCTCGACTTCCTCCTGGAAGGTGGTCTCCAGGACGCCCGCCCGCGCACAGCCGATGGCCTTCGCGTACGCCAGGCCGCGCTCGGTCGCCTCGCCCGTGGTGTCCTGGTAGACCGCAAGCAGACCGGGGGTTCCCTGGTCGTTCTCGTAGTTCCGGCGGACGAGGTGGCCCGGGCTCTTCGGGGCGACCATCGTCACGTCGACGTGTTCGGGGGGCTGGATCTGGTTGTAGTGGATGTTCAGCCCGTGGGCGAACTGGAGGGTGTCGCCGTCCTCCAGGTGCGGTTCGATCTCCTCGTAAACCGCCGACTGGACCGTGTCGGGAACCAGTACGGAGATGACCTCCGCAACCTGTGCGACTTCGGCCGGGGTCCCGACCTCTAATCCCTCCTCCTCGGCGGCCGCCCTGGACGAGGAGTCCTCGCGGAGGCCGACGCGGACGTCGATCCCACTCTCTTGCATGTTCAGCGCGTGAGCGTGACCCTGGCTGCCGTAGCCGAGTACGGCGACCGTGGTGTCCTCGAGGTACGATTCGTCGACGTCGTCTTCGTAGTAGACCTGGGTGGTGAATTCGTCAGTCATCGTCGGAGTGTGTCGTCTGTGGGGTCGTCGGTGTTCCGTCCGCCTCGTATTCGACAGGCGATTCCTCTCGTGCGGCCGTCCGGTCGTCGCCCCGGGCCAGTGCGGTCGTCCCGGTCCGGGAGATTTCGCGGATCCCGAACTGGGAGAAGGCCTCGACCGCGGCCTCGACCTTCTGGCGGCTGCCCGTGACCTGGATCGTCGCCGTCTCGGGGGTCGCGTCGACCGTCTTTCCGTCGTACATCTCGGTGACTGCGGCGACCCGGTCGGGCCGGGTCGCGCTCACCTTGATGAGCATGAGTTCCCGGCGCATCGCGTCGGGCTCGAGTTCGCGCACCGAGATGACCGGCACGAGCTTTCGCAGTTGCTTTTTGGCCTGTTCGATCCCCGGCTCGTGTTCCTCGATGACGAGGGTGATCCGGGCGCGCTCTTCGTCCTCCGTGGGGCCGACGGTGAGGCTCTCGATGTTGAACTGGCGTCTCGAGAACAGCCCGGAGACGTCCGAGAGCACCCCCGGCTCGTGGGTCACGAGCGCCGAGATGACCGTCCGACGGACCGCGGGTTCGGCCTCGACTTCGGGGTCGATCCGGATCCCCTGGGCGTTTCGCCGGCCCTCCGGACGCGGGCGTTCCTCGGGTCGGGGCCCCTCCAGACCCTGCGTCATAGCTGGTCCTCCGTCAGCGCGAACTGACCGTTGTCGCCGCCGCTCGGGACCATCGGGTAGACGTTCGCTTGCGGATCGACGTGGGCATCGATCACCGAGGGGCCATCGTAGTCGAGAGCGGCTTCGACGGTGTCGGCGACCTCGTCGTAGTCGTCGATCCGGAAGCCACGCGCGCCGAAGGCCTCCGCGAGCTTGTCGAACTCGGGACACCAGCCGTACTCCGAGGCCGAGTGTCGCCCTTCGAAGAAGGCGTCCTGCCACTGGCGGACCATCCCGATGTACTCGTTGTTGAGAACGACGACCGTGATATCGAGGTTCTCCCGGACCGCGACGGCGAGTTCCTGCATCGTCATCAGGAACGAGCCGTCGCCCTCGACACAGATGACCTCCTGGTCGTCCTCGGCGGCCAGCCGCGCGCCGATCGCCGCGGGGAAGCCATAGCCCATCGTTCCGAGGCCGTGACTCGAGACCCACGTCCGGGGCTCGGTGTAGGTCCAGTACTGGCAGGCCCACATCTGGTGTTGGCCGACGCCGGTGGTGACGATCGCCCGGTCGCTGGTCGCCTCGTCGACCGCCTCGACGACGAACTGGGGTTTGACCGGTTCGTCCTCGGGCGTGTCGTAGGCCATCGGGTACTCCGACTTCCACTGCTGGCACTGGGCACGCCACTTCTTTGCTCGGGGCGATTCCTCGACTTCCGCCGACAGTTGGTCGACGACCGTCGCGGCGTCGCCGACCAACGGATACTCCGCGTGGATGTTCTTGCTGATCTCGGCGGGGTCGATGTCGACGTGGATCACCTCGGCGTCGGGCGCGAACGTCTCGATTCCACCGGTGAGGCGGTCGTCGAAGCGGGTGCCGACGGCGATCAACGTATCGCAGTGGGTGATCGCCATGTTGGCGTAGCCGGTGCCGTGCATCCCCGCCATCTCCATCGAGAGCTCGTGGTCCTCGGGGAAGGCACCGATCGCGGGCATCGTCGTCGCGACCGGGATCTCGTGGTCGGTCGCGAACTCTCGACACTCCGCGCTCGCGTCGCCCTTGATGACCCCGCCGCCGAGCAAGAAGAGGGGTCGGTCGGCGCTCTCGATCCGGCGGGCCGCGGCGCGGACGACCTCGGGGTCGGCTCGCTCCTGGACGTCGTAG
The DNA here is from genome assembly GCF_003344565.1 of Saliphagus sp. LR7. Classification (NCBI taxonomy): domain Archaea; kingdom Methanobacteriati; phylum Methanobacteriota; class Halobacteria; order Halobacteriales; family Natrialbaceae; genus Saliphagus; species Saliphagus sp. LR7. The sequence continues at coordinate 124,096 of NZ_QPND01000009.1, read as the reverse complement.
GTGTCGGGAACGCGGGCCTCGCCGGGTTCGCGCTCGGTGTCATCCAGGGTGACGTCCTTCGGGAGGTCCACGAGCGTCGGTCCCGGCCGGCCGGTGTTCGCGAGCGCGAACGCCTCGCCGACGTCGTCGCCGACGGTGTCCGGATCGCTCGAGAACGTGTTGGCCTTCGTGATCGGCGTCGTCACCCCGGTGGTGTCGGTCTCCTGGAAGGCGTCGTTGCCGACCATCTCCGTGGGGACCTGGCCGGTCAGCGCAACCACGGGATCGGAGTCCATGTCGGCGTCGGCGAGCCCCGTAACGAGGTTCGTCGCACCCGGACCCGACGTCGCGAGGCAGATCCCAGGCTCGCCGCTGACGATCCCGTAGGCGTCGGCGGCGTGGGAGGCCCCTTGCTCGTGGGCCATCGTGACGTGCCTGATGTCGGAATCGTAGAGGGCGTCGTAGACGGGCATGATCGCCCCGCCCTGGACGCCGAAGGCGTACTCGACGCCGACGTTCTCTAAGGCGCGGATCACCGACTGGGCGCCCGTGGTGACGGGTTCGGCGGTGGGTTCCGCGTCGGGTTCCGGGTCGTCCGATCGCTCCTGTGCTCGTTCCTGTTCGGGAGTCGCGACCGACGGGGCGGGCTCGCTCATCGGGCTCCCCCCGTTCGTGTCGGTCGCATCCGTCGGTTCGGTCGGTGTCGTGTCATCTGGTGTGGCTGTCGGCGGCAGGCGTCGCTCGGAAAACGGTACGGGTTCGGGGTCGGGAGAAGGGGTGGTGTGGGGGCTAGGCGGCCCCTACAATAGCGAGCGACGCGACGCTGTCGGCGCCGAGTTCCGGCTCGAGTGCGCGTCGCGTCATCAGTACCCTGGTAGGGGACCCCATCCATATAACCGTTGCGTGGCCGGCATCGTTTGCGTCCCGAGCCCGCGACGCGAGCCCGCGAGCCCTCCAGCCGGCGCTGGCCACCCGTGAAAGCCGCTGAGCGGGGCATTCAGGCCCGCACCCCCTCTCGCTTTCTGATCCCCTCGTCGTCGGCAAAGCGCTCCAGGTCGGCGACGGTGACCTGGCGCTTCTCGGCGCCGAAGTCCTTGACCCGCCGGGTGACCGCCCGGACCTCCTCGTCGGTGGGGTCGTACCCCTGCTCGCGCAGGCGTTCGCGCACCGAGTGGGTGCCCGTGTGCTTGCCCAGGACGAGTCGGCGCTCGGCGCCGACCATCTCGGGGGTCATCACGCCGGGTTCGAACGTGTCGGCGTTCTCGATGACGCCCGCGGCGTGGATCCCGCTCTCGTGGGAGAAGGCGTTCGAGCCGACGACCGGCTTGTTCGAGGGGGTCGCGACCCCGCTCTTCTCGGCGACCATCTCCGAGAGTTCGGTGATCCGGGTCGTGTCGATCCCCGTGTCCGTCTGGTAGAGCGACTCGACGGCCATCACGTACTCCTCGTAGGCGGCGTTGCCCGCGCGCTCGCCGATCGAGTTCACCGAGACCTGGGCCTGCTCGGCCCCGGCCTCGATCCCCGAGAGCGCGTTCGCGGTCGCCAGCCCGAAGTCGTCGTGGGTGTGGACGTCGATCCGTGCGTCGGTGTGGGCGACGATCTTCTCGATCAGGTCGTAGAACCGCCGCGGGGTGGCGACGCCACACGTGTCCGGAACGTTGATCCAGTCGGTTCCCGCCTCGGTGACCGCCTCGACGGTCTCGAGTAAGAACGCCTCGTCGGTCCGGGTCGCGTCCATCGGCGAGAACATACACTCCGCGCCCGCCTCTTTGACCCGTTCGACCGACTCGACTGCGCGCTGTACTACCTCCTCTCGGGTCGAGTGCATCGAGTCCTCGATCTGGACGTCGCTGGTGCTGGCGAAGACGTGGACCAGTTCGACGCCCGAATCCAGCGCCGCCTCGACGTCTCCCTCGACGACGCGGGCCAACCCGCAGGTCGTCGTCTGTGTCGAGGAGGCGATGTCGCGGACCGCCTCGAACTCCGCGTCGGAGTTGACGGGGAACCCGGCCTCGATGACGTGGGTTCCCATCTCGTCCAGTAGCGAGGCTATCTCGCGTTTGTCGTCGTAGGAAAACGACGTTCCCGGGGACTGCTCGCCGTCCCGCAGGGTCGTATCGAACACTCGAGCCGTCTCGATCTCCTCAGTGGAGTCTAACGTGCCCTGGAAGAACTCGACCGCCCTGAGGGGTCTCAGAGCCGGTGTCTGGTGTAGACATCGTGTCCCATCCGAGGAGCGACGACGTATATAAACCTGACGCCAGGGCGGAGCTCGGAGGGCGGCCTCACGCCGACCCACGCGCGCGCTGGCCGAAAACCGCACGAGGTAAACGCCCTTCCACACTGGGTATGTCCTTATACTGTGCGTCACAGCGGGGCCGCGTGGCGACCCGGCCCGTGAAAATATCGGCTTCGATCCGGTGAATCGAACAGTTCGAGCCCTCGCGCGCGGCCGCCGAGTGGACGTTCGTCCGCCTCGCCGGAGCCGAACGCTTTTCTCGGCGCCAGTCGATCCACGCCCATGAGCGGGTTCGACCTCGACCTCGAACGGGTCGAAGACGAGATCGATTCGGCGACCGACCGCGAGGACGACGGCGACGCGAACGTCGTCCTCGGCGTCCTCGACGGCACCACGCCCGACGAGGAGTGGCTCGAGACCGTCACCGAGGGCGCCGTCCTCGTCCTCGCCGTCGACGGCGACGTCAACGAACTGGCCGCGGGCTTCGCCCGCACGGTCAAGGAATCGGGCGGGGAGCTGGTCCACTTCCGGGGCTTCCTGATCGTCTCCCCGCCGGGCGTCGACGTCGACACGAGCCGGCTGTAAACTACCCTACCCTACTTCGCTCACCCCATACGGGGTTCGCTCGTTGAGGGTAGGGCTTTGATGTGGACTCCCGGCACTCAGTCCCCGACAATAGGCCGGTGACTCTCGCCGTTCAACGTCCCACCATTCACACGCACGTCTACTGGTGCGTCTCCGCCCCCCGACGTGGGCGAGGAACGGAGTCTGTGGTGTCGCTTCCGAGCGTATCGGAGCCCGATATTCTTCGCTGCATTGTAGTCCGCGTTGACCTCGTAGCCGCATTTCTGGCAGTGAAAGTGCTCGCCGTCTCGGTTGCTCTCGTGCGTGAATCCACAGTCCATCCGAGAACAGCGTTGGGACGTGTGGTTCGGCGCGACCTGTTCGATGGAGACGCCGCGTTCCGGTGCCTTGTACTCGACGTACTCGACCAGCCGGCGGAACGCCCAGATGTGGTGCCACTCCGCAAACGGCAACCGCTCGCGGATGCCGTCCAACTTCTCGAACACGATCACGTCGCACCCGTTCTCGACGGCTTCCGAAACGATCTCGTTTGCGACGGTGTGGATGTATTGTTTTCGCCACGCGTCTTCGCGCTTTCCGAGCCGAAGAACCGCATTGTGCGCGGCTTGCGTCCCGCGTTGTTGCATCTTCCCACGCTGCTTCTCGAACTCTCGACACCAGTGGTCGTAGTCGTCGCCCTGCCAGAACGTGCCAGTTGAGGCGACAGCGAGACTATTGACGCCGAGGTCGATACCGAGGACCGATTGGTGCTCGGTATCTGTCGAAACCCCAGACTGATCACTGTCGTACCGCCGCATCGAAATGTTGAGGTAGAACTCGTCGGTTACCGGGTCGTACCTGAGCGTACTCTCGCGAAACTCGTAGTCCTCCGAGAGAACGTACTGTTCGTAGGGCGTCGGACTGCTCGACGGGAGGACGAACGGGAGTTCGACCCGGCCATCGACCGTTGCAAGCGACGCCGTGGTTCGGGAGAACGTTGCGCTTCGCGTGTCGTAGTCGATCGTCTCGGCAGTGAACGTCGGACGAGAGACGCGTTGGCCCTTCTTCCAGCGTTCGACGACGCCCTTGACGGCTTCGACGCCGCGCCGGATGGCGGCTTGAACGAGCTGTGCATGGAGCTCCGTCTCCTCTCGAAGGTCGGTGTACAGCGCATCCCGAACCGTTCGTTTGTTTGTCTTGCAGTCGTCGATCGAAGATTTCGACCAGCAGAACTCGCTGGTTCGGTTCGCACAATAGAGGTAGTACTCGGCGGTTCGGTGGAGTGCGTCTCGGTGCTTGTCGGAAACCGCGAGTTTCACGACGGCCGTTCGACGCACCTCCATACTTCAAATAAGACCCAACAGCACTTAAATTTCCGGGCCCGTCCTGCTACTGTCGTGTGGTTTCGGTAGTCCGCTGTCGGCTCCTCTCCTCCCTACTCGCACCTCCGTGCGACAGAGCGTCACACTTCCGGTGCTCGTTGAGGAAGGGGGCTCCGCCTTGCAATTAAGCTGATCACGCCCGGACGGTGAGGTGGTGGCCGTCGGGGTCCCGGACGACCAGCCGATCCTCGCCCCGGTCCGTACGGACGCAGCCGTCGGTGGCCGAAACCGCGCGTTCGACCGCCGCGAGGTCCGTGGTATCGAACCCGAGTTCGACGTGGACGCCCCCGCGGGCGTCGGCGATTCCTAGCTGGGGCTCCCAGAGTTCGAGCGCCATCGGCCCCGCCAGACGGACCCGCCGTCGCTCGCTCCCGCGATCGACCGGGTCGAACCCCAGCGCGGTGTAGAACGTCTCCGCGCGTTCGAGCGATTCGACCTCGAGGACGACCTCGAAGATCCCGTCGATTCCGGGCCCGGAGACGTCACGCTCGCCGAGTTCGACGCAGTTGCCCTCGGGGTCATAACAGTACAGCGAGCGCGCGGAGCCGAAACGCTCCTCGTGGAGGTCGAACTCCGTGGAGAGCCGATCCCACCAGTCGTCGTACTCCGCGGGGGGGATCGAGAACGCGAAGTGGGTGTGGAGTCCCCCACGAGGGACCCCATCGGGTCGGCGGACGACGACCTCGGTAGGCCCCGCATCGAACTGAAGCGCCCGGTCGGTCGCCTCCCCCAGCGGGAGGTCCAGAGCGTCCGCGTAGAAGCTGCGAGCCGGATCGAGGGACTTCGCCTCGAGGCCGAGCCGGGCGAGGTCAGTGAGCATTTCGCGGGGGTACTCCCTCCGCGATAATAAGGATGGGCAGCGCCCTCCCCCGAGCGCAACCGCCTTGTACCGCCCGCACACACTCCCGCTATGAGCGAGCGTACGGCGACGGTGACCCGCGAAACAGCCGAGACGACGATCGACTGCCGGCTCGCGATCGACGGCGAGGGCGAGGCCGAGATCGACACCGGGATCGGCTTTCTCGACCACATGCTGACCGCCTTCGCGACCCACGGCCTCTTCGACCTCGAGCTCTCCTGTGAGGGCGACCTCGCGATTGACGACCACCACACCGTCGAGGACTGTGCGATCGTTCTCGGAACTGCCATCGACGAGGCCCTCGACGACCGGGCGGGGATCGTTCGCTTCGCCGACCGGCGGGTCCCCCTCGACGAGGCGGTCGCGAGCGTCGTCGTCGACGTGGGCGGGCGGCCCCGGTTTTACTTCGAGGGCGAGTTCTCCCAGGACGCCGTCGGCGAGATGGCAAGCGACATGGCCAGACACTTCGCCGAGTCGTTCGCGATGAACGCCGGAATCACGCTCCACGCCGAGGTCGACGGCGAGAACGCCCACCACGAGATCGAGGCGCTGTTCAAGGCCATAGCCCGGACGGCCGACGACGCCACTCGGATCGACGACCGCCGGGAGGAGGCCCCGAGCACGAAGGGGACGCTCACGGAATAAGACGGCGAGCGTCGATCACCGGCGACCACCGTCAATTATACCGCGGCGGCCGTATAGCCGCCCAGGAATGTTCGACGAGATCATGGAGAAGTTCGAGGGGTCCCCGAGCCAGCAGGCGGTTATCCGTCTGTTGCTCGAGCGGGGCTTCTCGGTCAACGACGAGGGCCGGGTGGTCTCGGGTGGGATCGAGATCCCCAACACCGGGATCGCCCGCGAGATCGACGTCGACCGGCGGGTCGTGGACTCGACGACCGACGTCATCCTCGCCGACCCCGAACTGCGCCGGATCTTCCAGAACATCTCGCAGGTGCCCAGCCTGATGGATCTCGCGCCCGTCCTCGATCTGACGGTGCTCTCGATCGAGGTCGCCGACGCGGAGGCGAAGGGACTCGTCGCCTCCGTGACCGGGACGCTCGCCGACCACGGCGTCTCGATCCGCCAGACGATCAGCGAGGACCCCGAGTTCACCGACGAACCCCGCCTCTATCTGGTCACCGACCAGGAGATCCCCGGCGAGCTGATCACCGCGCTTCGGGACCTCGAGTTCGTCCGGAAGATCGAGCTCCAGTGACCGGTCGGTGGCTCCGATGAGCGAGCCCTACAGAACCGTCGCGGACGAAGCGACGACGAGGTTCGTCGTCTCGGGTTCGGAGTTCGTCGGACACGTCCGGCCCGTCGGATCCGTCGATGCCGCCGAGACGTTCGTCGCGACGGTTCGAGAGGAGTACGACGACGCGACCCACAACGTGCCCGCCTACCGGGTTCGGGAAGGAGGTGCGGACGGCGGGATCTTCTTGCGGGAGTATTCGAACGACGACGGCGAGCCCTCGACGTCGGCGGGCAAACCCGCACTCTCCGTCCTCGAAAAGCGCGGCCTCGAGAACGTCGCCGTCGTCGTCACCCGCTACTACGGCGGGACGAACCTGGGCGTCGGCGGACTCGTCCGGGCGTACTCGCGGGCGGCCAGCGAGGCCGTCGAGAGCGCGGGCGTCCGCGAACGGCGGCCCCACGACCGACTGGTGGTCACGACGACGTACGACGATTCGGGGACCGTCCGTGGGGTGATCGAGAGCGAGGGCTACGACTTCGACGCGGAGTACGCCGAGGAGGTAGGGTTCGAGGTCCGCGTCCCGGTGGCGGAGCGGGAGGCGTTCTGCGATCGCCTCCGGAGCGCGACGGGCGGGCGCGTGGGGATCGAGCGAGGCCGATGATGGTCGATGAACGTCATGAGAACCGGAATTCGACGACTGGCGCTTCCGGGCCGACCGGAACCGATAGGTGGACCGCGCCGGGACCCCGCGCATGGACAGGATCGAAGCGAGCCACTACCGCGACCTCGCCGGCGCCGAGGAGCCGCGTCTCTCCCCCGACGACGAGCGGGTGGCGTTCGTCCGCACGGAACCCGAGGACGACGAGACCGTCGGGGCGACGGTCCACCTCGCAGAGCTCGCGGGCGACGGCGCCCGCCAGTTCACCGCCAGCGACGGGAGCGACTCCCAACCGCGATGGCGTCCCGACGGCACCCACCTCGCCTTCTCGAGCACCCGCGGCGAGGGCGAGCGCCCCCAGCTCTGGCTGCTACCGACCGACGGCGGCGAGGCCCGCCAGTTGACCCGGGTGGTCGGCGGCGTTTCGGACCTCGAGTGGAGCCCCGACAGTACCCGCCTCGCGTTCACCCAGCGGGTCACCGCCGAGGATCGCGAGGAGGGCCGCGACCTCGAGGCCGATCCCGACTACGAACGCGAGCCGCCGGACCCCCGCGTGATCGACCGGACGGTCTACCGGGCCCACCGGGAGTACGCCGACGGCCGCCGCCGGCACGTCTACGTCGTCGACGTCGAGGCCGCACTCGACGACGACCGCAAGGAGGCGATCACCCGGATCACCGACGGCGACCGCGACTACGCCGCGCCGACGTGGGGCGATTCGGGGACCCTCTATTATGCGAGCAAACACCGCGACGCCGACGATCCCGACGACTCGATCCGCCACGAGATCTACGACCACGACCTCGGCGGGGAGCCCTCCGCGCTAACGGAAACTACGGGCTGGGAGGTCAGCCTCGAGGCCACCACCGATGGCCGGGTCGCCTACACCTACACCCCCGAGGAGCGCGCGACGATGCGCCAGACCGAGCTTCGAGTACACCATCCCGACGGCGAGGAGACCACCCCGACCGAGGCCGTCGATCGAACGCTCGCGGTCGGTTTCGAGTGGGGCCCCGAGGAGGACCGGCTCTACTTCGGGACCCCCGACGAGGGCTCGGTCGTCCTCCGGTCGGTGCCGGGCGACGCGAGTGCCAAGCCCCGGACGGTGGTGGACGGAACGACCCTCGAATCGTTCTCGGTCGGGACGAACGCAGTCGCGACGGTCGAAAGCGAGTGGGACCACCCCGGCGACGTCTTCGTCTCGACGCCCGGGGGTGCCGAACGGCGCCGGCTGACCCGGATCAACCGGGAGTACCTCGACGGGCGAGCGGTCTCCGAGCCCGAGGAGGTGTGGGTCGAGGGCGAGGCCGGGCCGATCCAGGGCTGGGTGCTGACGCCCCCCGACTTCGACCCCGACCGCGAGTACCCGCTCGTCGTCGAGATCCACGGCGGCCCCCACGCCCAGTGGACGACGGGCGGGTCGACGTGGCACGAGTTCCAGACGCTGGCCGCCCGTGGCTACGTCGTCTTCTGGTCTAACCCGCGGGGCTCGACTGGGTACGGCGAGGACCACGCGATGGCGATCGACCGCGACTGGGGCGCGATCACGTTCGCGGACGTCATAGCGGGCACGGAGGAGATCGCGAGCCGGGAGTACGTCGACGAGGACGAACAGTACGTCACCGGGGGGAGCTTCGGCGGGTTCATGACCGCCTGGGCGGTGGGCCACACCGACCGGTTTCGCGCGGCGGTCGCCCAGCGCGGGGTCTACGACCTCACCGGGTTCTACGGCTCGACGGACGCGTTCAAACTCGTCGAGGGCGACTTCGATACGACCCCCTGGGAGGACCCCGAACTCCTCTGGACCCAGTCGCCGGTCGCGAACGCCGACGACGTCGAGACCCCCACGCTCCTGCTCCACTCCGATCGGGACTACCGCACGCCCGCGAACACGGCCGAGCTGTTCTATCTGGGCCTCAAGAAATCGGGGACCGACACCCGCCTCGTGCGCTACCCCCGCGAGGGCCACGAGCTCTCCCGGTCGGGCGAACCCGGACACGTCGTCGATCGGATCGAACGGATCGCCCGCTGGTTCGACGGCTACTCGGAGCGCCGGGAGGTCCCACCCGCACTCGAGCGCGACCCGGAGGCAGGGCTCTCGGGGGTCGGCGAGACGGGCTCCGACGACGAGGACGGCGAGAACGAAACCGACGAATAACCGACGTTCAGTCCGCGGTCGCCTCGACCTGCTCGCCGACGTCCTCGCGGTAGTGTTCGGCGATGAGATCCTCGTCGATCCGGTTGAGTTGCTCCTTGGGCAGTGCCGAGAGCAGGTCCCAGCCGATCTCCAGGGTCTCGTCGATCGAGCGGTTCGAGTCGAAGCCCTGGTCGACGAACGTCTCCTCGAAGCGGTCGGCGAAGTCGAGGTACTTGTTGTCCGTCTCCGAAAGTGCCTCGCGGCCGACGATGTTCACCAGGTCCCGGAGGTCTTTCCCCTGGGCGTAGGCGGCGAACAGCTGGTCTTTGACGTCGGCGTGATCTCCACGAGTGAGTCCCTCGCCGATCCCGTCGTCCATCAGCCGCGAGAGGCTGGGCGAGACGTTGATCGGGGGCTTGAACCCTTGGGAGTTGAGCGCGGGGTCGACGTAGATCTGGCCCTCCGTGATGTAGCCCGTCAGATCGGGGATCGGGTGGGTGTCGTCGTCGCCCGGCATCGTCAGGATCGGGATCTGGGTAACCGATCCCTCCCGGCCCTGGATCCGACCCGCCCGCTCGTAGAGCTGGGCCAGGTCGGTGTACATGTAGCCCGGATAGCCACGCCGACCGGGCACCTCCTCGCGGGCCGCGCCGATCTCCCGCAGTGCCTCACAGTAGTTGGTCATGTCCGTCAGGATGACCAGGACGTGATACCCCTCCTCGAAGGCGAGGTATTCGGCAGTGGTGAGCGCCATCCGCGGCGTCACCGTCCGCTCGACCGCGGGGTCGTCCGCGAGGTTCATGAAGACGACCGACCGTTCGAGGGCACCCGTGCGCTCGAAGTCGTCCATGAACTCGTTTGCCTCCTCGGCGGTGATGCCCATCGCGCCGAAGATGACCGCGAACTCCGAGCCCTCGTCGTCGGCTCCCTCGCCGAGTTCGCCGTCCTCGTCGCTGCCGGGCTCGTCGGTCGCCTCGTCCTCGGCAGCCTCTTCCGGCACTGTTGCCTGGCGGGCGATCTGCATCGCCAGCTCGTTGTGGGGCTGGCCCGAACTCGAGAAGATCGGGAGCTTCTGGCCCCGGACGAGGGTGTTCATCCCGTCGATGGCGGAGACGCCGGTCTGGATGAACTCCTCGGGGTACTCCCGGGAGTAGGGGTTGATCGCCGCGCCGACGATGTCCTCTCGTTTGTCGGGGACGATCTCAGGGCCGCCGTCGATCGGGTTCCCCGAGCCGTCTAGGACCCGTCCCAGCAGGTCCTCGGTGACGGGCATCTTCATCGTCTCGCCCAGGAACCGAACCGAGGCGTTGCGGTCGATCCCGCCCGTTCCCTCGAAGACCTGGATCGAGACGAGCCCCTCGCTCGACTCGAGGACCTGGCCGCGCAGCGTCTCGCCTTGCTGGGTCTCGATCTCGACGATCTCGTCGTAGCCGACGGGCTCGTCGACCTCGGCGAACACCAGCGGACCGCTGACCTCCGTGATAGTCTGATACTCCTTCATGTTAGTACAGCTCCCTGAGTTGGCTCTCCATGTCGTCCTCCAAGTCGCCGATGAACTCCTCCCACTCCTCGGCGACGCCCATCCGGTTGAGCTGGGGTGCGGCATCGATGCTCGAGATCTCCTCGACGGGGACGCCGGCATCGAGCGCCGAGAACGCCTCGTCGCTGAACGTCCGGATCGCCTGGAGCATCCGGTAGGTCTTCTCCGGTGAACAGAACGTGTCGGTGTCGTGGAACGCGTTCTGCTGGAGCCAGGCCTCCCGGAGATAGCGTGCGACCTCGAGGGTCAGCTGCTGGTCTTCGGGCAGGGCGTCCTTCCCGACGAGCTGGACGATCTCCTGGAGTTCGTCCTCCTCGTCCAAGACGTCGATGGCCCACTGACGGACCTCGGGATAGTCCTCGGCGACGTTCTCCCGGTACCACGGGTCCAACTGGTCGCGATACAGCGAGTACGACTCGTTCCAGTTGATCGATGGGAAGTGGCGTTTCTCCGCCAAGTCCGAATCGAGCGCCCAGAACGTCTTGACGATACGGAGCGTGTTCTGGGTCACCGGCTCCGAGAAGTCCCCACCGGGCGGCGAGACCGCGCCGATCACCGAGATCGATCCCTCGGTGCCGTTGATGTTCTCGAACTTGCCGGCACGCTCGTAGAACTCCGAGAGGGAGGCCGCCAGATAGGCGGGATACCCCTCCTCGCCGGGCATCTCCTCCAACCTCGAACTGATCTCGCGCATCGCCTCGGCCCACCGCGAGGTCGAGTCGGCCATCAGCGCGACGTCGTAGCCCATGTCACGGAAGTACTCCGCGAGCGTGATCCCCGTGTAGATACACGACTCGCGGGCCGCGACGGGCATGTTCGAGGTGTTCGCGATGAGGCAGGTCCGGCTCATCAGCGGCTTGCCGGTCTGTGGGTCCTCGAGTTCGGGGAAGTCCTCGATGACCTCCGTCATCTCGTTGCCGCGCTCGCCACAGCCGACGTAGACGACGATGTCCGCGTCCGACCACTTCGCGAGCTGTTGTTGGGTAACCGTCTTCCCGGAGCCGAAGGGGCCGGGAATCGCCGCGGTTCCGCCTTTCGCAAGCGGGAACAGGCCGTCCTGGATCCGCTGGCCGCTGACGAGGGGAACCGTCGGCGTCTCCTTGTCGACCGCGGGGCGGGCCTCGCGGACGGGCCACTCCTGGCGCATCCGGATCTCCTCTCCGGTGTCGAGGGTCGCGACGGTCTCCTCGACGGTGAACTCCCCGGCCTCGATGGAGTCGACCGCACCGCCCTCCGAATCCGGCGGCACCATCACCCGGTGGGTGATGCTCTCGGTCTCGGGAACCTCGCCGATGACGTCGCCGGCCTCGAGTTCGTCGCCCTCCGAGACGGTGGGCGTGAACTCCCAGGTCGCCTCTAAGTCGATCCCCGGGGCGTCGACCCCGCGGTCGAGGAAGGGCGTTCCCATCTTCGACTCGAGGACGTCGAGGGGGCGCTGGACGCCGTCGTAGATGGAGTCGAGCATCCCCGGGCCGAGGTCGACCGTCAGGGGCTCGCCCGTGTTCTCGACGGGCTCTCCGGGTCCGACCCCGGAGGTTTCCTCGTAGACCTGGATCGTGGTCAGGTTGCCTTCGATCTCGATGACCTCGCCCATCAGCCCTTCGTCGCCGACGTAGACGACGTCGTTCATCCGGGCGTCGAGGTCCGTGGCGGTCACAACGGGGCCGCTCACGCTGTCGATGATGCCGTCCTCGCGGACGACATCGGTGTCTGTTGCCTGGCTCATGTTTCGGTTGGGTCCGCGTCGGCGTCCTCGTCCATCAGGTCGATCCCGATCGCGCGTTTGATCTGCTCGCGGAGGCCGCCCCCGCCCGCACCGCTCGTGCCTATCGTGATGACGACCGGCTCGACGCTCGTCTCGACCTCCCCTCGGACCGACCGCGAGAGGTGCTCCATGTCGTCGTCGTGCATGACGACGATGCCGACGCCGTCGTCTTCGAGTACGTTCGTGACCGCGCCGTCTAAGTCCTCCGGCTTCTCGTCGTCGGGGACGTTCTCGAAGCGCCTGACGCCCGCAAGCCGGAACCCGGTCGTGAACTCCGGGCTGCCGACGACGGCGATCTCCTGGCTTCGGTTGTCGTTCTGGCGTTGGCTCATAGTATCACGAGCTCCTCTTCGATCTCCTCCTCCGAGAGGCCGACCTCCCGCCCTCGGGCGATCGCGCGGATGTTCTCGACCTCGCGTTCCTTCGCTAAGATGTACGAGAACACCGCCGACACCGAGACCGGGTAGACGCTCGAGAGCCGATCGGAGTACTCGAGCAGGGCAGCGTCGACCGCGTGTTCGAACGCGATCAGGCTGTCGGCCTCCCGGAGCCGTGCGAGGGCCGCATCGAGGCGGTCGCCGTAGCGCGGGTCGTCGGCGATGTGGTCGACGAGCGCGTCGTAGTCGGAGACCAGCCGGGAGAGTTCGGACCGGTCGAAGAGGACGCCGCCCTCGATGTAGAACTCCGCCGGATCGAGGTCGGCGCCGCTGCGGGCGAGCCGCAGGGCGTTTCGGGCGTTCCGGAAGTCGATCTCGGCCTGGAGGAACTCGACGTACATCGCCTCGGGGCCCTCCGTGGGCCGTCCGAGATCCCCCAACAGGTTCTCGTAGAACGCCCGATCGAGGGCGTTCTCCAGGGGAACGAGCGCGCCGGTCTCCTCGTAGTGTTCGTACGCCGAGTCGAGGGGCTCGTAGAACAGCGTCCCCTCGAGGACCTCGATGACGTCCTCGATCGTCTCGACCTCGAGCAGTCGGTCTACCGTCCGGTCGGGAAGCTCGCCCGCCCGGATGAGGTCGGTGCCGATCTCCTCGCTCGGGGTATCGGTGTAGATCCCCCGGATGATCGTCTTGACGTTCCAGACGTCGAACTTCCGGAGGTAACGGGCGATCTGGTCGTACACCCGGCCGTCGGCCCACTCCAGGAGGTCGTCGAAGTGTTTCGCCAGGTTGCGGTTCAGCGAGTACTCGATCAGGTCGACCCCCGAGAAGCGGGCTCCCAGACGGTTGATCTCCTCTTCGTACTCGTGTTCCTCCATGAACCGGGCGATCTCGCTCGGCCCCATCCGGATCAGCTTGCGGTAGTCCTCGTCGGAGAACAGGGCGTTGCGCCGCGAACGGACCCGGGCGTTGACGTACTCGGGGTTCGACGCGCTCGAACTCATTGGTCGAAGAGCCTGTCGCTTATCTCCCGGAGGTTGTCCTCCCAGACGTCCTCCAGGACCGAGTCGAACGTGTTGTTCACCCGGACGCGGGACGCCTCGCTCTCGACGACGACGCCGCCCAGACAGTCGTACTCGCCGGCATAGGCGTAGCCGGGGTAGTCGGCGAGGATCGAGTCGAGGAGCTCCTCGTCGTCGGCCCGGCCGTAGACCCGGACCGACTCGCTGCCCTCGAACTCGGTGCCCGCGGCGTCGACGAGCTCCCGGGTCAGCGCCTCCCGGGTCTCGCCGTCGAGGGCGACCAGGCGGGACTCGACGTCCTCGCGGACCTGGGCCAGGACGTCCCGGCGGGCCTCGAGACGCTTCTGTTTGGCCTCCAGCTTCGCACTGGAGAGGCGTTGTTCGCGGAGCTGTTCGATCTCCTCGTCGACCTCCGCCTCGGCGGTTTCGACGATTTCGGTCGCGTCGGCTTCGGCCTCGGCCTCGATCTCCTCGGCGCGCTCCTCGCCGTCGGCGCGGATCTCCTCCGCACGCGCGTGGGCCTCGTCTCGAATGTCCTCAACGACCGTATCCAAACTCATTGTGAGAAAGTAGTACGCGCTAGACGAAGAGCGCGACCAGCGCGAAGATCACGAGCGTCTCGGGCAGGACCGTAAGCAGGATCCCGATACCCGCCGAGATCGAGTCCTCGGCGAGCGCGCCGACGACCGCCGCGCCGATCCCTCGCTCGGCGTAGCCCGCGCCGATGGCCGCCAGCCCGATGCCGATGGCCGCCGCCGCGCCCTGCTCGATGGCGGGACCGGAGGCACCGTCCTCGGCCTGAAGTACAACGCTCTCTGCCATGCTGTTCGCCGCGAGTGCAACGTCGGGTAGAGTTTCGATCATGATTACGTGTTCCTCGTGCTTTCGTTACGGACAGTCGGTACTGACGGCACTGTGTTCATAAAGCTTCCCAAACCAACTCGCCGAATCACGGCAGAGAGTAGCTGTAGCGGGGGATCGGTAGGCATTCACACGGGTGGAGAATCGACGAACGGACGCGAATCCCGTCCGGAATCCACCCCGGAAGAAGCCGTCCGTCGGCGAACTGCGGCGGGCGTCGGCGGCCGACGGCGAGCCCTCGCGAGCCGTCACTCCTCGCCGTCGGCCGAGCCGTGGCCGAACGGCTCGAACTTCCGGCCGCCGCCCTCGTAGAACTTCTCGAAGAACTCGACGTACTCGAGACGGATCCCCTGTAGCCCGGCGCTGGTCACACCGAGCAGGAGGACGACGATGTGGCCGACCACGAGGACGACCACGCCGACGGCTGCCGAGAGGAGGCCACCGTGGAGCAGGCCGCCGAACATGATCTCGGTCACCTCGTAGCCGTGGTAGGCAACCGTCTCGCCGGCCTCGAGCGCCCCGACGGCCTCGGAATCGGGCATGCCGCCGGTCCCGAAGTGCCAGCCGCCGTGGTCGTCGACGTAGACCCCGAAGAAGAGCATGTTGACGACGAACGCCATGCCCGCCTTCGCGAGGATGACCGCCGCGATCCGCAGGTACGAGAGGACGTCCCCGAGCACGCTGAAGCTCTCGAGGAGCCCGATGATGATCCCGAGCCCGCCGTAGTGTTTGACCTCGCCGTAGATCATCGTCACCAGCCCGATCACCGCGACCGGAACGCCGACGTACAGCCCGACGTCGGCGGGCAGTCCCGTGTAACCGAGTTCGTATGCCGCCCCGGAGCCGCTCCCGAGGGCCTCGTAGAGGAAGTCGGGTTTCACGCCGCTCGTGTGGCGGCTGAAGACCCAGGTCCAGAACCCGAGCATGAGCAGCGCCCACGAGCCGTGCTCGAGGTACGACTCGGCGACGCCGTGTTTCATGTCGTTGATGAACCCGAGCACGTAGCCGAGCGTCAGGTGGGCCAATCCGAGCAGCACGCTCACCATCAGCCACGTCTGGCTGTACTCGGCGTACGCGGGCTGGAGCCCCTTGTGCATCGGCGGCGAGCCGCCGAAGAGGACGTCTCCGAGGACGTGCATCCCGAAGACCTCCCCGTAGAGGATCCCGAACAGCATCGTGAAGCCGCCGGCCCACAGCCCGATCGCACCCAGACTGCGGACGACGTCGTCGTCGAACCGACTGTACAACAGGAAGCCGACGGTTCCGTACAGCAGTCCGTAACCGAGGTCGCCAAGCATGAACCCGAAGAACGCCGGGAACGTCAGAAGCAGGAAGAACGTCGGATCCAGCTCGCTGTACTTCGGCCGGGCGATCATCTGCAACAGGAACTCGAAGGGTTTCGCGGCCCTGGTGTTGTCCTGGACGACCGGCGGCTCGTCGTCGATCGTCACGATATCGCCCCCGGCCCGGGCCTGGCCGCCGTCGGTGGCGGCTCTGGCCGGCTCCCGTTCGGAGTCGTCGGCGGCCGGCTCCTCGGAGTCGGGACCCGACCCGCCGTTGCCGTCGCCGTCGTCGTGATCGACCTCCTCGGTGTGGGTCGGGTGGCCGTGGTCGTCGTAGTCGGCCCGCTCTAGCTCCTCGATCTCGACGCTTTCGCCGACCGCGTCGGTGACGGCGGCGACGAGGGTGTCGTACTGCTTCGTCCGGATCCAGCCCTCGGCGACGAACGCCCGGTCGGTCGTCGCGAACTGGAGAGGTGCCTCCGCCTGCTGGACCTCCATCGTCAACCGGCGCTCGAGGCCGACGAGGAAACTCCCTTCCTCGCGGGCGACCTGCTCGAGGCGCGCCTCGACGTCCTCGAGTTCGGCGTCGAGTTCCCGCCGGCGGGCGTCGAGCTCGTCGGCGTAGGCTTCGGGGCTGCGGTCGGTGTCGGGCAGTTCGTGGCGCGTGAGGTCGACGCCGACGAGCGCGTCGTCGATGACGCCGTCGCCCACCGAGTACCCCTCGGCGGGCGCGGCGACGATCGCGACGACGTCGCCGCCGGTGAACGTCTCGTAGGCCCGGATCTCCTCGCTCTCGGCGAGGGCGGCCTCGATCTCGGCTTCGGGACCGGAGACGACGCCGACCTCGACTGACCGATAGCCCGACAGGAGGTCGAGGTCGATCCCGAGATCGGCGAAGGGCTCGATCCGGTCGAGGCGGTCCTCGACCCGCCGGCGCTCGTCGCGGAGCTCGGTTCGTTCGTCGTCGAGCTCGTTGACCCGGCTCCGGACCCGTTCCAAACGTGCCTCCCGGTCCTCGACGCCCGGCTCGGGCTCGACTTCCTCGCGGTCGATATCGAGCGTGCTCTCTAGGGCCCGGACGGTGACGAGCCGTTCGGAGGCCTCGTCGGCTCCCGCGATCGGGTCGCCGTTGTCGAAGGCGGCCCAGGAGCCGTCGTAGTCCGAGAGGTGGACCTCGTTCAGCGCGTAGACCGCCTCGATGACCTCGGGCATGACCCGTTTG
Source organism: Saliphagus sp. LR7 (assembly GCF_003344565.1). Taxonomy (NCBI): domain Archaea; kingdom Methanobacteriati; phylum Methanobacteriota; class Halobacteria; order Halobacteriales; family Natrialbaceae; genus Saliphagus; species Saliphagus sp. LR7. The sequence goes on along the minus strand of NZ_QPND01000009.1, from coordinate 107,013 downwards.
GAGCCGGTCACCGAGACCTTGCTCATCCGGTCAGGTCTGAGCATGGACTTCCTCCTCGAAGAGGTCGACGACGTGTTCGGCCACCTCGTCGACCCGTTCTTCCCCGCGGGAGGCGAGGGCCTCCCGCTCGCGGTCGCCCTCCGCGAGGACCTCCTCTACCTCCTGGTCGATCTCGTCGCGGGCCTCCTCGAGCCGACGCTCTTTGAGGTCGGCCGCGCGTTTCTCCGCGTCCGTTCGAATCTCTTCGGCTCGCTCCCGTGCCTCGGCGATTCGTTCGTCGCGGTCGTTCTCTGCCGTTGCGACGATCTCGTCGGCTTCCTCCTCGGCCGACGTAATTCGTTGAAGAACCTCTGGCCTCGGCATAGTCTCAGTGGGCGTGGCTTTGCGAGTGGCCTATTTGGTAGTTGCGAAAGCGCCGCGGTCGAATCCGTCGGCGCGACGCCGGGCGCGAACAGCAGACCTATCTTTCCGGGGTCGAAACCCCCGTCGATGGGTATCCTCGAGAACAAGGCTCGTGCCCGGCTGTTCTACAAGTACCTCTCGCGGGTGTACGACCGGATCAACCCGTTCGTCTGGACCGAGGAGATGCGCACCGACGCCCTCACTCTCCTCGACTTCTCGGACGATCCGACGGTGCTCGACGTCGGCTGTGGCACCGGCTTCGCCACCGAGGGACTGCTCGAGCACGTCGAGGAGGTGTACGCCATCGACCAGAGCGAACACCAGTTGGAGCAGGCCTACGCGAAGTTCGGCAAGCGGGGGCCGGTCCACTTCCACCGCGGCGACGCCGAACGGCTCCCGTTCGCGACGGACGCCTTCGACGTCGTCTGGTCGTCGGGCTCGATCGAGTACTGGCCCGACCCCGTCCGCACCCTCCGGGAGTTCCGCCGCGTCCTGAAGCCGGGCGGGCAGGTCCTCGTCGTCGGCCCGAACACTCCCGACGACCCGATCGCCCGCCGGCTCGCCGACGCGATGATGCTCTTCTACGACGAGTACGAGGCCGACCGGATGTTCAAGACCGCGGGCTTCGAGGAGGTCAGACACGCCTTCATGGGCCCTTCCTACAGCCCCGAGGTCGCGATCACGACCGTCGCGCGGGCACCCGAGTAGAGCAGTTCACGAGGCCGTCGTCTCCTCGCGGGCGATCGTCTCGCCGTCGACCGTGAGAGTAACCGTCACTCGGTCGCCGGCCGTGACTTCGGGGTCGTTGGTCCCGGCGACCTCGAGGCTGACGCTCTCGCCGGCCGACCACTCGGAGGCACTCGACCGGGCGTTGATGGGGCCCGATGGCGGTCCGTCGAACCCCGTGGTTCCGGAGAACGGGATCTCGGGCTGGTGTTCGAGGGCCTCCCCGTCGACGGAGATCGTCATCGAGAGCTCGTCGACGGCGACCGGATCGCCGGCGACGTGGTCGAGTTCGATCTCGCCGTCGGCGCCGACCTCCATCTCGAAGGCCGCGTCCGCACCCGACGAGGCGATCGGCATCGAGCCGAAGGCGACCGCGATGAGTGCGGCGAAAGAGACGACGAGCGCGATAAGGAGAAGGGTCCCGACGACCGGGCTGACCCCGCGGCCGTCGGACGTCGGTGACACGACACCGCCTGGCCCCGTCCTGGTACTTGAATCCGCGGCTCCCGGGCTACTGCCCGTCGGGGGCGACCAGCGAGGCGCCCCGGGCCGTCGAGTCGACGACGTCCTCGGCCTGGTGCCACTCGACCAGGCCCGCGTCCGAAAGCGCCGGCAGGTGGACGTGGCGCACCTCGATCTCGAGTGCTCGATGGCCCGTCTCTCGCTCGAGCCGGTCTGCGACCCGGCCCGTGAGGTCGCTGACCCCGATCGGCCCTGGGGTTTTCGACAGCGCCGCCATGGCATGGCGGCGCGCGGGCGCAGAGAGGGTATCGAACAGCGCCGGAGGGACCGACAGCCCGTCGGCACGCTGTGCGTCCAGGTCGACCGTCCCGCCGTCGTCGGATGACACCGTCATACCTAACGATTGTACCCGACCTCCAACGGAGGTGGGCCTGCGAACGCAACCGGCTTTTGAGGTCCGGGGGGTCGTCGCCGATTCCGGACGGGTCGTCGGCCCTCGCTCGCACGGGTTCGGTCGAGGCGTGGCGCCGGAGCCGGGCGTTTAACTGGACCCGAGCCCTCCCTCCGGCCATGGGATACGCCTGTCCGGTCTGTGACAGCACGCAGGCGGACGCCGAACACCTCGCGAACCACCTCGCAATCACGGCCTCGCTGGGCCGGGAGAACCACCGAGAGTGGCTCGCCGAGTACGCCCCCGACTGGGCCGACTGCGGCCCCGAGGAGCTCGGCGAGGTCGTCTCGGAGTACGCCCTCGAGGTCGAGACCGAGGGCTCGACGGGGGAACACGACCACGCGCCCGCGGGACGGCCGGACGTCGAGGTCGAGACGGCGCTGGCCCGCCAGAGCCGCGGTGCGGGCCGCAGCGGGGGCCGAGAGTCGCTGACCGAGGAGACAGAACGCGCCCTGGCGGAGGCCAGAGAGCTCACCGAACGGCGCCGGGAGGGCGCAAACGAGCGGAGCAAATCGGAAGAGGGAGGGGAAAGCGGCGACGGCAAGGGGACGAAAGGCGCCGAGGGGAAAGGATAACGCGGAGCCGGCGGGCCGGTCCGTATAACTTCCCGGAGGCGAAACCCCCTGCCATGCACACGACGGGGACGTTCGCGCCGGAGTCGGTCGAGGCCGCCCGCGAACGCTACGAGTCGGTTGGCCCGGTCGCACAAACGACCGTGCGAGCGGTCGCCCGCGCGATGGGCTTCGAGCGCGAGGAGTACGACGAGCGGGTGACCGGCGAGGTCGTCGAGACGGCTCGAGAGGCGATCTTCGCCTCCTTGCTCGACGTCCGGGTCGGGAGCCGCGAGGAGTTCGAGGAGTGGGCCGGGGAGTACGACGGCGAGGTCTTTCTTTCGGGGAGCGAGCACGTCGACCGCGTCGCCTGGCACGCCGGGCCCGCCGGCGAGGCGGTCGCGGCGACCTTCCAGAACGAGGAGGCGGCGGCCGTCGAGACGCTTCGCCGGCAGGCGTTCGGCCGGCTCTACCGCGAGCTAGTGACCGGCTAACGACCGTTTCGGTGCCGAAACCACTGGTTTTCCCGCCGAATCGGCCGACGAGCGTCGCGAACCGATCCGGTCGAGACGGATTCGCCGGACCCGGTTTCGGGTTCGCTCCGGACTCGGTCCGGGCGTCGCGCCGCGTTCCGGCGGCCCGCTGCGAAAGCGGGGATTACCTCCGCCCGGATCGTATTAGATACCGTGTCACTCCCGGTAAGATTCAATTGTCGTCGTCTCGGGAGGCTTGAACTAGGACTAAGTCGCGTCCCTTCCCACGGGAGAACGCGATGTCAGACAGTAACAGCGACTTACTCGAGTACCTCGCGGATCACCCCCGAGCGATCGGCGTCCTGGCGACCGTCTGCCTGTTGCTCTCCCAGGCGGCACCCGTCGCCGCCGGGAACAACGGCACGATCACCTAATCGAGGCGTTCGACGAGCGCCTCGTCGGTAGACCAGTAGAGCTCCCCGTCGTACTCGACGGGGATCCGCTCCAGGCGGAGGAAGCGCCGGAGTTGCCCGGCGCCGACCGAAAACGTCGGCGACGACCCCGAGAGGACGTAGCGATCGACGCCGTCGATGTAGGGGATCGAGACGCCGCCCATCCCGTCGCGGGCGTGGTAGAACGTCACCGTGAGCCGGTAGTTGTCGTCTGCGGGTTCGATCCGACACCGCGTCGGGACGCCCCCACCGGCCTGGGCGGCCGCGGCCCCGCCGTCGCCGACGACGACGTACTGGTTTCCCACCAGCCGGCGCGAGCGGGCGAGGTCGACCGCCGAGCGGAGCGTAAAGCCCGCGTTCAGGAGCCCGGCGAGTAGCCGACCGACGGCGATCGCGTCGGCGTTGCCGACGTCGCTGACGGTGGCGATGGCGCCCGCGGCACCCGCCTCGACCAGCGCCACGCCCGTCCGGTAGGACCGACAGCCGTTAACGATGACGGCCCCGGTGCCGACCGACTCCAGCGAATCCGGATCGAGAACGCCGTCCGAACAGACGAAGCCGCCGCCCTCGACGTGGCCGACGTAGTGGAGCACGTCGCCGGCGGCCAGCAGCCCCCGAAGGTCGGCGACCGTCGGGTTCCGGTGGACGTCCACCGCGAACGGGAGGTCCTCGCGGCCGCCGTAGAGGTCGCCGTCTACCTCCCCGGCCATCCGGTCGTCGGTACAGACGAGCGTGACCTCGATCCCGCCCTCGGCGGGCGAGCCGTCGAGGCCGTGTTCAAACCCCGCATGGAGGAGCTTGTTCGCGTCGGTCGGCACCCCCGATCCGAGCCACCCCTGCTCGAAGGCGTCGGCCGCGGGCGCGGAGACGTACGGCTCCGCGCGATCCCCGGTGCCGGCAGACTGGGCGCCGCGGGCGGGATCGCCAGCCGCCCGCGCGAGCGTCCCGACGTCGGCGCCCGGCGGCGGGTCCCCAACGCTCTTCACGGCCGGCGCCGCCCGGATCTTCGCGAGGTCGTTCGCGAGAAAGGGCAGGGAGGCGATTCCGTCGCGGTCTCCCGTCGTGTGGACCACGAGCCCCCATCGCGGGCCGAGTTCCGCGAGGGCGTCCCCGGGAATCTCGGCGGCGGCCGCGAGCCGGTCCCCGATCGGGGCATCGTACAGGTCCGCGGCGGGGAGATCCATCCGCTCTTCGAGCCGGCGGCGCTCGTCGAGATCGATGGTGTAGAGGCCCTCCGTTCGGACGACGCACTCAAGGAGGAAGATCCGCTCGAGGACGTCCTCGACGGCGCGCTCGAAGGCGGGGGTCGAGGCGGTCGCCGTCGGTCCCAGCCGGCGGGAGAACCCGTCGGTCTCGATCCGGGGGGTCGAGCCCGTCCGGACGGTCGCCCCGAGGTAGGCGGCGAGCGAGGCGGCCGCGTACACCGCCGAGCGGTCGGGCGGGACGACGAGTTCGACCGCGCCGGGCGGCTCCAGGCCGGACGGGATCGAGAGCTCGTCTGCGAACTCGAGCCGCGGCGGGTGGCCCCGCAGCGAGGGGAGCGATCGTTCGGGACCGGTCGTCTTCAGCCCCGAGCCGAACGTCGATATCGCCCGCGCGAGGTCGTCGGGGTCGGCCGTCGTCCGGACGGTCGCCGCGGGCCGGTCGTGCCGGGAACGGGCGCCGATATGGACCTCGCCGGAACCGGTTTCGATCGCCAGCCGGTCGTCGGCCGAGGCGACCGTCAGCGGCCCCTCGACGGCGACGTAGAGCCGGATCGGGGCCATCACCTCGACGACGTAGCGCCCCGCCGGCAGCGTCTCGTAGGCGTAGTGTTCGGTCCGGGCGACGGTCTCGCCCGCGTCGTCCCGGATGCAGGTCGGGACGACGTACGGAAAGACCAGCTCCGGGGCCCGGACGGCGACCGCGGCATCGACCGGGAACCGAAACCCCGTCGACTCCGCCGGCCGCGGCTCCGGGCGGTCGCCGGTCCCGATGGGGTAGCGGGCGTTGCAGACCGGATCGACGACGACGAGGTCGGCCCCGTCGGTCCGGAAACGCGGCCGGGACGCCGGCTCGGTCGGGCCGGCCGGCCCGGTCATCGCTCGAGCCGGGCCCACTCCGTCGTGTGATCGCCGTCCCGGAAGTGCCAGCGCTGTTCGGGGGTCGCCCCCTCGAGACGGAGCTCGAGGGTCGCCTCGAAGGCGGGCTCGATCGCCCGGACGGCCGCCGACTCGCGGTCGATCGGGAGGGTGTAGTGGGCGAGCGCCGAGCGGTCCCGGACCGCCGCACAAAGCGGCACGAGGAACTCCCGGACCGCCGCCGGCTCGCGCGCTTCGACCAGCGGCCGGAGCGAGGCCACACAGAGGCGGACGCCCTCCTCGGCCTCCGCGAGTTCGGCCTCGATCGCCTCGCGGACCGTCTCGAAATCGCCCCCGACGTCGGTCACCGCCGGCCCGGGGACGCTGCGGTCGCCGTCGGGGGCGGTCGGCGTGCTCGCCGCCGAGCGGGCGGCCGTCGCGTGAGCGAGGACGGTCGCCTCGCGTGCCGTCCCGAGCGGGAGCTGTGCGGGGACGATCCCGACCTCGCGGTCGAACAGCGCGAACAGGTGGCCGTCGTCGCCTTCGAGCAGCCGCGAGCCGGCCGAGTCGAGGATCGCGTCGGGAACCGAGCCGACCACGAGGACGTTGCCGCCCGCACGGAGCCGGCGGAGGGTACAGCCGACTGACACCCCATCGGGTTCGACGACGACGTCGTAGCCGAGCGCCGTAAACCGGACCGTCGCCCCCGTTCGGGGGACCCCGTTCGCCCGCGGGCGATTGAGCCGGGAGAGCGCCCCGGGATCGACGATCCGGGAGAGCTCGCTCCGGACGCGGGTCGGGTCCTCGCCGGTTCGGTCCGCGAGCTCGAGGACGACGCCGGCGCCGACGTCGTCGGTCCGCGCGTCGATCCGGGAGACGTGGTCCCAGTCGGGCTCGTCGGGCGAGAGGGTCACGCCGTCGGGGTCGACCCGGACCGTCCGCCCGTCGTAGCTCGTCGTGACCGCCGGCCACGCGGTCCGCTCGGGAGTCGTCCCGGCGGCGGACTCCGCCCCCGTATCGGGGGGCGACTCGCCATCGGCGCCAGCCCTCCCGTCGAGGAGGTCGTCCAGGGCGTCGGGATCGACCGTTCCGTTGAGCGCGGGCAGCGAGAGCGCCGACGCGCCCTCGCGGTCGGCGACGCGGCGAACGACGGCGAGGCTGGCCCGGTCGGGCCAGTTCGAGGCCCCGTCCGTCTCTCCGTCCCCCCGCGGCGGATCGTCGTCACGCATACACCCTTCGTACCCCCGCAAGCGACGAAAGCCTCACGTAAACGCTCCCGTCGAACCGTCGTCGGATCAAGACCGACCGTTCACGGAAGTTTTTCACTCCCCCCGGGCAGTCGCTCTTGGTTCCGAACAGCCCGCCCGAACAATTCTCTGACAGGCTTATTGCCGACCCGACGCTCGATACGACCATGGGCGACTATCGCCCCGACGACGGCGACATCCCCGATGGCGACGGCCCGACCGCGGGGGGTCACGTCCCCGCCGGCCGCCGGGATCCCCTGAGCGAACTGCTCTCCGGCCTCTCCCGGCGCCGGCGTCGGGAGGTGCTCTACTACCTCGTCGAGCACGAACTGGCCGACATCGAGTCGATCGCGGGCCGGATCGCCCGCCGGGAGCGGGGAGCCGACCCCGAGGCGGTCAGGATCGATCTCGCCCACAACCACCTCCCGAAGCTGGCCGACCGGGGACTGATCGAGTACGACCCCCGAAGCGGGGCGATCAGGCTGATCGCCCTCGAGGACCGGTTCGTCGCGCTCCTCGATCGCTGCCGGGCTCTGGAGTCCGACCGGTAGCGCGGGCGGATACTATTATTAGCCTGCCGTTCCATGTCACGGGGTATGACGGGTGGAGACCGGTGAGCGTCGGGACGCTGTTGCCCGGGAGCGAGAACGTCGAGGACGCCGACTGGCTCCACCTCACCGAGGGCGAGACCGTCGAGTGGGTTGGCCGGCCCTCGGCGTACACGATCGCGACCTCGATCGTCGTCGGGGTCGTCCTCGCGGCCGTCGGGATCGGGCTCGCGATCTGGCTCTCGACGATGGATCTTCCTCCCTGGGCGGCGGCTCTCCCCCTCGTTCTCGTCGTCGTCGGCATCGGCCGGATCCTGATGGCCTACCTCGACTGGGTCCGGCTGCTGTACGTCATCACCAGCGAGGAGATCTACGTCAAACACGGGCTGGTCTCCCGGGACGTCACCCAGATCCGCCTCGATCGCATCCAGAACACCGCCTATGACCAGAGCGTCGCCGAGCGCTTCCTCTCGTTCGGCGACGTCCGGGTCTACACCGCCGGAACCAGCACCGAGGACGTCACCTTCCGGGACGTGCCCGACCCCCAGCGGGTCAAACGGACACTGACGAACCTGCTGAGCGAGCAGGGCCGTCGGGAGCCCGGCGAGCTATAGGGCGGACCACTTTCGCCTCCCCGGACTGCCGCCGTCGGAAATCTCCACCGGAAACAGGAGGGTGAGAGCGCCCCTTCCGGCGCTTCCGCGCTGGCGATCACTTCCGCACCGGGGCAGAAAAACGGCTTTTGTCGTCCCCCGCGTTCGATCCGTCGATGGCACCCGATCCCCACCTCGAGGCCGACCCCGCCGACCCCGTCACCCCCCGATCCCGGGTCGTCATCGACGCCGACGCCGACCGGTACCGCTACGTCTGCCCGAACGGCCACGCCGACTGGGATCGTACCAACAACCACCTCTGGTGTCGGGGCTGTCGGCGCCAGGCCGACAACGGCGCGGACGTCGATCCCGAACACCACCGCCTCTTCGACAAGAAACGCGAGGAGGTCGTCCCCTGGGAGGTCGTCGAGATCGACGGCCCACGGCGGGCGTGACTCCCGATGTCGATCCCCTCACTCACCCGACCCTCGCTCTCGACCGCCCAGCGCCTCGTCGGGCTGGCCTGTGCGCTCGCCTTTTTCGGGCTCGCCTACCGCTCGCTGGCCCCCGAGTACGCGCTGGGCTGGCCGACCATCGCCGGCGCCGTCGTCGTCATCGCGATCCTGCTGGGAAAGCTCGACCAGCTCGCGGCGGTGGTCGACGCCTGGCGTTAGGGCGTGGCCTCGACCCCGCTCCGCATGGCGTGGGGCGCGAGCGCGCCGTAGAGCCCGATCGCGTCGCCGAGGTCCGTCCGGCGGATCGGCGGCACCTCGGGGAGCGCGTAGTCCGCGAGACGGGGCCGGGCGCGCTCGACGATCTCCTCGAAGTTGGGCTCGCCGACGCCGCCGCCGACGGTGATCAGCCCCGGGTTGTAGGCGTTGACGACGGCACCGATCCCGGCGGCGTTGTAGCGCCCGATCCGGTCTAAGTAGTCGTCGGCGACGCGGTCGCCCGCCGCGGCGGCCTCGAAGACGTCCCGCGAGGTGAGCCCTTCGGGATCGAGGGCCGTCTCCCTGGAGTCGTCGGCGAGCAGGTCCGCGACGAAGCCGGCGATCCCCCGGCCAGAGCAGTAGGCCTCCCATGCGCCCGGGACGCCGGAACTCGAGCGCTCTTCGGGACCGATCGGGAGGAGGCCGACCTCGGCGGCCTGGCCCGCGGCGCCTCGGAGGACGTGGCCCCGATCGACGACGCCTGCGCCGATTCCCGTACCCATCGTGAGGTGGACGACGGAGTCGTGGCCCCGACCGCGGCCGTACACCCACTCGGCGAGCGCGCCCGCCGTACAGTCGTTTTCGATCCGGACCGGGAGGGAGGACTCCGCTTCGATCGCCGGTCCGAGCGGGATCTCCCGGACGACCTCGTTGTCGGGGGTGTCGATCTCGCGGATCGTCCCGCCGTCGATCAGGCCCGCACAGGCGATCGAGACCGCGTCGATCGTCCCGGCGCGCTCACGGAGGGTCTCGAGTCGGCCGTGGACCTGCTCGATCAGGTCGTCGATCCGGGTTCGTTCGACGTGGACGTCGCCCCGGAGGCCGGCGCCCGGCGAGCCGAGCGCCGAGCGGAGGTTCGTGCTGCCGATCCCGAACAGGGCGATCGTCTCGTCGGCCATCCTTCGGTACGATCCCCGAGAGCGGTATCAACCTATCGTTCCGCCGGACCGGCGTCCGACGCCTGCCTCGCCGGTGCGTTCGCCGGATTGCCGGCCCCTCTCTCCTCCCGGCGGGAATCGCCGGTGGGGCCTTCGGATCCGTCGCCGACGAGATCCTCGGGACCGTGGTTCTTCGGGTACTCGATCAGGGTCGCCCCCGCCCCCTGCCGTGAGAGATCGAACAGCCGGTCGGCGAACCGGTGCCACTCGGCGAGACACCGCTCGTGGAGCCGGAACCGGTGGTGGGTCGAGAGGTGGGGCGGCGGGCCGACGGCGACGGCCCCGCTCTCGACGCGGCGACCGCACCAGGGACAGGCCGGAGACTGCTCGGGCATGTCCCTCCCGGGGAGGCCGACCGGCTTTGTTACGCGTTCCCAACGGGCGGCGACCGGACGGTACGGGCCGCGTACGGTCCGTCCGGTCCGGCGACGATGGCGCCCGCCAACCGCGGGACGCGACGACGGCCTGCCGGATCGACAGCTATTTGATTCGTCTGGCGGTAATGTGGCTCCACGTTGATCGTCGCCGTCCCGGCCCGTCCTGGCCGCGTCCGAGCGACTGGAGGTTGATCTATGAAATATTGTTCCCGCCACACACACGGCACCGATCGCACGCTCGCCCCGGCCGAACCGTTCCCCGCGGAGCGAAAGCGATGACCGGCGCCGCGACCACGACCGTCTGCGTCGTCGGCCTCGGCTACGTCGGCCTCCCACTGGCGGTCGAACTCGACCGCAGCGGCCACGACGTCGTCGGCTTCGACGTCGACCCCGACCGCGTCGAGATCCTCGAGGGAGGCGTCGATCCGACCGGCGACGTCGGCGACGACGCGATCGCGGAGTCGGGAATCGAGTTTACGACCGACGAGTCGACGATCGAGCGCGCCGAGTTCGTGCTCATCGCCGTCCCGACGCCGGTCGACGACCTCAAGAATCCCGACCTCAAGTACGTCGAGGCCGCCGGCGAGACCGTCGGTCGAAACGTCGGTTCGGGAACGACCGTCGTCCTCGAGTCGACGGTCTACCCCGGGGCGACCCGGGAGATCCTCGCGCCCGCCCTAGAGGACGCGTCAGGTCTCACCGTCGGCGAGGACCTCTTCGTCGGCTACTCCCCCGAGCGCATGGTCCCCGGCGACGAGGAACACGGCCTGCGAAACGTCATCAAGATCGTCAGCGGCCAGAACGAGTCGGTCTTAGAGGACGTCGCCGTCCTCTACGAGTCGATCGTCGACGCCGGCGTCCACCGCGCCCCCGAGATCGAGGTCGCCGAGGCCGCCAAATGCATCGAGAACGTCCAGCGGGACGTCAACATCGCGCTGATGAACGAGCTCGCGGTCGCCTGTCACGAACTCGGCCTCGACACCCGATCGGTGCTCGACGCCGCTGGCACGAAGTGGAACTTCCACGACTACCGGCCCGGACTCGTCGGGGGCCACTGCATCCCCGTCGACCCCTTCTTCATGATCTACGAGCTCGAACGCCACGACTTCACCCCCCAGCTCATCGAGAGCGCCCGCGAGGTCAACGACTACGTCCCCGTCCACATCGCCGACCTCGTCCTCCGGGGGTTCAACGAGTGCGGGAAGGTCCCCCAGGAGAGTTCGGTGCTCGTCCTCGGACTCTCCTACAAGCCGGAGGTCGGCGACGTCCGGACCTCCTCGATCAACGGCACGATCGCGAAGCTCGAGGCATTCGGCTGTGACGTCGTCGGCTACGACCCCCACGTCGACCCGGCCGAAGCGCGCGACGAGTTCGGCATCGAGATCGCCGACGAGCTCGAAGTCGATGGGGTCGACGCGATCGTTCTCGCGACCCCCCACCGCGCGCTCCGGGAGGTCGACTACACCACCGCGACGAGCGCGATGGCCGCGAACCCGCTGCTGGTCGACGTCGACGGCGTCCTCGATTCCGACGCGCTCTCGAAGGCGGGGCTCGAGTACTACCGGCTGTAGCGCTACTCGAGGTAGCCCAGTCCACGCAGCTGTTCTGCGATCTCCTCGAACTCGGCTTCCGTGAGCTCTCCCGACTTCTGGTGTTGGATGACGATGCTGCGAAGCAGGAATCGCACGAGGTCGCTCGTGCTCTGGAAGCTGGTGCCCTCGATGGTCTCGTCGACGCGGTCGGCGAGTTCCTTCGGGATCGAGACGGTGGTGTAGTCGGACATGGTCGGTACCATCGCGGGCGGAGGGATAGGGCTGTCGGCAGCCGCGAGACCGGAGGCTCGGGACTGGTCCAGGACCGGCTTCGGACGGGTCCGGTGCGGTTTTGACGCGGGGAGGCGTAGGCCGCTCCATGGGCGTTCGGCCACCATCGGGAGGCGACGACGAGCCGGAGAGCATCGAGTTCGGGATCGCCGCCGTCGACGCACGGCTCAGGCGGACGGACCTCCCCTTTCCGGTCACCGAGGGGGAGGTCGCCGCGGCGCTCGGGGACGAGGAGATCGCCTACGACGTCCACGGGAACACGGTCGCCCTCCGGGAGATCCTGGAGGAGGTGGATCGCGAGCGCTTCGAGGACCGCCAGGAGCTGTTGAACGCGCTTCACCCCCCCTTCGAGCGCTACCGGAAGGACCGGAGCGGGAGCGTCGTCCAGCAGGTCCGCTCGTTTCTCCCCTTCTGATCACCGCTCGTCGTCGGCGGAGCACTCCGGTCGTCCCGGCTCCCGCCGGTCGCCGCCCCGCTCGCCGCTCCCGGAGACCTCCTCCCGCGAGGAGCGCCGGGTGATCCGCTCCAGGCGATGGCGCTGTTCGCGGTGGAGCGCGACGATCATGTCCGAGAGCACGCCGAACATGAGCAGTTGGACGCCCAGCAGGATCCCGCTTGCCGCGACCACCGCCATGATCTCGTGGCCCTCGCTGTAGCGGAGCCACTCCCAGAGGACGTACGTCGCGACGGCCGCCCCGCCGGCGACCGACGCCGCGCCGAGGCTCCCGAAGTAAAAGAGGGGGTTGGTGGTCTTGGCCAGCGAGTACAGCGTGAGCAGGATCGTCCCGCCGTCCCGGATCGGGTGAAGGTTCGTTTCCGAGGCGTCGGGGCGGGCGCTGTAGGAGATGGGGGCGACAGTCGTCTCGACGTCGCGTTTGACACACTCGACGGCGAGTTCGGTCTCGATCGTAAACCCCTCGGCCGACAGCGGCAGCCGACGGATCGCCTCCGTCCGGAACGCCCGGTACCCCGAGAGGATGTCGGCGTACTCGCCGCCGTGGATGAACCGGAAGGCACCGTTGACCAGCCGGTTTCCGACCCCGTTGAGCCGCGCCATCGCGTCGTCGTCCATGTCGGCAAAGCGGTTGCCGATGACGTGGTCGTAGCCCGCCGAAAGCGGCGCGAGCAGCGCCTCGACGTCGGCCGGATCGTAGGTGCCATCGCCGTCGACCAGGACGACGTAGGGAGTCTCGACCTCTTCGAGGGCTTCCCGGACGGCCTGGCCCTTGCCCGAGCCCGACTGGGTCATCACGCGCGCGCCGCGCTCGCGGGCGATTTCGCGGGTGTCGTCGTCCGAGTCGCCGTCGACGACGAGGACGTTCGTGTAGCCGCGATCGCGAAAGCCCGAGACGACCGCCCCGATCGTCGGCGCCTCATCCAGGGTGGGGACGAGCACGCAGACCGACTCCGGGGGGACCGGTCGGTCGACGTCCGCGGCGGGGCGATGGCGGGACACGACCTCGTCGCTCATCGTCTGTGCGTTTCCGGCGTCGGGAAAAAGGCTGCCGGTCGCCTCCGACCGCCTCAATCGACGACGACGTCGGGCTCGTCGGCCGGCTCGAACTCCTCGAACTCCCCATCGTCGTCGCCCCGGAACTTCCGGATGGCCAGCCCGAGGGCCACCAACACGAGAAGTCCGACGACGACGCCAACCGGTTTCCCGCCGCCGTCCTCGGCCGCGGCGGCCTCCTCTTCGTCCTCCGCTCCGTCGTCCTCGCCGATGGTCGCCTCGCCGATGCGCTTGGGGCCGAACTGCGTGTTTCCGTCCAGGTGCAACTCGATGAACGTGAGCGAGACCATGTCCGAACCGTCGACGACCGCACACTTAGCCGTTGTGCCGGCTGCCCCCCGATCGGTACGATTAAGTGTGCGTCACTTGCGGGTTCTCCCATGAGCGGACGACCGCTGGACGTCCTTGAGGCGTCGCTCGGCGAACGGGTCTCGGTCCGTCTGAAAAGCGGCGACGAGTACGTCGGCGACCTGACGGGGTACGACCAGCACATGAACCTCGTCCTAGAGGAGGTCTCGATCCCCGTTGAATCGACGGTCGGGGAGGAGCCACCGACCGAAGACACAACGATTATACGCGGCGATAACGTGGTTTCGATCACTCCATGACCGGCGCAGGAACCCCGAGCCAAGGAAAGAAGAACAAAACGGTCCACGTCAAGTGCCGGCGCTGTGGCGAGAAATCCTACCACACGACCAAAAAGCAGTGTGCCTCGTGTGGCTTCGGCAAGTCCGAGAAACAGCGGAGCTACGCCTGGCAGGGCAAGACCGGCGACAACTGACTTCCTCCGGCCAGTCTCTTTCGTTCGTCGGCTCTTCTCTCGTCATCCGATTCCGAGAGCGTCGCCGTCGTGACATCCTCCCGCGCCTGAAGACGCGGGCCTCCCACGCCCACGAAAAGGGCGGTTCGTTGGGACCTTCTGGTTTCGAGTCCGACGAACTCATGGCGGTGCCACGCCGCCGGTACTCCTATCCCACACGGGACTCGGAGGTACGTGGTTGTGTTTCGTCGGTCTGCGTTCCCGAGGGCTTACTTTTTGATGAGGCAAACACCGAGTCAACTGCCAGTTTTCGGGGTGTCGAGACGCGACGGTTCTCCGTCCCGGCGACGGATAGATATACGCCCGTGGGGCACCGAACCCTTCCGATTCGGGCGTTTGAACGGATGAAGACGGCGATTCATCCACGCCGTTTACGGCGTGGTATTCTCGCCTGCGAGTCCTATAACCGTTTCGCGGCTCGCCTACCGGCTCACCGCTTCGCTTCGAGGCCTCGTTCGCGTCGCTCACTCGGCCTCGCCCGTTTCGCGGGTCGCTGTCGCTCCCCGCTCCACGTCGAGGCTTCCTTCCTCACTTCGTTCGGTCGTCAGCCTCGCCGGTCTCCACTCTCCCATCGGCGGCGAGCCACTCCGTGAGGCTCCCCTCGTAGAAGGCGACGTCCTCGTAGCCGAGGTGAGAGAGGACGACGTAGGTGTGACTGATCCGGCGGGCGGTGTTGCAGTAGAGGACGATCTCCCGGTCGGGCGTGATCCCCCGCTCCGCCAGGAGCGCCTCGAGTTCCTCCTGGGGCTTCAGCCCGCGGCTCTCGTCGTCGACGACGGTCCGCCAGTCGAGGCGGACCGCGCCGGGGAGCCGGGCCTCCTCGAACTCGAACTCCTCGCGGGTGTCGACGAGGAGGGCACCACGGTCGAGGGCCGCCTCGACTCCCGCCCGGTCGATCAGCGGGCTCGCCTCGGACGGGAGGGGTGTCGGCTCGTACTCCGTCGCTCCGGGCTCGACGGTGCCGGACTCCGTGGGGTGCTCGCGGCTCCAGGCGCTGTAGTCGCCGGAGAGCAGGCGGACGTCCTCGTGGCCGTAGACGAGCGCGGTGACCAGAAACCGGGCGGCGAACACGCCGTGGGTGTCGTCGTAGGCGACGATCGTATCGTCCGCCTCGATCCCCGCTTCCGACAGCAACTCCCCGAACGCCTCGCTCCCGGGGAGCATCCCCGGCGCGTCGTCGCCCTCGTCGCGGAACCGATCGAAGGGGACGTTGACCGCGCCGGGCAGGTGGCCGATCCCCTCGTACTCCCAGGACTCCCTGACGTCGACTATCCGCGGGGGGTCGTCGGTCTCGAGCCGTGTCGCGAGCCAGTCCCGGGAGACGATGGGGTCCATGACCGCCCGCTACGGACTCCACGTACAGAACACCTCGGTTCCGACACGATCAGCTCCGGTTCCAGGGTCCGGGCAAAAGTCTCCGGTACTCGCCCCGGCGACGACGGACCGACCCTCCCGCGAACCTCCGTTTCCGGCCCACGACGGCCTCGGCGACGGCTCGCCGGGCCGATCGGCACCCGAGCCGGGCCACCTTCCGGCAACAATACCCGGGACGATCGAGCGACGACCGTATTGACCGGATCGGAAGTACCTATGGGGCAGGGGCGTCTATCGCCGGGCATGGCAGAGACCGAATATGCCAACGACGTGCTCGTATCGGCCGACTGGGTCGAGGACCATCTCGAGGAGTTCCAGGACGACGACTCCGGTCTCCGGCTGGTGGAGGTCGACGTCGACACCGAGGCCTACGAGGAGGCCCACGCACCCGGCGCCATCGGCTTCAACTGGGAGACCGAACTCCAGGACCAGACGACTCGGGACGTCCTCTCGAAGGAGGACTTCGAGGACCTCCTCGGGAGTCACGGCATCAGCGAGGACGACACCGTCGTCCTCTACGGCGACAACTCCAACTGGTTCGCGGCCTACACCTACTGGCAGTTCAAGTACTACGGCCACGACGACGTGAAACTCCTCGACGGCGGCCGCGAGTACTGGCTCGAGAACGAGTATCCGACGACCGACGAGGAGCCCGAGTTCTCGGCGACCGAGTACGACGCCTCCGGCCCCCGCGAGAGCATCCGAGCCTACCGCGACGACGTCGAGAACGCGATCGACCGCGGCCTACCCCTGGTCGACGTCCGAAGCCCCGAGGAGTTCTCCGGCGAGGTGCTGGCTCCGCCGGGACTCGACGAGACCGCCCAGCGCGGCGGCCACGTCCCCGGCGCCCAGAACATCTCCTGGGCGGCGGTCACCAACGACGACGGCACCTTCAAGACCCGCGAGGAACTCGAGGAGCTCTACGCCGACCACGGCATCGGCGGCGAGGAGACCACCGTCGCCTACTGCCGGATCGGCGAGCGTTCCTCGGTCGCCTGGTTCGCGCTCCACGAACTGCTCGGCTACGACGACGCCATCAACTACGACGGTTCCTGGACCGAGTGGGGGAACCTCGTCGGCGCGCCCGTAGAGACCGGCGAGGCCGACGACTGAACGAAGTGAAAGCGGAGGCCTCGATGTGGAGCGGCGACGGACGGAGCCGCGAAACGGGCGAGGCCGAGTAAGCGACTCGATTTCTTTACTGCACGAACTGCGTGGCGAACGGTACTGAACCGGTGAGCGGCTCGAAGGGGTCGCCGACCGCTCGAGCCGTCGGTTCCGCGGGTCGGCTTCGCCTCCGCTCCACCACGAGACCTCGTTCGCATCGCTCACTCGGCCTCGCTGACGACAGACATAACTCGGGACCGATCGTATCGGCGGGTATGACCGATGGCGAGGACTTCGTCGAGCGAATCGAATCCGAGAACCAGACCGAACTCTCGCGGCTTGGCTCCTCGAAGTCGCTGTACGCCGCGACCGAGGGCGAGATCGACGTCGACCCGGTGCTCCGTGCGACCGCCGACGCCGAGTACGCCGCCTGGCAAACGTTCGAGTCGTGGGCCGAAAGCGAGGGCGACGACCGCGCCCGCGAGGTCTTCGAGGCGACCGCCGACGAGGAGCAAGACCACTACGAGACCGTCGTGGACGAACTCGGCGACCACGATCCCGAGGAGGGGGAGACGCCGGCACTCCACGACTACCTTCGCGGTCTCGGGGACACCCCCGAACGGCTCGGCGGGCTCGTCGGACGCACCCTCGCCAGCGAGCGCTCGAAGAGCCAGGTCGTCGGCTTCTTCGTCGGCGATGCCGACCCCCAGACAGCCGCGCTGTTCAGGGAGTTCGGCGACGATTTAGACGACCAACTCGATCGCGCGCTCGACGCTCTCGAGGCGGCCTGTACCGACGAGGAGATCGAGCGCGCCGAGGAGGCCGCGACCGGTGCGATCGGAGCCGCCTACGAGGAGTACGTCGAAGTGTTGGAGGGGATGGGCGCGAACCCGAAGCCCGTCTGTTGATCAGACGCCCTCTAAGGTCTCTCGATAGCTGGTGATCGCCGCGAGGGCCTCGCCGACGTGGTCGGCGACCGGAGTGTCGCCCTGGTCGTCCGAGATCTCCGAGAGGGCGTGTTCGTGGCGCGCGAGCCGGCCGTGGTCGACGCCGCTGTCGTCCTCGGCCATTCGCTCGAACTGTTCGGCCTGCCGATCGAGCCGGTCGGCCACCGACTCGTCGTCGGCGGCCTCTTCGGCTTCCCGGAGCGATCGTGCCGCGGTTCCGAGTGGTTCGTTCGTCATCAGGGGACCGTTCGCCCGAACGGGTCAAAACCGTTGTGCTGTGCTCACAGCGAGACCGTATCGAGGTCGGCTTCGAGGTCCGCGACGTGGCCGTTGAACGCCTCGACGAACGCGCCGACGTCGTCGGCGTACCGCCGAAGGTCCTCGGGCGTCGCGGGACTGTACTGCGAGAGGAGATAGACCCCGCCCTCGCCGCCGATCCGGAGATAGCTCGTCCGCCCCTCCTCCCACTTCAGTTCCCAGCGGGTCCCCGAGACGGTCGTCGTGTAGGAGCCATAGGAATCGCCGTAGCGGTGGAGTTCGTCCGCCATCGCGTCGGCCACCTCCCGGATGCGGGCGACGATCCGGTCGCGTTCGGCGACGGCCTCCGCGGTCGAGGCGACCTCGGGGAACTCCGTCGGGACGTCCGCCAGGACGTCGTCGTAGGAGGCGACGAACGCGTTGAACGCCGCGACGAAGGCGTCGTAGTCGGCCAGCGCCGTTGCGAGCGCCTCCGGTTCGGGAGGCTCTCTCGTCGAGACGACGTACGTCTCCCCGCCCGTACGGGGCTCGTATCGGAGGTACTGGACGTCGCCGCCCTCGTACTTCAGCGTCCAGCTTCCGCCGTCGGTGTCGAACGTCTCCCGTCCGTAGTCCCCGCCCTCCAGGAGCGCCAGCTCGCGAGCGGCCCGCCCCGCATGCGAGCGAACGTCCTCGAGGACCTCGTCTCTGGCAGCGGCCGCGTCGTCGGCCGACTCGATCTCCCGCTCGAGTCCGTCGGTCATACCATCGGGAGGCGCCGAGCGGGGTTAGGTGGCCCGCTTTAGAGCACCGGCTCCTCCGCGAACGCCGCAGGTGTGACTGTCTCGCGGTCTCCGCCCGCCCCCCACTGCTGCTTCGAAGTGGAAAGTGAAGGGAGCCATCCAAGCAGTAGCGCTAAACGAGTTCGTGACGAGTGTCCTCTCGACCGTGAGTCAGAACGAGTACGAGCAACGGACGTTTTTCTCATGCGAGATCTGCAATATCGTGTACGCAGGGTTCGAGAAGCCGCCCATCTGTCACAACTGCGGGAACGATACGTTCATCAAGGTCGTTCCGACCGGTGATGCTGCTGATCGGTAGGGCCACCGCTCGACGACGGTCGTCGATCCCGAACCAGGAGCGTCAGCGAAATCGGCGGTACGCCCGGAGAAGGAGGGAAGCAGCCGTACCAGCCCCGGGAACGCGAGAGGACAGGGCCGCAGCACCGAGGAGAAATAGCCCGCCGAGACGGCGCCCCTTTAGGATCTCCATCGCCGCATCGATGACCGTCGTTACTGTACTCGCGTTCTTGAGCAGACCAGCTCGATCACTTGTTGGCATCGGTATGAGAAGGACAACGCCTCCAGGCACTAAACCGCGCCGGGTTGCGTGTATCACGAGAGACGATGAGTTCCGTCCTGGTTTCGACTGTAGACAGGCCCCCGGACCGCTCCCGAAAGGACCCTGATAAGCCCTGCTGCTTCGGATTCCCAGGTAGGGTCCCGATCTCTGAGGGGACCGAAACTATCGGAGCACGCCAGAAGGTGACCGGTCGGCATCGAACCGGACGTATCGCGCGTCGTACGAATCCGAGGCAACCACGCTCATACCCGTGGCTCAGAGGATCATGTACAAGCCTAGGCCGGGATTTGAACCCGGGCTCTCGTCCTTACCAAGGACGCGCTTTACCGCTAAGCTACCCAGGCGCGCATCCGTTCGTTGCCGTGAGTCGTCTTTATGGGTTTCGGTTCCCCGGTCAGGGGTCGGTCGCCGACGTCGCCCGGTCGGCCCGGCCGCCATCGCCGGGACCCGCCTCGGAGTCGGCGGCGTCCGCGGGCTCTCGGTCGTCCTCCCGGCGGTCGGCCCCCGGGCTCGCGCCGGCACCACCCTCGAGAACGCCCGTACAGCGATCCGGCGGGGGGAACTCGGTGCCGCGGGCGACGTCGCCGGCGTCGGCGAGGATCGCCCGGGTCGGCGTCGCGCCGACCGCGGCGGCGCCGGCGAGGACCGCGAGTTCGGCGACGTCGCGCTCGAGGCCCGCGTCCAGGGCGTCGGCGTCGGCCCCGGGCTCCTCCCGGCGGCTCTGGTCGCGGCCGAACGCCTGGACGGTCCGGACGGCCTTGCCGGCGGCGTCGGTCCGGGCGAGGACGTAGAACCCGCGGGCGACGAGGATGTCGGCGGCGAGGATCTCGAGGTCGCTTCGCTCCCGGTGGTCGTCCCAGGGCTCCTCGTGGGCCAGCCGGCGGGTGAGCGCGAGCCCCTCGTAGATGAGCTGGACGCCGGCGGCCCGGCGGGCGACCGCGTCGCGGTCTGCGTCGGGATCGGCGGCGACGGCGCTCTCGACGGTGAGGACGGCGGGGGTCATCGACGCGTCGTCGATCGTCTCGGCGATGACCGCCTGCAGTTGGGAGGGCTCGACGTCCGCGACGGCGTCGCGAGCGGCCCGTCGACAGCGTGCGACCCGGTCCATCAGCGGGAGGTAACGGCGGGGGAGCCAAAGGCCTTTGGAACGGGCGGTCGGCGCCGTGCCTCGGGGAGAGAACGCCGTCGACGCCCTCAAGGAGCCGGGCGATCAGGGAAGCGGATCGGGCGCCGGCGGCGCGGCCCGTTTGTGGGCGCTTCGCTCGTATAGCCCGCGGACGGTCTCGATCGCCTCGCGGTCGACGCCGAGCTCCCGGCGGGTCGCCGCGGCCGACAGCGGGCCGTCGATGTGGAGCGCGAGGATCGAATCCAGGGTGTCGTAGTCGAGGCCGAGTTCGGCCTCGTCGGTCTGTCCCTCCCAGAGCCCGGCGGTGGGGGTCTTTTCGGCGAGGTCGTCGGGAACGCCGACGTGGCGGGCGAGCTGGCGGACCTGCCGTTTGTAGAGGTTGCCGATCGGGTGGCAGTCGACGGCGCCGTCGCCGTACTTCGTGAAGTAGCCGACGGCGGCCTCGCTCCGGTTGCCGGTGCCCAGCACGAGCCGGTCGTCGTGGTTCGCGACGAGGTAGTTCAGCACGGCCCGGACGCGCGCCCGGGCGTTGCCGACCGCCACCTGATCGCCCTCGGCCTCGGGGTAGGCCGAAAGCAGCGAGCCGACGATCGGCTCGATCTCGATGATGTCGTAGGAGAGTTCCAGGTCCATCGCGACCCGTTCGGCGTCGCTCATGTTGTCGTCGTCGCTGACGGTGCCGGGCATCACGAGCCCGTGGAGGGCGTCGGCGCCCAGCGCCTCGGCGGCGAGGTAGGCGGTCAGCGTCGAGTCGATCCCCCCCGAGAGCCCGAGGACGGCGCCGTCGGCGCCCGCGGCGTCGGCCGTCTCGCGGATGAATCCCGTAACGTGTTCGCGGCGGGTCTCGAGTTCGGCCTCCGAGAAGCGAAGGTCCAGCATCGGGCGGCCGTAGGTGACCGGCGGCCAAATAGCCTCTCCCTCGGGAGAAAAAATGGACGTCCGTCCGCTTCGCCGGCGACCGCCGGCCCCACGGACTCCCGGTGTGGGGAAGCGCTACGTTCAAGTGTCACGGCCCGGAAGTCGGGAACGCGCACCGGTGGTCTAGTGGTAGGACATGAGCTTCCCAAGCTCATAGCCCGGGTTCAACTCCCGGCCGGTGCATCCGAGACGTCTTCTGTGGGCGAGTCGACCGACGGCCGACCCGGCCGAACCAGAGGCCGGCGGCGGACGACGATGACCGAACGCGCCGGCGTCGGCACCCCTTAACGAAAAGGTACTTATTCTCCAGTTACGTTTCCCCCGACAAGAATGGTTGCAATAGAAACAGATTCGCTCGAGCGGCGGTTCGGGAGCGTCCAGGCCGTTGAGGAGTTGGACCTCGAGGTCGACGAGGGGGAGGTGTTCGGCTTCCTGGGACCCAACGGCGCCGGGAAGTCGACGACGATCAACATGTTTCTGGGGTTCGTCCCGCCGACCGCGGGGTCGGCGACGGTGCTGGGTCACGACGCGGCCACCGAATCGCTCGCGGTCCGCCAGCGGACGGGGGTGCTCCCGGAGGACTTCGGCGTCTACGAGCGGCTCACCGCGCGCAAGCACGTCCGCTTTGCGATCGACTGCAAGGGAGCCGGCGACGACCCCGACGCCCTCCTCTCTCGCGTCGGGCTGGCGGACGCGGCCGACCGCAAAGCGGGGGGGTTCTCGA
Source organism: Saliphagus sp. LR7 (assembly GCF_003344565.1). Taxonomy (NCBI): domain Archaea; kingdom Methanobacteriati; phylum Methanobacteriota; class Halobacteria; order Halobacteriales; family Natrialbaceae; genus Saliphagus; species Saliphagus sp. LR7. The sequence continues at coordinate 85,075 of NZ_QPND01000009.1, read as the reverse complement.
CGGGGATGCGCCAGCGCCTCGCCTTCGCGATGGCGCTTGCCGGCGAACCCGAGCTCCTGATCCTCGACGAGCCCTCGTCGGGACTCGACCCCAACGGCGCCCGCGAGATGCGCGAGATCGTCCGCGAGGAGGTCGACCGGGGTGCGACCGTCTTCTTCTCGAGTCACATCATGGAACAGGTCGAGGCGATCTGTGACCGCGTCGGCGTGATGCGCGAGGGTCGGCTCGTCGCGTGTGACTCGATCGCGAGTTTGAAACGCGACCTCGACGTCGATTCGCGACTGGTCGTCGAGGTCGACCGGGTTCCCGAGGGCATCCGCGAGGAGCTTCTGGCGCTCGAAGGCGTCTCGGCGGTCCGGATCGACGACGGCGAGATCGAGGTCGCGCTCTCGCGGGCGGGCCGCAAGACCGCGGCCCTCGACGCCGTCGAGCGCTCGGGCGCGGCCGTCGAGGACGTCAGTACCGAGGAGCCATCGCTTGAGGACCTCTTCGAGGCGCTGACGACCGAATCCGAGGTGGCCCCATGAGCTGGGCCCACATCGCGCGCAAGGACTTCGCCGACGCCGGCCGGTCGCTGACGCTGTGGGTCGTGACGGGCCTGTTGATCCTGCTCGTCGCGGGGATGACCGCGATCCCCTCCCTGCTCGAGACCGAGGAGCCGTTCGGACAGGCGCTGTATTTCCTGTTCTCGGCGGTCGCGCTGGTGATCCCGATCGTCGGCCTCCTGTTGGGGTACAACGCCGTCGTCGGCGAACGCGAGTCCGGGAGCATCCGCTTCCTGCTCGGACTGCCCAACACCCGCCGGGACGTCGTTTGGGGGAAGCTCCTGGGCCGGACGGCGGTCGTCGTCGTCGCATCGGTCGTCGCCTTCGCGGTCGGCGCCGGCGTCATCGCCTGGCTCTACGACGGGTTCGTCGTGAGCGACTACCTCGCACTCCTCGCCTTTACCGTGGTGATGGGCCTCGTCTACCTCTCGATCGCGATCGGGGTCTCGGCGAGCGTCTCCTCTCGGGGGAAGGCGATCGCGGGCGTCCTCGGCCTATTCGTCCTCTTCGACGTCGTCTGGCAGTCGGTGCCGATGGGTATCTACTACCTCCTCGAGGGAAGCTGGCCGACCCTCTACGGCGAGGGGTCGCTGCCGGCGTGGTTCGTCCTCGTCGAACGGCTCTCCCCGGGGCAGGCGCTGTCGGCCGTCGCCATCGAGATCGTCGACGTCATCGACGTCGCCGAGATCGACCTCACGGCAGCGGGACGGGTCGCCGGCGAGGTGCCTTTCTACCTCGAGACCTGGTTCGCGGGCGTCATCGTCATCGCCTGGATCGCCGTTCCGATCGCGATCGGCTACGCGCGGTTCTCGCGGGCGGTGCTGAACTGAGACCGCAAGATCCTCCCGCTCTCGCGGCGAAGCCGACCCATGCCGACGGCGAAAAACGGCGACGTGGCCATCCACTACGAGCGCGAGGGCAGCGGCGAGCCCGTCGTCTTCGTCCCCGAAGCCGGACTCGGGGGGTGGCTCTGGGGGTGGCAACACGCCGCGCTTTCGGGTCCCTACGGGACCGTCGTCTGGGATCTCAGGGGGACCGGACGCTCGGACGCCCCCCCGGGACCGTACTCGCTTTCGACGCTCGTCGGCGACCTGCTGGCGGTCCTCGAGGAGTGTGAGATCCGAAAAGCCCACCTCGTCGGCTGTGGCCTCGGGGGCGCGGTCGCCCTCGAGACGGCCCGCCGCTCGACGCGCGCCGAGACCCTGACGCTGTTCGGGACCGCCCCCGCCGGCGAGGGGTTCGCCCTCGACCCCCTCTTCGCCCCGCCCGGCGACCGAGAAGCGATCCGGGACTCGCTCGAGGTCGCCCTCTCCGCGGAATTCCGCCGCGACCAGCCCGACGCGATCGAGGGGATCGCCGACTGGCGGGCGGAGGGCGACGCCGATCGCCAGGGCTGGGCGGCCCAGATCGCCGCCCTCTCCGGGTTCGATGCCACCGACCGGCTCGTCGAAATCACTCAGCCGGCGCTCGTGGGAGCGGGAACCGCGGATCGGCTCGTTTCTCCCGAGGGGAGCCGCGATCTCGCCGACGGCCTCCCGCGCGGAGAGTACGTCGCCTGGGAGGGCGCGGGCCACTTCCCCTTCGTCGAGCGCTCCCGGGAGGTCAACGACCGCCTCGCGGGTTTTCTCGCCGAGCACGGCACGTAATCGCAACCCCTCCCTCTACGTCGCTGGCCCCCGTGGCTCGCCCATGACGCTCTCGCTTTCCGCCCGCGCGGACCACTGGGGCGACCGAACCGCCGTCGTCGACGTCTCGGCGGCCCGCCGGAGCTCCCCGGAGCGGTACTCCTACGCCGACCTCGCCTCCCTCGCCACGGGGTTCGAAACGACTCTCGCCGACCGCGGGGTCGGTCCCGGCGACGTGATGGCCGTCCTGAGCCGGAACCGCGTCCGGACGCTCGCTCTCCTCTTTGCCTGCCGGCGGCTGGGGGCGACGGTCGCACCGGTCTCTCACCGCCACACCCCCGCAACCGTGACGGGCCCGATCGATCGACTGGAGCCGACGCTCGTCGTCGCCGAGGAGGCACAGGGCGACCTCCTCGCGGCGCTCGAGGGGGAGTCCACCGCGACGTTCGATGACCTCGCCGACGACGCGGATGCCGACGGGTCCGGTCGCTCGCCCTCCGACGGTCGCCCGGAGCGGGGCGAGACGCCCCTCCTCGCGCTGCCCGTCGTCTCCGAGCCGAGCGAGGGGAGCGGGCTCGAGGCGGTCGTAAACTTCCCGGCCGACGCGGTCGAGGCGACCTGCCGCTCGGTGGCGACCACGTGGGGGATCGGCCGGGCCGACCGGCTCGCCCTGACGCTCCCGCTGTCGGCGCCTGACGGGCTCCTCCGGGTCGCACTGCCCACGCTCTACTCCGGCGGAACCCTGTTGCTCGATCGGGCGTTCGATCCCGCTGACCTCGTTGCGGTCGGAGGGGACGAGCCCGTCACCGTCCTCGCCGGCCGGACGGCCGGGCTTCGCGGCCTCCTCGACGAGGGGTTCCCGGACGCGGCGCCCGGTTGTGAGATCATCGCCGACGCGGGGGTTCCCGCGGCCCTGCGAGCGGAGTACCGCGAGCACGGACTCGCCGTCCGCCGGGCGTACGGAACTCCGGTCTGTCCCACGATCCTCTCGGGACCGGCGCCGGACCGCGGCGATGGCGACGACGAGGGCCTCCGCCCGCCGTTCGACTGCCGGGTTCGCCTCGTCGCGGAGGGAGGAGTCGTCGAGGGCGCTGGGGAGGGCACTCTCGAGCTCGCGGGGCCGATGGTCGGCGAGCGACGGGAGACGGCCGACGCTGGCCGGACGGACGGTGAGGGGTGGCATCCGACGGGCGATCGGTTCCGGCGGGACGCCGGCCGTCGCTACCACCCCTGCTAGGCCGCAAGGCCTATTCGGTCGGAGTCGCTTTCCCCGTCCATGGACCCGCTTCGCATCGCCGTGCTCGACGCCTCACACGGGGACGCGAACACCCCGCGGAACTTCCGGCGGGAGTTAGAGGCCGACCTCGATCGGTTCGACGTCACCGCCGGCGAACTCCCCCCCGACTTCGCCTACGACGGCTTCCTCGTCACCGGCTCGCGGTCGTCGGTCTACTGGGACGAGGACTGGATCGCGGGCGTCGAGGAGTGGGCCGGCGAGGCGATCGAGCGGGGGCTGCCCGCGCTGGGCGTCTGCTGGGGCCACCAGCTACTGGCCTCGGTCCTCGGGGGCACCGTCGAGGACATGGGCGTCTACGAGGTCGGCTACAGCGAGATCGAGCAGACCGGCGACTCCCCGCTCTTTTCGGGGATCGGCGAGCACTTTACCGCCTTCACCTCCCACTCGGACGCGGTGACCGAACTCCCGCCGGGTGCCCGTCCGCTGGCCGCAAACGAGTACTCGAACCACGGCTTTTCCTGCGGGGACGTCTTCGGAATCCAGTTCCATCCCGAGTACGACCAGGAGACGGCCCGCCATCTCATACGCGAGAAGGAGCTGACCGACGACCGCCGGCGGTCGTTGCTCGCCTCCGTCACCGACGAGAACCACGCGGCGACCCGCGAGGCCAAACGGGTGTTCGAGAACTTCCTCGCGTACGTCCGGGACGTTCGAACCGACGACACCCGCGACGACGAGGCCGCGTCCGCGGCCGACTCGACGCCGACCGCGGAGTAACCCGACCACGACCGGCTCCCGACCACGCGAGCGTTTTTCACCGCCGGCCGCGATGATCGATCATGCTCGACTATCTCGACCTCGAGGCGGATCTGGACGAGGAGGAACGGCTGATCCGCGAGACCGCCCGGGAGTTCGTCGACGACCGGGTTCGTCCGGAGATCGGCGAGCGCTTCGAGGACGGGAGCTTCCCCACCGATCTGATCGGCGAAATGGGCGAGTTGGGATTCTACGCGCCCAATCTGGAGGGGTACGGCTCGCCGAACGTCTCCGAGACGGCGTACGGGCTCCTGATGCAGGAGTTGGAGGCCGGCGATTCGGGGATCCGCTCGATGGCGTCGGTCCAGGGCGCGCTCGTGATGTATCCGATCTACGCCTACGGGAGCGACGAGCAAAAGGAGAACTGGCTCCCGGCGCTGGGCGAGGGCGAGGCCGTCGGCTGTTTCGGACTCACCGAACCCGAACACGGCTCGAACCCCTCGGCAATGGAAACGAGCGCCGAGCGCGAGGGGGAGGGATACGTCCTCGACGGCACCAAGACCTGGATCACCAACGCGCCGATCGCGGACGTCGCCGTCGTCTGGGCGCGCGATCGCTCCGCGGACGCGATCCGGGGGTTTCTGGTCGAGACCGACCGCGAGGGCGTCTCGACCCCGGAGATCGAGGGGAAGCTCTCGATGCGGGCCTCGAGCACGGGCTCGCTCGAGCTTCGGGACGTCGAGATCCCCGTCGAAAACCGCCTCCCCGACGTGTCGGGGATGAAGGGGCCCCTCTCGTGTCTCACCCAGGCCCGCTACGGGATCGCCTGGGGCGCCGTTGGCGCCGCACGGGACTGCTTCGAGGTCGCCAGGGAGTACGCCGGCGACCGCGAGCAGTTCGGCGGCCCGATCGCGCGGTTCCAGCTTCAACAACGGAAGCTTGCGGAGATGGCGACGCAGATCACGCTCGGACAGCTTCTGGCCTACCGGCTCGCCGAGCTGAAAGAACGCGGCGACCTCCGGCCGGAGCAGGTCTCGATGGCCAAACGCAACAACGTCCGGATGGCCCGCGAGACGGCCCGCACCGCCCGCGAGATGCTCGGGGGCAACGGGATCACGACCGACTACTCGCCGATGCGCCACATGGCGAACATGGAGACGGTCTACACCTACGAGGGGACCCACGACATCCACACGCTGATCGTCGGCGAGGAGCTGACGGGAATCGCTGCCTTCGAGTAGCGGCGGGTGCCACGTGGAGGCATGAGTAGCGCAGCGCCGGCGGCCGACCGACGGACGACGGGGACATCGTGAGCCGCGAACCCGACGGCGGCGAGGCCCCGACCGCCCCCGAGAGCGCGCGCCAGGGTGCGCCGTCGGCCGCCGCCGACTCGTTCCGTGGGTGGCTCGGGATCTACCTCACCGGCCTCTGTATGGGTGCGGCCGATATCGTCCCCGGCGTCTCAGGGGGAACGATCGCGCTCATCGCCGGGATCTACGACCGATTCATCGCTGCGATCGCCGGACTCGACCCCCGGATCCTCACGCTGGTTCCCGGGCTGGCGAGCGCCGAGGGACGAGCGCGTTTTCGGGACCGCCTGATCGAGCTCGACGTCCACTTCCTCGTTGTCCTCGGCGTCGGGGTCGCGACGGCGATCGTCCTCCTCTCGCGGGTCATCGACGCCGCCTTCGAGGCGTATCCGGCCGTCCTCAACGGCTTCTTCTTCGGACTGATAGCCGCCTCGGCGGTCGTGATCTACCGCGTGACCGACGTCGACACCCGAAAACGGGTCGGCGTGCTCCTCGGGGGTGCGGTCCTCGCCTTCGCCGTCAGCGCCTCCGCCGATCCCGGTGGCGACGCCGGGCTCCTCCTCGTGTTCGTCGGCGGGACGATCGCCATCTCGGCGATGGTGCTCCCCGGGATCTCGGGGTCGGCGTTTCTCTACATCCTCGGGCTCTACACCTACATGACGGGGACGCTGACCGAGTTCGTCGACTCGCTGCTCTCGCTTGCCGCCGGCGGCTCGCTTTCGGCGGTCCTCGAACCCGGGATTCCCGTCGTCGTCTTCTGTGTCGGCGCGGCCCTCGGCTTGCTGACGATGGCACGGGTCGTCAAGCGCGCGCTCGAGCGCAACCGGATGGCGACGCTCGCCTTCCTCGTCGGGCTGATGGTCGGCGCGCTCCGGCTTCCCGTCTCGAGGGCCGTCGAGGAGACCGACGTCTGGACTCCCGAGTTGATCGCGGCGGTGCTCGCGGCGACGCTTCTCGGCGCGGTCGTCGTCCTCGGCTTCGACTACTACACCGACTCCCTCGACTACACCGAGGAGACGGTCGCCTGATCGAGCGCGGGTCTCAGCGGCGATCGCCCGCTCGGGCGGGTGGCTCCCGTCGCAACGCTTTCCCGAGGAGTCCCCGGTTGTCGGCGACGAGCCGGTCGAGGCACTCGCGGGGACCCGCCCGGCTCGGGAGCTGCCGGAAGGGCTCGGCCGCGAGCGCGGGCGAGAGGGCGGCGCCCTCGATCGGTACACCGGCTCGCTCGACTACGCCTGACCGTCCGACTCGAGTCCTCCGAAACACTCCGCGACGTCCGCATCCGAGGAGAGCGCGATCGCCAGCCGCAGCCGGGCCTTCCAGGGCGGGAGGTCGCCCGCACCGACGGCGCCCGCCTCCCGAAGGGTGGCGCCGCCGCCGGGCCCGCCGTACAGCCCCGCCGTGGTTCCGTCGGGACAGCGAGAGGTGACGACGACGGGAATCCCGTCCGCCATCGCCCGTTCGAGGGCGGCTCCGAGGTCGGCGGTCGCGTTCCCCAGGCCCGTCCCCGCGAGGACGATGCCGTCGACGCCGGCCTCGCGGGCCCGGTCGACCGCTCCGCCGTCGGCGCCGAGGGCGTTCGTGACGATCTCGACGCGAATCTCGGGGTCGAGTTCGGCGTCGGGGATCGGCGCGGATTCGGGTCCGGGGTCGCGGAGCAGGCGCAGACCGTCGGGCGTGAACTCCCCGACTGGACCCGTACTGGGGGATTCGAACGTTCCCAGTGCCGTGGTGTGGCCCTTCCGGACCCGGCGGGCCGCGTGGACCTCGTCGTCGAACGCGAGGTACGTCCCGCCGGCCGCACGGAATCGCGGGTCGGCAGCGGTACGGATCGCGTCTCGAAGGTTCGTCGGGCCGTCGGTTCCCGGCTCGTCGGCCGGGCGCTGGGCACCCGTGAAGACGACCGGTCGGTCGGGATCGGCGAGCAGTTCGATCGCGTAGGCGGACTCGGCCATCGTGTCGGTGCCGTGGGTGACGACGATGCCCTCTACCCCGTCGGCGAGCGCCCCGACGACCGTCTCCCGGAGCGCCTCTAGCCGGTCGAAATCCATCTGGAACCCCGAGGCCTGGGCGACCTCGGCGACCTCGAGATCGACCTCCTCGATTCCCGGGACGGCCCCGAGGAGCGTCGGCGCCGACTCGGTCGGCGTCTTCGCGTCGGCGCCGGTGCTCGCGATCGTTCCGCCGGTGCTCGCGACCAGCACGCGTGGCTGCATACCCCTCCCTCGTCGCGGCGAGTGAAGTGTCTCCCGCTACTCCCTTCCCCGTGCCGGCGGCGTACAGCTCACGACCCGGCCGAACAGGCCACGGCGGTCCGCGACCGCCCGGTAACCCTGCTCGCGGACGCGCTCTCGGCTCCCCGCCGGAAGGTGTTTGAACGCGAGCGCGAGGTATCGTGCGGGGGTGTCGAAGCGGGCGATCGCTTCCTCCAACCCCTCCCCACAGGAGTAGACGGCGTCGTCGGTCAGCAGGTGCGAGCAGTCCTCGTACTCGTCGGGGAGCCGGGCGCGCTGGTCGGGGGTGAGTTCGGAGAAGCCGACGACCTCGAACTCCCCGCGCTTCGCGGCCTGTCGGACACACCACGTACAGAACCCACAGTCGTCGTCGTACACCAGCCGCGGCGGGTGTTCGGCGTCCATACGACCCGTAGGGGTCGAGAGCCCAAAAGCCCGTCAGATCGCGCCACGGCCGGGAGCCGCCGCCGAAGGTATTCGCCGATTTCGACGGCCGCAGGCGCATACTTTTAAGTGCGCGCCGACCGTTCGATCTGGTAGCAATGGCCATAGATCCGCAGTTCCACGAGAACCGAGAGCAGGTCGACGAACACGAGGGTCACGCCGTCTGGGGCCCCGTCGACGAACCCGAGGAACTCGGCATCCACGGCACCCACGTCGCGGTCGACTTCGACATCTGCCTCGCCGACGGCGCCTGCCTCGAGGACTGTCCCGTCGACGTCTTCGACTGGATCGACAGCCCGGGCCATCCCGAAAGCGAGGAGAAGGCCGATCCCGCCCGCGAGGCCCAGTGTATCGACTGTATGCTCTGTGTCGACGTCTGCCCGGTCGACGCCATCGACGTCGACGCGGGCCGAACGGCCTGAGACGGATCGCTGTATCGACCGAGAGGAGTCCGTCCGGCTACTCGGCGCGGTCGACATCGACCCGTTCTTTCAGCGCCTCCAAGCCCTCGTCATCGGCGAGTTCCTGCAACCGTTCCCGGAAATGAGTTTCGCAGAGACCGACGTTGACGCCGCCGGATTCGGCGGCGAAAGCGGCGTCGCGATCGCAGTAGTGACACTGCATACCAACGGGTTGGGACGGAGTGCATTGAACCCTCCGTTCCCGTCCGGGATCGCCGCGATCACGCGAGCCCGAGCGCCCGGAACTCGTCCTCGTCGAGCCCCGCCCGCCCGAGGCGGTCGTCGTGGGCGTCGCTGCCGCCCGTGACGAGCAGGTCGTGGCGCTCGATCGCCTGCTCGACAGGCGCGGGATCGACCTCGCGGCCGTAGGGGTACTCGTACTCGACGGCGTCGAGATCGGCGGTCAGCTTGAGGGCGGCCTCGGGATCGCCGTACCGAAGCGGGTGGGCAAGCGAGACGATCTCGCAGGCCGCCGCGAGCAGTCTCCAGCCCGTCTCGAACGAGGGGACCGACCGGCCGACGAAACAGGGGCCGTCGTCGCCGATGAGATCGTCGAACGCCCCTTCGTAGTCGTAGCCCGACTCGGGATGGTCGTCGATCGCGCGGGCGACGTGGGGGCGGCCGATCCCCTCCTCGATCCCGATATCGAGGTCGATCCCCAGCCGATCCTCGACCCGTTCGACGATCCGCCGGCCCCGTTCGCGCCGATCCCGCTGGATCCGTTCGCACTCGGCCTCGAGATCCGGGGTCGGTTCGACGCCGTAGCCGAGCAGGTCCACTCGCTCGCCCGCGGCGGGTTCGACGCGGAGTTCGATCCCGTGGACGATCGGGAGCCCGTCGCGTTCGACGATCGGGCGGGAGAACGGCTGGAGGCGGTCGTGGTCGGTGACGGCGACGACGCTCACGCCGGCGGCACGGGCGGCCTCCGGGACGTCGCCGAGTTCGAGGCTGCCGTCGGATCGGGTGGTATGGACGTGGAGGTCGGCGTAGGGCACACCTCGTAGCTCGGGCCGGGGGGTTCTAAAACCGCTCTCCTTCGGAACCTCTTATCGTCCTTAATCAGGACAAGGTTTGGGGTGAGCCTAGAGAACATACATGGACAATAGTTATATTACTTCCCGGGCCAGGGACGGGTGCAATGTTACACGCACGCATCGGCGAACTCGTCGCGGACCAGGAGTACCCCGCGACCACCGGGGACCTCATCGACGCCCACGGCGACCGCTCGCTCGAGCTCCAGAACGGCTCGGAGACGGTCGGCGAGGCGCTCGCACACCTCCCCGAGGAACGGTTCGACTCGCCCGAGGAGGCCCGCGACACGCTCTACGCGGCTGTCAGCGGGAAGGCGATCGGACGTCCGGGCTACAGCGACCGCGACCCGACGCCGCCCGGGAGTCGCGAAGGGCCTGAGCCGGTCTCGTTCTGACCGGCGGCTCCGGCCCGACCGAGTTGTCGGCCTCGTCGTTTCCGGCCGTATCAGCCGTCGAGATCGATCGCGTCCTCCAGATCGAGGGGGACCGACCCCTTGGTGTAGCCCTCGGCGCTCCCGTCGGGGCGAACCCGGTAGACGACGGCGGGGCGGTGGCGGACGTCGGGTCGTTCGCCGTAGACGGGCGCCCACTGGTCGTCGCGGAACGACGAACAGTCCATGAAGAGGACGGCGCCACCGCCGTGGGACTCGAGCTGGCCGCTGGTCTTGGTTTCGGCGGTGTCCCTGACCGCGGCGATCGGGCCCGACGCCGCGCGGGTGTTCGGCGGCTGGGGCCTGGTTACTTCGACCAAGACGTTCATCTCCCCGTTCGTCGCTCGATAGTCGAGCGAGTGGCCGGTCGTGACCTCGATCTCGGGGACGACGTCGTAGCCCGCGTCGGTCAGGAGTTTCGCGGCAACGAACTCGCCGATGGCGGCGCTCATCCGGACGCGGTCGACGTGGTCGCTCGTGCCCAGTTTGCCGGACATCACCCCACGGTACTCGTCCAGCGGGGCGGTTTTCAGGACCGACTCGACGTACCGGGTCGCCTCGCGGCGGCCGGCGTCGGGAAAGCCGGCGGCGTGGGAGCGAAAGAACTCCCGGGTGGACTCCCGGCCGTCCTTGGACATGAACACGGGAAGAAAGTACCAGGAGAGGTAGGGGTAGTCGGCGAGCCAGGGATCGTCCTCGTAAAGGGCGGCGAGCAGTTCGCGCTGGGCCCACCGCGAGACCTGGTGGGGCACCTCCTGCCAGCCGAACTTGTCGGTCTTCCAGAGCGCCTGGGGGGTCTCCGTGTTGCCCATCCAGTAGGCTTCGGCGTCCCGGCGGGCGAACAGCGCGACGTCGCCGTTCGACATCTCGAAGCGGTGGGTCTCCCAGCCGCCGGTCACCCCGTACTCGGGGGAGACGGCGCGGGCGCCGATGTTGGATCGAAGGGGGCCGAGAAGCTGGGAGCGAACCCGCTGTTCGCTCCAGGACTCGGGCGAGTATCGGAATCGAAGCGGCCGTGCCACGGCCGTCGGTAGGGGACCGGCGGCCATACCTCTTGCCCTCGCCGGCCGGTACATTGATAAGCGCGAGCGACCAAGATACGTTCATACGTACCATGTCAATGGGTGCCTATGACGAAGACGAACACGAGCGTCGCGAGAAGCAGGCCGCTGCCGTCGATACCGACTTCGACGACGAACGAACGATCTACCACGGCTCGGTCGAATACGATTCCGGCGAATCGATGGAGGCGCTTCTGGACCAGTTCGAGGAGATGAAATCCGGCTAACCGGCGACGGCCCGCTGGCGAACGATCGCCAGCCCGCTCACGCAGGCGACCGCGAGCACGTGACCACACAGCGCCCAGAGCAACAGCGGCCGATCCGCGACGAACGGAACGAACAAGAGCTGGACCGCAGCGAAGCCGACGTTTCGGGCGTCGAGGGCGACGAGCCGCCGGGTTTCGTCGGCGTCGAACGCGTACCGGTAAGCTCGCCAGAGCGAGGCGACGCTCGCCCACCAGCAGGTGCCGATCCGGTAGACGACGTCCCAGAGCACGAGCAAGGCGAGGCCCACCGCGAGCGGCGGCGGCTCGGGACCGAACAGTTCGGTCACCAGCGACTCGCCGGTCGTCGCAGGGTCGTAGACGAAGAGGTAGGTGATCAGCGCGACGAACGCGACGACCCCCAGGACGACCTCAATGCTCGAACCGAACAGCACCTGCCTGTAAGCCGGCGGAGTCTTCAGCGTCCGCGTCTCGCGGCTGTACCGGAGCATAAACCAGCTCCCGGCGGCGGCGACGGCGACCGCGGCCGTCCCCGCAGGAACGGCGGTCCACAGCCCGTAGACCGCGGCGACGACGAGGATCGCGGCCTCGAAGGCGGCGAGCTGGATCGCGACCGCGACCCGGTCGGGGAGGTCGACGCCGGGGAGCGCGCCGACGATGCTCTCGTAGACCCAGGTCTCGCCGTACTCGACTTCCATCAGGCCCCGCCGCTCCCCTCGTCGTCGATCGGGACCGCCCCCCGGTCGCTCGAGCCGGCCGCGTGATTCGGCCGCGTTCCATCCTCTCGCTCCTCGTCGATGGCCCGCCGGACGGCGTCCTCGAAGGTCGTCAGCTCGACGGGGACCAGCTCCTCGATCGAGTCGTCGGTGACGACGACCCGGTTGCCCAGCCCGTCGATCAACGGGTGGGCGACGTCGGCGGGGACGTCGGTCACCAGATCGACCCAGTACGCCGACAGCGTGGGCGTCAACACCGGCACCGGGACGATCAGCGGTGTCCGCCCGTGGAGGACCCGGGCCGTCTCCTCTAACATCTCCCGGTAGGTCAGCACCTCCGGACCACCGACCTGGTACGTTCCACCCGCGGTTTCGGGGGCGTCGAGGACGCCGACCAGATAGGAGACGACGTCGCGGACCGCGATCGGCTGGCACTCGGTGCGGACCCACTCGGGGGTCACCATCAGCGGGAGCCGGTCGGCGAGCTGGCGGATCATCCGGAAGCTCGCGCTCTCGGCGCCGATGACGACCGCCGCCCGCAGCGCCGTCAGGTCGAACTCCCCTTCCCCCAGGACGTACTCGACCTCCCGGCGCGACCGGAGGTGCTCGGAGAGTTCGCCGTCGCCGCCGAGCCCGCTCAGGTAGATCACGCGGTCGACGCCGGCGGCGCTCGCCGCCCGGGAGACGTTGCGGGCCGCCCGGCGGTCCCGCTCGGCGAAGTCCCCGCCGCCGCCCATCGAGTGGATCAGGTAGTAAACCGCCTCGCAGTTCTCGAGGGCGGTCTCGAAACTTCCGGGCTCGAGGACGTCGCCCTCGAACACCCGGACGCCGCTCGGGGGATCGTAGTCGGCGGCGTCTCTGACGAGGACGCTCACGTCGTGACCGGCGTCGATGAGCTCGGGGACGAGCCGGCTTCCGACGAAGCCGGTCGCACCCGTCACGAGCACGCGCATGGGTCGTCTATCGGCGCCCGCGGTTTAACGGGTCGGATCGCGGCGACCGTATCAGTCCCAGCCCGGCGTGTCCGGCGCGCCCCGCTCCTCTTCGACGGCCCGGCCCGCGTCCGCGGGATCGGTGGCTGCCGGCTCCCCGCGGCCGCCGGCTCGCTCCTCCCAGTCGTCGATCGCGCGTCCGGCCCAGGAGTCGGCCGCGAGAACCTGCTCTCTGGCGTCCTCGTAGTGGGGGTCGGAGAGCGCCAGGGTACCCGGACTCGACGCCGCGGCGACCGCGACGAACTCCGCGCGGTCCTCGCGGGTCAGGGTCCCCTCGGCGGCCCGCTCGACGATCCCCTCGAGGTCGTCGGAATCGGGATGGGCGAACAGCTTCTGGCCGACCGCCTGAGGGCCAAAGAGCGGGCCGGTGTCCGCCGCGTCGCCGGGGTCGTCCTCGAGCAGGCGGTCGCCGCCGCCGGCCGCCTCGACGCGCTCGCACTCGGTCTCGACGCCGAGTTCGAGGTTGTGGGCCGGGTAGGCCCCACACTCGGCGGGGTAGAGCGCGTCGCCGTGGATCCGACACTGGAGGGTGTCGGGATCGAGGAAGACACAGCTCGGGAGCCAGGTCGGCTCCTCGCGGCCGACTGGAGCGACCGGTTTCGGAGGTTTCCGCAGGCCGACGAAGAAGGCGGGCCGGCCGGCGACCGCCGCCAGCCGGTGGCCGTCTATCTCGACCGCGCCCTCGTCGTCGTCTGCTTCCCAGAGCCGGACGGTCAGCGCGTCGCCCATGCCGTCGGCGAGGAAGCCGCGGATCTCCTCGCGTTCGAGGGCGACCAGGTTGTAAGCCGCGTCGAGGGGACTGTAGGGCCCGCGCCGTTCGTGGTCGGAGCCGCCCTCGGGAGCCAGCGGGCGCCAGTCCACACAACAGCCCGCACAGCCGGCGCAGTTCAGCTCCATGGGCCGACCACGCCCGCGAGCACCATAATCCGCTCGGGGGGAACGGTTTTGCCCCCCAGGGGACAAGCCCGCCCATGGCGACCGAGTCCTGTGACGGCTGTGGGAGACGGCTCCGGGTCGCCGGCGGCATCGCCGACATCTGGTCCGGCGGAGACGGGGCGACCGGGCTCACCCTCGACCTCGAGGACGGCTCGACGCATCTGCTCTGTTATCCCTGCATCGAGGCGCTCCCCGACCACCCCACGCGCGAAGACGTCGCCGCCCTCGAGGCGGTCCAAGAGGAGTGACGCGGACGAGAGGGGGAGCCGACAACGAGGATCGGCGATAGAAACCGTGGTGCCATCTCCCCCGTTCCTCGAGAACCTCGATCGTGAAACGCTTCACAGACCGTGAGGGGGAACCCGCTTGCAGATCGGACGCTGCGGGAAACGGCGGGGATCTCACCCGGAGAATTACGGGACGCCGTCCCCGGCAGGTGCCACGCGAGCCCCTTTGCAGGTCCCCCCCTACCAACCGAACGAGCACACCGCATGGTCAGCGTATCCTTCGTCGACAGCCGCGGGGTCCGTGGCGTGATCCACAACGACCTCACGATCGAGGCCGACGGGCCGGTCGACGAGGAGCTCCGCGTGTTCGTCCGGAGCGCGAGCACCAACTACCGCCAGGACTCCCCGACGCTCGAGGCGCTCACCCCCGAGTTCCTGATCGACCTCTACGTCCACACCGCAGTCAGAAAGGTCGAGCCGATCCCGGACGACGGAGCCGACGGGAACTGCCGGCTCGGCGGCGAGGAGTGAGCTGTTGGGCTACTCTCGTCCGTTCTCGGCGTCCGGCTCCGCGTCGGGGTCGTCGTCGCCCGCGTCCTCTCCGTTTCCGGCCGACTCCTCGCCCTCGACCTCCTCTCGGGGATCGAACGTGACCAACCCGAGCCCGCTGGTGTACTCGTAGGTGTGCCACTCCGGGATCGTCAACACGCCACGCATCTTCCGGACCCGCAGCCGACGGAAGAGGGTGTCCTCGACGATGCCGCCGTCGAGGCGGAGGTCGATCACCCCGTCGGCGACGTACTCCAGGTCCCGCGGGAACGCCTCCTCGTCGCCGCCGGTCGCCCCGCCGATCACGGGGACGAACCGCCCCTTGCAGACCTCCGCCCGGACGTCCTTCAGGAAGCCGTAGGCCTGGCCCGGCTGGACCAGCGAGGCGAACTCGACCAGCGAGTCGATCGCGACGAGTCCCGACTCGACCATCCCCAGGTCCTCCAGAGCGTTGTCGAGTTTGTTCCGGAGCTCGTGGCCGTCGCCGGGGTCCCGGACGACCGCCGTCGCCGGCTCAACCAGGCCGTCGAGATGGCGGTTCCACGGGGTGAGCCGGTCGTAGAGCCGTTCGCGGTCGTCGACGCGGGGAGTGAAGCAGTCGACGATCCGGACCCGGCCGTCCTCGATCGCCGGCAGGACGTTCCAGTCCATCGCGAGGTAGCTCTCGACCAGCGAGATCGGCGGCTCGGTAAAGGCCACGAGGATCACGGGCTCGCCCCGCTCCAGGGTTCGCCAGGCGAGTTCCGCCCGCAACGCCCCCTCGCGGGTGCCCGTGTTCCCCGCGAGCAACACGAACGAGTTCCGCGAGAGCCCCTGTGGGAGGGCGTCGTCGATCCCCGCGACCCCCGCCCGCATCCGGCGGTGGCCGTCGTACTCCGTGAACACTCGGTCGCTTCCCGCCAAGGCCTCCCGACACTGCTCCGTACAACACCGGTACCGGTTCCCCTCCTGTTCGAGGACGTGGTCCTCACCCACGAGCGGCTGACGACAGAAGTCACAGCGGCGGTCGGTCCCTGCCATGACACCACGTAGAGAGGGGGCCATCAAAAAGGGACGCGTCGGACGCGGTCGGCGGGGCGTGCCGGGAGTTATGTGGACGGACGCGGTACCACGAGTCGATGCACGTACGCGAGGCAGTCGAGGCCGACGCCCCCGCGCTCGCGGCGGTCGCGGGGAGTCCGGCCGACGTCATGCGAAATCTCGTCCACGACCGGACGGTCCGGGTCGCAGAGCCCGACGACCCCGACCGCGGATCCGACCCCTCGGGGGATGCCGACGACGACCGGGAGCTCCTCGGGTTCGTCAGCTTCGACGCCGACGCGGGGACCGTCCACGTCACCGGGATCGACGGCACCGAGGCGGTCTGCGAGCGACTCCTCGCCGAACCGATCGAGTTCGCCGCCGGCGAGTCGATGGCCGTCGAGACGTTGCTCCCGCCCGACTCCCCCGCGATCGGTGCGGTCGACCGCCTGGGCTTCGAGGAAGCGGGCGCCGGCCCGCGGTTCGACGGCGACCCCACGATTCGGTACCGTCTCGAGAGCGCGGCCGACGCTCGGGATCCCGAGACGTAGCGCCGGAACCCCCGCACTTAGCTGAACTTCTGGACCGTCACGTCGAGGGTATCGAGGTCGACGATCGGCGCGAAGCCGGCGTCGGGCTGGATGTTGTTTCGCTTCTGGAAGTCCGTCTGTGACTGCCAGCACCCGGAGTTGATCGCGAGCACGCCGTGGTACTTCCCGAAGCCGAGCTTGTGGACGTGGCCCGTATGGAAGACGTCGGGGACCTCCTCCATCAGCAGATGGTCTTTCTCCTCGGGCGCCAAACGGGTGTGGCCCCCGAACTGGGGGGCGACGTGGCGCTTTTTGAGAAGCTGGTACATCGCCTTGTGGGGCTCGTCGTAGCTCGCCTTCTCGGCGGGGAGTTCGGCGATCACCTCGTCGAGGGAGCGGCCGTGGTACATCAGGACGGAGACGCCCTCGACGGTCACCGTCGCGGGGTTGCTGACGATCCGGGGATCGTGGGCCGACATGATCCCGCGAAGCTCCTCGTCGAACCCCGGCTGGGGTTCCGCGAGCCGAACGGCGTCGTGGTTGCCCGGGATCATCACGATCTCGAGATCCCCGGGGACGCCCTTCAGGCGCTCGTTGAACGCCTCGTACTGGTCGTAGATGTCCACGATGTCGAGTTCCTCGTCCTGGCCGGGGTAGACGCCGACGCCCTCGACCATGTCGCCGGCGATCAGGAGGTACTCGACCCGCTTGGCCGCGTCGGTGTGGAGCCAGTCGGCGAAGGCGTCCCAGGCCTCGCCCATGAACTCCCGGCTCCCGACGTGGACGTCGCTCACCAGCGCCGCCTGGACCGGCCGGTCGGCCGTCGAGGGCTCGTGGGTCCGGGGGACGTCGGGGAAGTACATCGAGTCGACGAAGGCGATCCCCGCATCGTCCGCGAGGGTGCCCTCCATCGCGAGCACCTCGTCGAAGAGCAGTTCGTCGACGAGCCCGGCGTACTCCCGATCCTTCATCACGAGCCACGGGAACGTGCCGGTGGCGTCCTCGAGTTCGATCAGCCAGTGGCCGCTGGCCGTCGAGCGAACGTCGTTGACGAGGCCGACCATTCCGGCCTCGCTGCCGCCGGACATCGACCCGATCGCGCTCGCGGGCCGGTGGTTGACCCGCCCCTTCAGCTTCGAGCCGAGCCGGTCGAGGCGGTCGCGAAACACCGCCACGAAGTCCCGGTACTCCCCGGTCCCCGTGCTCGCGCCGGTCATGTCGCCGGCGATCTCGACCTCCCGATCGCCGCGTTCGACGGTTTCGCGCTCGACGGTCTCGCCTCCACCGGTCTCGCGGTCGGCCACCCGGCTC
Organism: Saliphagus sp. LR7; assembly: GCF_003344565.1. Lineage (NCBI taxonomy): Archaea > Methanobacteriati > Methanobacteriota > Halobacteria > Halobacteriales > Natrialbaceae > Saliphagus > Saliphagus sp. LR7. The sequence goes on along the minus strand of NZ_QPND01000009.1, from coordinate 67,435 downwards.
TCGGATCCGGTTTCGCGGCGATCTTCCCCGTCGACGTCCGGCGGTTCCGACCCCTTCGTTTCGACTGGAGACTCCCCACCCCCGTCGCTGGGACGTTCGGGATCGGTTCCAGTTGAAACGGAGGGGTCTTCGGGGGCGGAGCCCGAGTCGGGCATCCGACCGAGTCGCCGCTCGGACCCGTCCGAGCTTCGGTCCGATCGGCCGTCCCCACCCGTCCCGTCCCCCGCCCGATCGACCGCCGCGCGGGCCGACCGGACCAACTCCGGACGGATCACCAGCGCGTCCTCGGGCGTCTCCCGGAGCACGCGCTCGAGGACGGCCACCGGCCGTTCGCTGTCGGCGATCAGCGCCACCGTCTCGCGGTCGGCGTTGTAGCCGCGGCTCGTCAGTTCGCGGACGATCCGGGCGGCCCCCTCTACGGACACAGCCCCTCATTGACGAGCGCCGAGAAAAGCATGACGAACGGGGAGAGCGAACAGAAGGTTGATTGTCGACCCCGTCGAAACGGGGGCCAATGAACGGCCCCGGCTCCGACGACCCTCCGGAGGAGACGCCCGACGACCGGTCGTCGGCGTCGAACTCGGAGCCGACGGCCGAGTCCGGAGACGGGAAGGGTGCCGACCGCTCGCGGCCGGAGGAGGCGACCGCGAACGGAACCGGCGCGCCAGTCGCCGGGGATCGATCGGCCGACGGGGAGCCCGACGCTCCCGAACGGGAATCGACGGGGAGAGAACGGGATCTCGAGCCGACGGAAGCCCCGATCCGGTGGTTCCTCCGGACCGACAACGGGACGGTCGTCGCGATCCGGGACGTGGCCAGCAGCGTCGCGATCGTCGCCCTGATCGGGCTCGTCCTCTTCGGCGTCAGCGGGATTTGGCCGCCGATGGTCGCCGTCGAGAGCGGGAGCATGGAGCCGAACATGCAGAAAGGCGACCTGGTCTTCATCGCCGAAGAGGGGCGGTTCGTTGGCGACGGCCCGATCGGCGATACGGGCGTCGTCAGCGCCGAAAGCGGCACCGAGAGCGGCCACGAGAAGTTCGGCCAGGCCGGCGACGTCATCGTCTTCCGGCCCGACGGAAGCGAGTTCCGGACGCCGGTGATCCACCGGGCACACTTCTGGGTCGAACCCGGCGAGAACTGGGTCGACGAGCAGGCGAACCCCGACTACCTGAACGGTGCGACGACCTGCGAGGAGGTGGTGACCTGCCCGGCGGGCCACGCCGGCTTCGTCACGAAAGGCGACGCCAACGACGGCTACGACCAGGTAATGGGTACCGGCGCATCGACCGACGTCGTCAGACCCGCCTGGATACAGGGGAAGGCGATGTTCCGGGTCCCGTGGCTCGGCCACGTCCGCCTCGCCTTCGACGACCTCCTCGCGACGGGGCCGACCGCGATAGAGCCCGTGGCCGCAGCAGAGCCGTCGCCGGCCGGATCGACGCCCGCGTCGGTCGGCACCGCTGGCCTCGTGGCCGGCACGGCGGCGGTCGGAACCGTGACGGTCACCCGGCGGCGACTGCGGAACTGAGGTCGGTCACTACGCGTGAGGAGGTGAGAGCGGCAGTGATCTGCGCGGACGGGACCGGGATCGACGGCTGTGGGAGAGGCGAGAAAGGATCCGCCCGGACCGATCAGTTGTCGAACCGGGCCTGGACGAACGGCTGGACGTCGTCGATGTCCGAGAGCCGCGAGTCCGAGAGCAGCACGACCTCGGTCTCCTCGATGGGCACCGAGAGGCTGATCTCCTTGGTCCGGCCGTACCGGCCCTTCGAGACGACGACCGCGTTGACGATCCCGAGCATGTCGAGTTCGCTGATGAGGTCCGTGACCCGGCGCTGTGTGAGGACGTCGGCGTCGATCTCCTCACAGAGACGCTTGTAGATGTTGTACACCTCGCCGGTGTTGATCGAGTGGACGCCGTTCTTCTCCAAGAGGATCGTCGCGAACAGGACGAGTTTCGACTGGGTCGGGAGCGTGCGGACGACCTCGACGACGCGGTCGAGTTCGATCTTGTCCTGGGCCTGTCGGACGTGGTCCTCGTCGATCCGCTCTGCCTGCCCGCGTTCGGCGAGTTCCCCCGCCGTCCGGAGGAGATCGAGCGCGCGCCGGGCGTCGCCGTGTTCCTGGGCCGCGAAGGCCGCACACAGCGGGATGACGTCGGCCGAGAGCACGCTCTCCTTGAACGCGACCTCCGAGCGGTGCTGGAGGATGTCCCGGAGCTGGTTGGCGTCGTAGGGCGGAAAGACGATCTCCTCCTCGCCCAGACTCGACTTGACACGGGGGTCGAGGAAGTCGGTGAACTTCAGGTCGTTGCTGATCCCGATGATCGACACCCGGGAGTTGTCGAGTTCGGAGTTCATCCGCGAGAGGTTGTAGAGGGTGTCGTCGCCCGACTTCTCGACGAGTTTGTCGATCTCGTCCAGCATGATGACGACCACCCGCTCGGAGTAATCGACCGCCTCGAAGAAGACGCTGTACACCCGGTCGGTCGGCCACCCCGTCATCGGTACCTCCTCGAACCCCTCCAGGTCGGCCTCTAGCTCCTCGATCCGGTCGCGAACCTCGTCGACGGAGGCGAAGCCGGTTCCGACGAGTGGGTGACCCGACTCTGCTCTCGCCTGCTCCTCGGCGTCCGGGATCTCGACCCGCTCTCCTTCGGATTCGTCCCCCTCGCCGACGAACCCGCCCTCGGGATCCGCCTCGGGATCGACGATCGGGTCCGGCTCGACGGCCGAGGCGAGATCGGTCCCGGACTCCGAATCGAACCCCTCCGTTTCGACTGGAGAATCGTCGGATTCGGCGTCTCTTTCGGCTGTTTCCGGTCGTTCGAGGGTATCGGGATCGTCCGGGCTCCCCGCCGCGAAACCGTCCTCGCCGGGGGCCGACTCCGACTCGCCCGTCGCGGGTTCGGAACCGTCTCCGGTCGGGCCGGCCGATCCGCCGGCGGAGTCGGCACCCTCCCGACGTCCCCCGTCGATCCGTCCGTCGTACTCCTCGGCCGCGGAGAGGAGGGAGTCGAGCGTATCGAGTCGCTCCTCGATGATCCGCTCGTTCTCCTCGATGAACTTGTTGGCGAGCTGGGCGAGCACCCGGTACTGGGTGTCCGTGACCTCGCAGTTGATGTACTCGACCTCGCAGGGGACGCTGTACTTCGAGGAGGTGGTCTCTAGCTCCTTGCTCACGAACTTCGCGCTCGCGGTCTTTCCCGTCCCCGTCTTCCCGTAGATGAGGATGTTCGAGGGGGTCTCCCCGCGGAGCGCGGCGACGAGGATCGTCGCCATTTTGTTGATCTGGTCGCTCCGGTGGGGGAGCTCGTGCGGCGTGTACGACGGACGGAGCACCTCCTTGTTGTCGAAGATCGGCTCGCCCGAGAGGAGGTCGTCGAACAGGCCCTGGCCAGGGTCGTCGCTCCCCGACTCGGCCTCCCCGCTCGACCCGAAACCACGCGTGGAGGCGAGGTCGATCTCTCGACTCGAACCCGTCGTCTGTGAATCGTCGTCAGACATCCGTCGTATGCGTTACCCCTTTGTTTCGTGTGGAACGCGGACCGGAAACGAGCGATACTCGCCCATATGTGGCCGAAATCGGCCGGGAAACCGTCTCCCATCCCTCGCCCGAGTCCAGTTGATGCAGACGAACCAGAGGAATAGCTAGCTAATAAGTCCTTCCCTTCAACGGCAACGACACTCCGATTGCGGGACTACTTCGACGGAATATACGTCTCGACGAGTCGGCGTTCGACGAGGTCGATCCGTCCTCGAGGGGAAAGTCGGGTCGCAACCGCCTCGGCTCGAGTGGAACGAGGGGTGTCCTCGTCGGGTCGATCGATACAACGGGGACCGAGCCCTCAAGAGGAGAACCGAGCTCACGACGGGTTGGATCGGGAACCCCGAGCTCGGAAGAGCGACGGAAAGCGAGAACAGGTGTGGATGGGAGCGTCCGGAGAGGGTGAAGCGACGGGTTCGGATGGAGACCCGCGACGGACGTGACGGATTAGGGTGGGATGGAGAGCGAACCCCCCACCCCTTCGTTTCGAGTGGAGAGCGATCCGGATGGGTGGGGGAGGGGGGTTCTCTAGAACAGGTGGTTTTATTTGGGTGGGAGGGAAACAATATCCGCAACACTAGCAAACCGAGCGATTTACTAGATTTGTGGTAGTCGTTACTAGTCCTTCCGATCTCTCCCGTGGCTTGCTGGTCCCGTTCGGTTGATTTCTCCGCTTTGCTCCCGAGTGGCTTCTCTCGCCTTTCTCTCGCCGGTTTCGTCTCTCGATCGATCCCCTCGTCGCTGCCTTCGTGCCGACTGTTCCGAACCGCCCCTCGTTCGGTTCCACTCGAAACGAAGGGGTGGGGGTAGGTCGCCGGGGTCGGTCCGTGGTACCTTTACTGGCTTCGGCGTCGCTCGCGGCGGCTCCCTCCCCGTTGTATTACCTTCCTTCTTCGTGAGGCCGACGGGTTCGATGGACTCGTCGAAAGGGACTCACCGGGGAGCTCCCACCGACATGGTCGACTGCTGGAGAGAGTTCTTCCTCTCGACGACGGCCCTCCGAACTACTCCGATCGAAGCTCCGCGAGCATCGTCGACATTCGGTTCAGGATCAGGCCACAGAAGACCCCGAGGACGCCGACGATCGTCAGGAACAGGGCGACGAGCGTCCGGCCGGGCGCGATCGCACCCTGGGCGTTGTACGTCGCGGCGACGTCGACGCCGAGGGCGAGTCCGGCGAGGGTCAAGACGAGTCCGGGAACGCCGAAGAAAAGCAGCGGATGGCGGTCCCGGATGAGTTGCACGAGATAGGTCGCGACCCCGAGCCCGTGGCGGATGGGGTTGTACGTCTGGCCGTCGATCCCCTCGTAGCGGACGTCGATAGGAACCTCCTCGATCCGCAGGTCGGCGTCCATCGCGGTCCCGATGAGTTCGCTCTCGACGCCCATCCCGTCGGTCCGGATCGAGAGGGTGTCGACGGCCTTCGGCGAGAACGCTCGGAACCCGCTCTGGGTGTCCGAGAGGTGCGTTCCACTGGAACCGAAGGTAAGGACGTCGAGGAACTGCTGGCCGAACCGGCGGTAGAACGGGGTCTCGCCGCCGCTTCCCTCGAGATACCGACTGCCGACGACGAGGTCGGCCTCGCCCTCCTCGATCGGTTCGGTCACCTTCGGGATGTCGTGGGGGACGTGTTGGCCGTCGCCGTCGAGGACGATGACGGAGTCGGCGTCGGCGGCCCGCGCGTACTCGAAGAACGTGTATAGCGCGCTTCCTTTCCCCTTGTTCTCCGCGTGTTCGATGACCGTCGCGTCGGTGTTCCTGGCGATCGCTGCCGTGTTGTCGGCGCTGCCGTCGTCGACGACGACGACCTCGTCGGCGTACTCCTGGGCGGCGATGATCGTGCTGCCGATGCCGACGGACTCGTTGTAGGCGGGGATACCGACTAGCCGGCCGGTCTCCCCTCGAATCGGCGCGGAGATCGCGTACTCCGGGGCGGAGTGAACCGCCTCGTGACAGCTATCGAGGTCGATCTCGTCGCCGGCTTCACAGAGGGCGATCCCGCCCGCCCCCGCGGTCCGGGCGGCCTCGACGAGGCGTTCGCGGGCGTCGTCGACGCTCCCGCAGTCGGCGGGTTCGACGATCGTGGCGTCGGTCTGGTCTATGGCCGCCTCGGTGTCCGCGGAGATCCCCCAGGGGACGATGAAGACGGCGAACCCGTCGCGGATCGACTGGAGGACGGTCCTGTGAAGGTTGTTTTCGCCGTCCTCGGTCGCGAGAACCCCGATGGCGACCGGCTCGGAGCGAACCCGCTCGTGATCGTCCTCGGCGAACTCCGCCCGGTTCGTGTTCGTGAACGATTCAGACATGATGTGGGAAACGACCCACAGCCGTCTCCGGTCGTTCCGACGGCTGCAGTTCGGTTGATCGTATGAACCAGTGAGGACCGAGCATAAAAACCTTCATGCCTGAATACGACTTATCAGAAATAAATTCAGCGCGCGCCGAGCGAAGGGATCGTCCGACGCCGCCGGTCGATGATCGGACGGGCGACCACCTCCCGTGGCTCCGTTCCGACCGCCGACCGTTCGATGTCGGGGTCCCCGTGGGACGCCCGAGTTCGACCGCTTTCATCACACGAGCGTTCGAGACCACGGTATAAGAGAATTTAGGTTCTACGTACGCTACCGGTAGCCGATACGACCGGTCGTATCGATCGGGCTACTTCGGATATATCGCCCCGTACGGTCCGAATACGCGGGATATTCGGATCGACGAATATAGTTCTCTGGCGACAAGACTGGCGTGGGTTCCCAACCGGACGACCGAAACGATCTCCACGATCGCCGCCGGGTCGATCGACCGTTACCTGCGTATTAACGGTCGTCAATCGCTTCTTACCGACGTATCGCTGCTTGCCGGCTTTTCGGACCGACCGCACCCGGCACGAGCGGTGATCGGGATGCCCCGCAAGGCCCGGAGCAGGACGATCGAACTGATCCGAGGGAAACGGACGACTGGACGGAAACGAAACGATAACACCGCCGCCTCGAGAGGAGTCGGCCGTGAGAGCCCACTCTCGCGGTCGGGCGTGATCGGGACGACGACTCCCGATCTCCTGCGACTCGTCGCCGTCCCACTCCTCGCCTGGGCGGCCGTCCGCGACGTCCGGAGCCGACGGGTTCCGAGCGTCGCGTGGGTCCCCCTGGGGGCCCTCGGAGCTGTCTTGCTGTGCTGGGAGGCGTGGCTGGCCTGGCGGGCCGGCCCGCTCGCCCGGAGCGACCTGCTCGTGCCCGCCGCCGTCGGCTTCGGGCTCGTCGTCCCGATCGCCTACTTCACGTGGTGGGCCGGGGGGTTCGGCGGCGCCGACGCCCGGGCGCTGTTCGCGCTCGCGCTTCTCTTCCCGACGGTTCCGACGTACGCCATAGAGATCCCGCCGGACACCCCCCCGTTTCCGCTCGAGCCCGGGACGATCGCCGCGTTCCCCTTTACGATACTCGCCAACGCGGTCGTCGTCGCCGCCTGCGTCCCCGTTGCTCTCGCGGTCCGGAACGCCGCCGCCGGCCGGCTGACTCCCGCGATGGCCGTCGGCCGCCCCGTCGACTGGGAGGCCCTCGAGGAGACCCACGGTCGGCTCCTCGAGACGGCGGAAGGGCCCGCCCTGAGAGCGGGACTCGACCTCGATGCCCTCCGGATGTACCTCCGGTGGCGGGGGCTGACCGTCGCCGACCTGCGGGCCGATCCCGACCGCTACCGCGATCCCGCGACCCTCCCCGTCGAACCCGATCGGCCGACCGACGGCGCGGTCGGGGCGGGGCGGTCAGCTCCCACAGGAGCCGCGGCGGGCGATGGCGACCGACCGGCCCGCGGCCCGGAAGCGACCGCCGACGACCCCTGGGGAGCGGAAACCTTCCTCGACGAGATCGAGGGCACGGCCTACGGCACCTCGCCCGAAACGCTCCGGGAGGGCCTGGAGGTCGTCCGTCGCCGCGACCGGGTCTGGATCTCACCGGGGATGCCCTTCCTGGTCGCGGTCCTCGTCGGCCTCGTGATCGCGCTCGTCTACGGCGACCTCCTGGTCGGGCTGGTGGCGTGATTCCGCTGCTGTACGCCGTTCCCGAGAACCCCAACGACGGTCGTGTGGTTGTACCGGACCGGAGACGCCACTCCGTTCAGCCGTATCGGTCGTACACCGGAACGAGGACCGTCCACACGACCGCGACCCCCGCCCCGACGGCGACGATCGCGGCCCAGAGGGCGGTCGGCCCGCGAGGCGGCGGTCCCCACGCGAGCGCGACGACGAGCGCGAGGAAGAGCCCGGCGCTCGCGAAGACGGTCCCGAGTTCGAGGGCCGCGGCGACCGGGGTGGCGCGGACGTCGGCCCACAGTCCCGAGAGCCATCCCATGGGGCGAAATCCCACCGGGACCCACAAAGTCCTTCCTCCCGCTACGCGCCGACGTCCGCCCGCCGGAACCGGATGGACGCGAGAAGCACGAGCGCTGTGGTCGCCCCGAGCAGGACGACCGCACCGCCGAGGTCGTGGCTCCCCTCGACGAGGATCGCGCTCGGGTCGTAGTAGGCGGTCGGGCTGATCCCCCCGATCCACTCGAGGTCCTCGGCGCTCGCCGATATCGAGTCGACCAGGAACAGCGCGAAGACGGCGGCGAGGGCGGCCCGCTGGGCGACGTCGGCCCGGTCGACGAGCGTCGAGAGCAGGAGGCCGATCGCCGCACACGCGAGCAGGTAGGGGATCGAGAGCAGGTGGACCATCGCCAGGTTGACGGCGTCGATCGACTCGCCGACGGCGATGACGCCGCCGTAGACGGCGAGTGGGACGACGGCGTTGAGCACGAGGATCGGCACCGCGAGCGCGAGGAACTTCTCGCCGAGCACGCGGCTTCGGGAGACCGGCAAGGAGAGCAGCAGGTCCATTCGGTCGCGCTCGACGTCGGTGGCGATCGCTCCGGCGCCGAGGTAGGCGACGTAGAGCCCCAGAAGGAGCACCCAGAGGAACTGGTAGACCTCGACGGCGAGAAAGCCCTCGATGGTGCCGATCGCCTCGATCCCGAAGGCCTCCCGGAAGGCGGGCGGGAACGCCTCGGCGTAGCTCTCCATGTCGACGTCGGCAAAGGAGGGAAAGAAGGCGACGAAGAAGACCGCGAGGGCGCCGAGCCCGACCGCGAGCGCGAGGGTTCCCGTCAGGCGCTTTTCGGCCTCGTAGCGGACGATCTCAAGCATCGGCGTCACCTCCGGCGGGTTCGCTCGCCGGTTCGGGCGCCCTTCCGGACTCTTCGCCCGCATCGCTCTCGTTGCCCTCGCCGTCCGAGTCCTCGCTCCCGCCGTAGTAGTGCATGAACACGTCCTCGAGAGGCGGTTCGGCGATCTCGACGTCGACGACGTCGTAGCTCGCGAGGTGGGCCAGGAGCGTGCCGTAGTCGCCGGCATACGCAAAGCGGTGTTCGTCGCCGAGCCTCCGGACGTCGGTCGCGCCCTCCACGTCGCCCAGCCCGCCCCCCTCGCCGCCGACCTGAACGCGGACGCGCTTGCCGCCCCGGTCGACCAGGCTCTCGACGTCCTCGGCGGCGACCAGTTCTCCCTCCCGGAGGATCCCCACTCGGTCACAGACCCGCCGGACCTCGCTCAGGACGTGACTCGAGAAGAAGACGGTCGTCCCGCGGTCGCGTTCGGCCCGGACGAACTCGTTGAACCGCTCCTGTTTGAGCGGGTCGAGCCCGCTCGTGGGTTCGTCCATGATCACGAGGTCGGGGTCGTGCATGAACGCCTGGATCACGCCCAGCATCTGGCGGTTCCCCGAGGAGTATTCGCGGATCTCCCGATCGAGGGGTGGCGTGAAGATCTCGAGGAGTTCCGCGCGTCGTTCGTCGCCTCGGATCGACGCGAAGTAGTCGAGCACCCGCCGCCCGGTGACGTCCTCGTCGAAGCCCAGGTCGGCGGGGAGGTAACCGATCCGGCGCTTTGCCTCGATCAGATCCGACTCGCTGGTGACGTCGGCGCCGAGTACCTCCGCCGAACCGGCCGTCGGCGAGAGCAGCCCCAGCAGGACCCGGATCGTCGTCGTCTTCCCGGCGCCGTTGGGGCCCAGGAAGCCGAAGACCTCGCCTTTCCCGACGGAGAAGGACAGCGACTCGATCCCGACGACCTCGCCGTAGGTCTTCGTTAGCTCCCGGACCTCGATCGCAGCCATACCACCGGTAGAACGTGGAGCTACATATACAGTTCCGGTCGCCGATAGGAGTCACGGCTCCTCTTTAGGCCCGGGACGGTCAGAGCCGGTCGTCGATATCGCCCGCGATCCTATCTAGTTCCTCGTCGGAGAGGTCGGGCGGGTCGCCCGCGACGGCGTGGATCGGGCCGCCGCCGTCGCCCTCGAATCGGGGGATGACGTGGCCGTGGACGTGGGGGACTTCCTGTCCCGCAGCCTCGCCGTTGTTGAACGCGACCGTCGTCGCGTCGGCATCGACGGCCTCCTCGACGGCGGGCACCACCCGGTGGAGGGTCGCGTAGAGGTCGCTCGCGACGTCGTCGGGGACGTCGTTCAGGCGCTCGTACTCCTCTTTGGGGATCACGAGGGTGTGTCCCGGCGCGAGCGGGTTGGCGTCGAGAAAGGCCAGCGTGGTCTCGTCCTCGTAGACGACGCGCGCGGGGATGTCCCCCGAAACGATCTGACCGAAGATCGTGCTCATACGCGGACGTGTGTCCCCATCGGGCAAGAAGGTTGGCGATGGTGGCGGAGACCGGTCGCGGAGTGCGATCCGAATGGTTCCAGATCGACCGATCCACACGTGATTCTTCCGGCTCGGCCGGGCGGCGACCGGATGGTGTGGGGACGGCCGACGACGAGCGGCGACGACCGGACGGTCACCCGACGAGGTCCTCGAGTGCCTCGCCGACTGCCGTCCGGTACTCCTCGGGTTCGTACCCCAGCCGGGCGACCCAGACGTCCTGGTAGGAGGGGTGCAGGATCGGGAGCAGCGTGAGGCCGAGTCCGCCCAGTGGGATCGGCTCGAGCACGCAGTCGAGAAAGCCGTCCAGCTCCCGTCCCTCGGCCGCGAGCACCGAGGTCGTCGCGTGTTTGCCGGTCGCAAGCACCACGGCGGGGGAGACGGAGTCGATTTCGGCGAGCAGGTGATCCCGACACCGCTCGCGCTCCCCGGGGGTCGGCTCGCGGTTCGTCGGCGTCTCGTCCTTGCTCGCGGCTTCGCCGCTCGCCTCCGAGGACCGTGGCTCCTCGCTCGCGGGAAAACACTTCACGGCGTTCGTGTAGTAGGCGTCGGGAAAGCCGACGTCGGCGAGCAGCCGGCGGATCCGCCGGCCGGAGTGGCGGGAGGTGTAGGCCTTCCCGGTCCAGTTGCCCCCGCGCCAGCGGTCGGCCTCCGGGTTCCCGTATCCCGGCGCCTCGCCGACGACGATCACGTCCGCGTCCCCGGGTCCGGTTCCCCAGGAGATCCGCTCGCGGCCGGAGACGAGGGCGGGACAACGGCGACAGCCCGGCGCCATGACGTGGCGGCGGTCCGGGAACGCGGGCTCGGAGGACTCCGGATCGAACACGCCCGGCGTTCGGAGCGGCCGGCCAAGGGCTTCACGGTCCCGGCACCGTGGCGCCTCTCGAGCCCGGGCGGGATAGACAAGTTTACGTCCGTCCACTCGTTTCCCTGTTTCATGCGCGAACTCGCAGTCGAGGTGCTTTCGGCGGTCGTCTACGCCGTCGCCGCCGGGCTGTTGACGGTCGTCGGTACCGCCGCGGAGTACACCAGCTTCCAGTACGTCACGACCGGCGGGGAGACGATGGTCGCCGTCTGGCTCGCCGTCTTCGGCGGAATCATGCTGTACGCCGGGATCACGGTGGGTCGCCGGAAGGCCCTCGCCTCGCTCGCCTCGCTCGCCGGATAACGCCGTCCTCGGTCGGTTCTCGGGCCTCGATCGCCGACTCTCGCTCTGCGTTCTCGGCCGTCTGCACAACCGATTCCCCTTTAGTGTCCGAGGCGGTCGTATCCCCTATGAGCAGGTTCGGCGAGATCGAGGAGGGCTATGACCCCCACGCGGTCGAGCAACGGGTGTTCGACCACTGGGAGGACGTAGACGCCTACGAGCGGACCAAACGGCACCGAGCCGAGGGCGAGACCTACTTCTTCGTCGACGGCCCGCCGTACACCTCCGGGTCGGCCCACATGGGGACGACCTGGAACAAGAGCCTGAAGGACTGCTACATCCGGTTCCTGCGAATGCAGGGCTACGACGTCACCGACCGCCCGGGCTACGACATGCACGGGCTCCCGATCGAGACCAGAGTCGAGGAGCAACTGGGTTTCGAGAACAAAAAGGACATCGAGGCCTACGGCGAGGACGCCTTCATCGAGGCCTGCAAGGAGTACGCCGACGAACAGCTCGAGGGCCTCCAGTCGGACTTCCAGGACTTCGGCGTCTGGATGGACTGGGACGATCCGTACAAGACGGTCGACCCCGAGTACATGGAGGCCGCCTGGTGGGGCTTTTCGAGGGCCGCAGAGCGCGGCTTAGTCGAGAAGGGCCACCGGTCGATCTCGCAGTGTCCCCGGTGTGAGACCGCCATCGCGAACAACGAGGTCGAGTACGAGGACGTCTCCGACCCCTCGGTCTACGTGAAGTTCGATCTCGCCGACCGCGAGGGATCGCTGGTCGTCTGGACGACGACCCCCTGGACCATCCCGGCGAACACCTTCACAGCCGTCGATCCCGACGGCGAGTACGTCGGCGTGCGCGCACGGAAGGAGGGGGAGGAGGAACTGCTGTACGTCGCGGAGGCGAAGTACGAGGAAGTCCTCCGGGAGGGTCGCTACGACGACTTCGAGGTCGAGGAGGAGCTCGCGGGCAAGGAGCTGCTCGGCTGGGGGTACGACCATCCCCTCGCGGCGGAGGTCCCAGACCACACCGATCACGACGGCGCCCACGAGGTGTACGCCGCCGACTACGTCGAGACGGAGGGCGACGGCACCGGCCTCGTCCACTCCGCGCCGGGCCACGGCGAGGAGGACTTCGAGCGCGGCCGGGAACTGGGCTTCCCGATCTTCTGTCCCGTCGGGAGCGACGGCGTCTACACCGATGCTGGTGGGAAGTACGAGGGCCAGTTCGTCAAGGAGGCCGACGAGGAGATCATCGCCGACCTCGAGTCGAAAGGGGCGATGCTCGCCTCCGGGACGATCACCCACAGCTACGGCCACTGCTGGCGCTGCGATACCGGGATCGTCCAGATCGTTACCGACCAGTGGTTCATCACGATCACCGACATCAAAGACGAGCTCCTGGAAAACATCGAGGACAGCCAGTGGCACCCCGAGTGGGCCCGCGACAGCCGCTTTCGGGATTTCGTCAGCGAGGCCCCCGACTGGAACGTTTCCAGACAACGGTACTGGGGGATCCCGATCCCGATCTGGACCCCCGAGGGCCGCGATGACGACGAGGAGATGATCGTCGTGGGCGATCGGGAGGAACTCGCCGAGCGCGCAGACCAGGCTATCGATCCCGACTCCGTGGATCTCCACAAGGACACCGTAGACGAGCTGACGATCACCGAGGACGGGACGACCTACACCAGGGTTCCGGACGTCTTCGACGTCTGGCTCGACTCCTCGGTCGCCTCCTGGGGCACTATTGGCTTCCCCGCCGACCAGGAACGGTTCGAGGAACTCTGGCCCGCCGACCTCATCATGGAGGCCCACGACCAGACCAGGGGCTGGTTCTGGTCCCAGCTCGGGATGGGGACCGCGGCGATGGGCGAGATTCCCTACGAACAGGTGTTGATGCACGGGTTCGCCCAGATGCCCGACGGCCGGGCGATGAGCAAGTCAAAGGACATTCTGGTCGATCCCCACGAGGCGATCGACCGTCACGGCCGGGACGTCATGCGCCTCTTCCTGCTCTCGAACAACCCCCAGGGCGAGGACATGCGCTTTTCCTGGGACGGGATGGAGACGATGGAGAATCATCTCCGGACGCTCTGGAACGTCGTCCGGTTCCCGCTACCGTACATGCGTCTCGACGGCTTCGATCCCGACGAAACCACTCTCGAGGACGTCGATTCGGACCTCGAGGTCGTAGACGAGTGGGTGCTCGCCCGCCTCCAGTCCACGAAACGGGAGGTGACCGCGGCGTTCGAGGACTATCGCCAGGACCGCGCCCTTTCGGCTCTGATCGAGTTCGTCGTCGAGGACGTCTCCCGGTACTACGTCCAGGCGGTCCGCGAACGGATGTGGGACGAGGAGGAAAGCGGGTCGAAGACGGCGGCCTACGCAACGATTCACCGTGTCCTCAGGGAGGTCGTGACGCTGCTCGCCCCCTACGCTCCCTTCGTCGCCGACGAACTCTACGGGACGCTCACCGGCGAGACCGGATACGAGACGGTCCACATGGAAGACTGGCCCGAGGTCTCGGACTACTGGACCGACGACGAACTCGAGGCCGACGTCGCCCTCCTCCGCGCGATCGAGGAGGCGGGCGCGAACGCCCGCCAGGGAGCCGGTCGGAAGCTTCGCTGGCCCGTGACCCGGATCGTCGTGGCCGCGGACGACGAGCGGGTTGCCGAGGCGGTCGCCCGCCACGAGGACCTGCTGGCCGACCGGCTCAACGCCCGTGCGGTCGAACTCGTGGGTCCCGGCGAGCGGTGGGGCGAACTCGCCTACAGCGCCGAGGCCGACATGAGCGAACTCGGCCCCGCGTTCGGCGACCGCGCCGGCGAGGTAATGACTTCGCTGAACGAGGCCCGGATCGAGGAGCCCGACCTCGCGGCCCTAGAGGGGGCGGTCGGCGAGGAACTCGAGCCCGAGATGGTTTCGTTCGTCACCGAGACGCCCGAGGACGTCGCCGGCACGGCGTTCGGAATCGACGGCGACGACCGCGGCGTCGTCTACGTCGACGCCGACCTCACCGAGGACATCGAAAGCGAGGGCTACGCCCGCGAGGTCGTTCGACGGGTCCAGGAGATGCGAAAGGACCTCGACCTCGACGTCGAAGAGCGGATCGCAGTCGAGATCGCTATCGCCGACGACCGGGTCGCCGACCTCGTCCGCCGGCGGGAGGAGCTGATCCGCGAGGAGGTCCGGGCCGACGCGATCGGGGACGTCGATGAGGGCCACCGCATGGAGTGGGAGATCGAGGGGGTCGACGTCGAGCTGGCGATCGAGCCGGCCCCTTCGTCCTGACGGTCAGGCCCCTGCGCTCCCCGCGACCGCCACGTACAGTCCGACGACGCCCGCCACCACGATCGCCCCGCCGCCGACCGCGAGCGTGGTCAGTCCGCCCTGGAAGATTCCGGCGACGAGCACGCCCAGGCCGACCGCGAGGGTCAGAAACGACGCGCCGAACGCGACCGTGTCCCGCTTCATGTCCCGTCCTCGGTCCCGCATCGAGGTAATACCACGAGGCCGTCCTCAGTCGCTGTGACTGGAAGCCGGCGGCGAGACCCTGGTCAGTCCGCCGACAGGTGCTCGGCGAGGACCGGCGCGACCGAGGCCGCGGTCGCCGGCCCCTCGATCGTGTCGGTACCGTAGATCGCCTCGACGCCGCTCGCGGCGAGTTTGGTGTAGGCGTTTCCGGCCAGCAGCGGGTGGACACAGGTCGCAAAGACCCGGGCGACCTCCCGGTCGTGGAGCACTTCGACGGCCTCGCTCATCGTCGATCCGGTCGCGATGATGTCGTCAGCGACGACGACGTCGCGGCCGGCGACGTCCGCGTCGGAGGGGGTAATCTCGACCCTCTCGCCCGACAGTCGGTGCTTCTCGAAGTGGTCGATCTCGCCGCTGCCGTACGTGTCTCGAACGGTTTCGGCGATGCCGACGGCTCCCTCGTCGGGCGCGAGAAAGACCGGATCGGCGAGGTCGTCGGGGAGCGGGTCGGCGAGAACCGGAGCGGCATCGACCACTTCGGCGGTCGGCTCGAAGAACTCGCACACCCCTTCCTCGTGGGGGGAGACGGTGAGCACGCGGTCGGCGCCGGTCGAGATCGCCCGGGCGACCGCCCGCGAGGAGATCGGCTGGCCGGACTCGAAGGCCCGATCCTGGCGGGCGTAGCCCATGTAGGGGAGGACGGTGACGACCTCCTCGGCACCGGCCTCGTGGAGAGCGTCCTGGAGCAAGAGGAGCTCGAGGTGGGCCGCGTGGGAGGTCGTCGAGGCGACGACGACGGCCCGGTCGGCGTCGAAGCCGGGGACCGCGGCGAGGAGTTCGCCGTCGGGAAAGCGGTCGTACTCGACGGCCGCGAGCGGGCAGTCGAGTTCGGAGGCGAGAGCCGCCGAGAGTGCCTGGGAGGCCGAGCCGCTGACGATCGCTGTCATGGTCGGGGCCACAGCCCGGACGGTAAACCCGCTTTCGTTCCGCGTTCGGTCGGTACCGCTTATCTCGCCATGTGGCCTGATCGGATAATTTCGATGTGACTCGGAGTGAATATCATGTCACATTGGGACTGCGAACGTATCAGTCGTTCTTGTAGACAAAACCACAGATTTATGACGCGGGAGATGTCACTGTGATATATGGTTCACAACCATCAGATGACGTTTAGCGTCCCATCAACATGGAGCGAACTGAACGTCAGAGCAGTGGAATTGCTCTTCGCTGTGACGTTGCTTATCGGAGCAGTGTCTTTTGCCGTGATGGCCAGTGGCGATCCTGAACTGGTGGCAGTGGTCGCGCTGAGCGGAATCACGGTTGTACTCTTCGGGACGGCTCTGATTCGATTGTCTGAATCCATTCGAACAACGGAACTGTCCCTCTTCTGAGAACGCTCTGTCTCGAGTTTCCACTGTCACGCTGTGGTAATTGCACCGCCTGTATGTAACACGGAGTCCGCTATTCGGACCTAACGTTGCGGTCTAAAACCAACCGGTATCTCAACTTGTCACGCCAGACTCAGGACCGGCGAGGGCGACGGCGCCGACGTCGGGGACGCCGAGGGGGTGGCTCCGCCACTCCCCGACGGTCTCGCCCGATTCGCCCGCGAGGAACTCGCCGTCCTCGGTCACCGCGTACGCCCGCTCGCCGTACGCGAAGCCGGCGACCTGCCCGGGAGCCTCTCCCCGGTCGTGCCAGTCACCGTCGGCGTGTTCGTACACCCGTCCGCACGCGGCCGCGTGGGCGCGGGCGAGCGAGCCGGGTTCGCTCGCGGGGTCGGCACCGACGACGTCGAACGGCCCCTCGAGCGACCGGAGCCAGCCGTTGCCCAGCGCGTACAGCCCGTCGCCGGTCGCGGCGAGGGGGATCCCCGCCGCCGAGACGTCCCGCGCGTCGTCGAGCCCGGCCGGCTCGAGCCCTTCGCCCTGGACCCGAAGAACGCCGTCGGCGGTCGCGACCAGGTCGCCGTCGATTCCTCGAACCTCGCGTGCGTCGCCGAGGGTCGTCCACTCGCCGCCCCGGAGGTGGGCGACCCGGCCGTCCGGCCCGACCGCGATCACTCTCTCGCCGTCGACGCCGACGCGGGTCGCGGGGCCGAACCCGGTTTCCTCGAGGTCGGGGTCGCCGCCTGCCACCCCGCGGTCGGCGAGCAGGAGGGCGTCGTCGGTCGCGACGGCGAGTTGGCCGCCGGCGGTCGCGACGTCGCGGGCGCGCCCGCGCCGGCGGAGGCCGAACTCGCCGACGGAGCCGCCGGCGATCGAGACCGAGAGCAGGCCGACGCCGCCCGCGACGTACGCCCGGTCGGCGCCCGCCCGGTCGCCGTAGACGCGTTTCTCGTCGATCGTGCTCATGGCGGTTTCTTGGCGGGCCACGGGTATGCCCCCTTCGGAACCCCTTTGGGTGCTCCGTCCCGAGCGCTCGTTGATGGAGATCTTCGGCTCGAGCGGGACGCGCGGGGTCGCCGGCGAGGAGGTGACCCCCGAGTTCGCCATGCGCGTCGCGAAGGCCGTGGGGACGGTCAGGGGGGACGGGCGGGTCGCGGTGGGTCGGGACACCCGGACGAGCGGGCGAATGCTCGCCGACGCAGCCGCGAGCGGGCTCGCGAGCGTCGGCCGCGACGTCGACCGGCTGGGCGTCGTCCCGACCCCCGGAGTCCAGGCGTACGCCGCCCGCGAGGGCGTCGAGGCACTCGTCGTCACGGCCTCGCACAACCCGCCGCGGTACAACGGGATCAAGCTCGTCGGCAGCGACGGGATCGAGCTCTCGGTCGCCGAACTCGAGCGGATCGAGGAGACGTTTGACTCGGGGGAGTTCGCCGACGCCGCCTGGGACGGGGTCGGCCGGGCCGAGGGCGTCGAGGGCGCCGGCCGGGCGTACGTCGAGGACCTGCTCGGGGCCGTCGATCGCTCGCGGATCGCCGGTGCGGAGCTGACCGTCGCCCTCGATCCGGGCCACGGCGCCGGCGCTGCCACTACCCCTCGATTCCTCCGGGAACTGGGCTGTCGCGTGCTCACGGTCAACGGCCAGCCCGACGGGCGCTTTCCGGGCCGGGATCCCGAGCCCGTCCCGGCGAACCTCGGAGACCTCTCGCGGCTGGTCCGGACCAGCGACGCCGACGTCGGGATCGCCCACGACGGCGACGCCGACCGTGCGGTGTTCGTCGACGAACGCGGCGAGTTCGTCAGCGGCGACGCCTCGCTGGCCGCGCTCGCGGCCGCCGAACTCGACGCCGGCGACGCCGTCGTCTCCGCGGTCAACGTCTCCCAGCGGCTGGTCGACGTCGCCGACGAGGCGGGGGCCGACTTGGAGCTCACCCCGATCGGGTCGACGAACATCATCGGTCGGGTCCGGGAGCTCACAGAGGAGGGCCGGCGGGTGCCCGTCGCCGGCGAGGGAAACGGCGGGGTCCTCTTTCCGGGCTACCGCCTCGCCAGAGACGGCGCCTACACGGCCGCGCGCTTTCTCTCCGTGCTCGGCGGCCGCCGGGTCAGCGAGGTCGTCGCGCCCTACGACGACTACGCGAACGTCCGCCGGAACGTCCACTACGAGTCGCCCGGCCAGCGGGCGGCGATGCTTACGGCTGCGGCCAACCGCGCCGAACGGGAAGGCGCGACGATCAACACCCGCGACGGCTACCGGCTCGACTACGGCGACGCGTGGGTGCTCGCCCGACCCTCGGGCACCGAGCCACTGGTCCGGATCTACGCCGAAGCGCGGGACATCGCGCGCGCGGAGATGCTGGTTGCGGGGATGTATGACGAACTCGTCGAGGCGAAAGCCGAGATCTAGAGCGCCTCGCGGAGGCGGTCGCGCTCGGCCCGAAGCCTCTCGAGTTCCGCTTCGACCCGGCCGTCGGCGAGCCGTTCGCGTTCCGTCTCGGTGAGCCGGTCGGCCGCGACCGCGGCCCGCCGGAGCCGCCCGTACTCGGGATCGCGGGTCGTCTCCCGAACCGCCCGGAGGGCGGCGACTTCGGCCTCGCTCCCGACGCGCTCGACGAACGGGCGGAGCTCGCGGGCCCGCCGGGAGAGGACGCCCGCGGGTTCGGGGGGCCACTCGACCGTGAGCGGTTCCGCGTCGATCCCCTCGAGAAAGGTCCGCTCGGTCGTCACCCGGCGTTTCAACGCGTCGGCGTCCGCGACGTAGTGGGCGAGTTTCGAGCGGGAGTAGCCGGCGTACTCGAGGAGGGTCGGGACCGGCTCGGTGCCCGCCGGCGCCTCCTCGACGTAGCGGCGCAGCGCCTCGGGCGGGCGCTCGAAGGGAACCAGCGGGTAGAGCCGGCTCCGGTCCACGAGGTCGAACAGCTCCCGGGCCGGAGCTTCCCGTCGATACTGCTCGAAGGCGTCCTCGACGGCCGCGTTGTAGCGGTCGATCGGGTCGCGGAGCCGTTCGACCGGTGCCTCGAGATCGGCCGATCCGAGCTCGAGAAGCTCCTCGCGGCGCTCGATCCCCGCCTCGAGCTCGTCGAGACGCTCCCGGAGGTCGATCCGGGCCGACTCGCGGGCCTCGGCGGCCGCCTCGCGCTCCTCGAGCAGATCGACGAACTCGCTCGCCGGCTCGACGGCCTCGCGGGCCCGCTCGAAGTCGGCCTCGCTCAGCCGGCGCTTGTCGATCGCGTCGTTCGCGTCCTCGAACGCCCCTCGGCGCGGGAGGTCCTCGGGGAGGTCCTCGAGCAGGGACTCGAACTCGCCCTCGAGCTCGACGTAGGCCTTGAACGTCTCCTTGCCGGTTCCGGCGGCTCGACCCTCGTACTCCTCGAGGAGGCCCGTCGCCTGCCGGTAGGCATCGGCGACCCTCTCTACGGTGTCCTCGCCGTGTTCGTCGATCCGGTCTTCGGCCTCCGCGTGGCGCCGCCGGGTGGCCTCGAGGCGTTCGACCGGTCCGTCGTCCTCGCCGGTCCGTGGGCTCTCGAGACGCTCGCTCATTCGTAGACGGTGTCGGGATCGAACACTCGTTCGCCGACGGTCTCGCCCTCTATCGTCCGGTAGAAACAGGACCGATGGCCGGTGTGGCAGGCCCCGCCCTCCTGGTCGACGAGGTAGAGCAGGGTGTCGGCGTCGCAGTCGACCCGGACCTCCGCGACCGACTGGACGTGGCCGCTCGTGGCCCCCTTCTCCCAGAGTTCGTCCCTGCTCCGGGAGTAATAGTGGGCCCGTCCGGTCTCTCGGGTCCGCGCCAGCGCCTCCGGCGAGACGTAGGCGAGCATCAACACCTCCCCGTTTTCCGCGTCCTGGGCGACCGCGGGGACGAGCCCGCTCTCGCCGAAATCGACGTCGACGGCCGCGCTGTCATCCATGTTCGACGCAATGGCCGTCGGTGCGATAGGTCTTTTGCCGGGCCCGAGCCCGGACGTTTTTATCCGATCGGGGAAGCAGACCCGATCGGGCCCTCTCTTCGCATATATTTCCTACGGGTGGTTTCTGATAGATAGACATTCAGGACTAATAGAAAGACTTACCGTGGGCGGTAATGTCCGACGGACATGTCGGTGAGAATGACGGGCGTTCCACCCACGCGATGTCCCGAGTGCGAGGGGCGGCTCCGGCCGGTCGGCACGGAACTGGTCTGTGAAGAGTGCAGCCTCGTCACCGAGGGCGACGTCATCGACCACGGCCCCGAGTGGCGGTCGTTCGACCGAGCCGAACGAAAACGGACGGGAGCGCCCCTGACGCGCTCGCGCCACGACCGGGGGCTCTCGACGCGGATCGGCTCGGGATCGAGCATTCGGGTGACCGGCCGGAAACGCCGTCAACTCGCCCGAATGCGCCGGGAACAGGCCCGTGCACGCTTCGAGACGAAAGCCGACTACAACCGGATGACCGGCTTCACCGAGATCCGGCGGATCGTCTCCCAACTCTCCCTTCCGGGGGCCGTTCGGGAGCAGGCCTGTACGCTCTTCGAGTCCGCACAGACCGAGGACCTCCTCATCGGCCGCTCGCTCGAGGGGTTCGCCGCGGCCGTGGTGTACGCGACCTGTCGAACCCGCGATATCGCCCGGACGAGAGAGGAGATCCTCGAGATATCACGGGCCGACGGCGACGAACTCGCGGCCGCCTACGCCGCGCTCAACCGCGAACTCGGCCTCCCGACGGGCCCGATCGACCCGGTGGAGTATCTTCCCCGGTACGCCTCCCGGCTCGACCTCGACAACGGCGTCGAACGCCGGGCCGAACGGTACGCACGCGACCTGGCCGAAGCCGGCGTCCTCGGCGGGCGGAACCCGAGCGGCGTCGCCGCGGCCTGTCTCTACGCCGCCGCCCGCCGGGGCGACTGCGAGTCGATCACCCAGGCGACGGCCGCCGACGTCGCCGGCGTCTCGCCCGTGACGGTCCGATCGACGGTCGAAGAGATCAGAGCCCTCGAATCCGGCGATGCAGACGCTGACGAGCGGAAAGAACTCGACGACGGCGGCCGATCCACGGATGACTGATACGGATTGCTGTCACGATTTACCGGCGAAACCGTGACGTTCTGCGTTTCGCCGGTAATGACTTATAGCGGTCCGTATGAGCGGGCGCTCGGGGTCGTGACCGCGACTCAGGTCGTCCGGAGGTGATCCATGCTCGGCTCGTAGACTTCCCCTTTCTGTTTGAGGTTCTCGATCTCGTGTTCGGCTTTCGACTCCTCTAACCCGATCTCCTCGGCCCGGTCGAGGACGATGTCGACCGGCGCGCCCTCGTCGTACTCCTCCTCGATGTCGGTAATGAGCTGCTTGATGTTCTTGATCCGGTCGCGCTGGGATTTCGAGGTCCCCGCCTCGACGATGTCGGCGTCGAACTCGCCGGTCTCGGGGTCGACGCCGATGTCCTGGAGACACGACCGGACGATCTCGATCACCCGTTCTGCGTCGGCCAACTCGACGGTATCCGAGAGCCGGATCCGGGCGCTTGCCTCCGAGAGCCGGACCAGCGCCTCCAACTTCCGGGCCGTGACCGGCACGGGGGCGTCCTCGTCGGTCCCCTTCGAGCGCAGATCGACGTAGAAATCGCGGATCTCCTCGCGGGCCGCCTCGGTCATCCGCGGGTGGCAGTTCTGTTTGGCGTGGGCGACGTACTTCCGGAGGAGTTCGGCGTCGATCGTCGGATCGACCTGCTCGGTCATCTCCGTTATCTCGTCGGCGGACACCTCCAGGGTGTTCATCTCCTCGCGCTGGGTCGTCAACTCCCCGGCGTAGTTGGTCTTGAGGATGTGCTCGGCCAGATTGCGGTCTTTCTCCTCGTCGGGCTTGTCCGTCACGGTGAAGATCAGGTCGAACCGCGAGATCAGGGCGGGCTCGAGCTCGATCTGTTCGCTGATCGGTTCGTACTGGTCGAACCGGCCGTACTTCGGGTTCGCCGCCCCCAGCAGCGAACATCTGGACTTGAGGGTGGCGTTGATGCCGGCCTTGCTCACGCTGATCTGTTGTTGCTCTAAGGCCTCGTGCATGGCCGACCGGTCCTCGGAGTTGTGGACGATCATCCCGTTCGCGATGAAGTTGTGTGTGCCTTCGACCGTGAGGTCGTAGACTCGTGGCTGCTCGCGGCGTTCGATCCCCTCGAGAAGCTCCGATATCCGGGAGCGTTTCGTGTCGAATAACTCCCGGCACACGGAGCGAACGGTATCGAAGTTCCCGACGTCGGTCTCGCCCGCGAACCACCGTGAAACGGTCGAGCCGGCGACGTCCATCTCTTCGGCGACCTGCTGGAGGGAGATTCCGTACGCCTCAAGCCGGCCTCGGAGTTCGTCCCACGTTTCGATCGTGCCGTCGTTTTCGAGCAGCGACTGCGCCTCCTCTCGGACCGAATCGACGGTGTGTGCGCCGATCTCGTCGGCAAGACGCTGTTCGAGAACTTGGACCCTGGTATCGGTATGCTCGTGGGAATCGACCCGCCGGACGGTGTCCACTCGCCGCCACTTCACGTCCCCCTCGAGTAACTCCCGAAGCGGATCCAGATCGACCGCGGCTGGCGTCTCGAGGAGTTCGCGGAGCCGGTTTCGGACCCGTTCTCGGAGTTCGGGTCCGTCACCCCAGCGGACCGAGAGTCGGGGCTGGGAGATCGACATTTCTGCGGCTAACTCCCGTTGGGAGACGTGATACCGTTCCCGAAGTTCGGCGAGTCGCTCCCAGGACGTCTCCGTCGTGAGTTCGTCGTAGTGGTCGTTCGCCTCAGCCCGTCGGCTTTCGAACGCCTCGAAGACGTGCTTCGAGAGACGGATCGATGCGTTTGCATCGCCGTTTTCGAAGTTACAGTAGGTCGAATCGTGTTCGAGGCCGCATTCCGACTGGTGGAGGCGAAGCGCACCGCGAGCCCGTTCGAACAGTTCGCCACACTCCGGAAGCACGTCTATGATGGTTCGAGTGCCGGTGGTCCGTTCACAGGCGCGAGCTAACGCCTGCCGTTTTCGCTCGAGCGTAAATCCGACGTGGCGCTCGAACGCGGCGAGCGAGTCGTCTGACGTGATCGCGAGAACGAACAGGTCGCGCTTTCGCTCTCGGGACCGCGTCTGTATCTGGCTCGAGACGCCGAACTCGTGCAACAGCATCTTCGTCCCGAGCAGCAACTCGTAGCTCGAGGAGGCTATTTTGACGGCGCGCCCGCCGACCGTCCCTTCGGAATCCGCGAGCGCACGGACGAAGGCCGCTTTCGTCTCCCTGGACGCGTTCGTTACTGCTTCTGGGAGCCGTTTCCCGTCATAGTTTTCGAGATTCGCTCCGGCCTCGAGGAGTTCGTCGACGTACTCCTTTCCGTGGACGCGGACGGTTTCGACGCCGTCGTCTCGTTGCTCGCTCGGATGACGAACGGTTCGGGTATCGAACGCGTTCGTACACGCGTTTTCGAAGTCGCGTAGCAGTTCTTCCTCCTTGTTCGTAAACCGGAGGCCATAGACGCCTTCATCACGGTCGTAGAAGACGTTCCCATCGCCAGCGAGGTATCCGAGGATAGCCCCGTGCGAGGGTGAGAGATGGTGTATTTCCTGACCTGTCTCCCCTGTCGGCAGGACACTAACCCCACCGTCCATCACTTCTTCCGGGATCCGTTCGGGAACGAAGACCCAGTCTCCTTCGTTCAGGTTCCGTGCCTGACGCTCGGTTTGCTTCCCTCCGTCCAGAACGAAAAACGGGTGGTCGGCGGTCGTCGTTAGTTGCTCTCCGCTCTCTAGTTCGACGCGTCGGAGTTCGTCCGGAGCGTCGTACTCGTGGACCGCGAGCACGTCTCGCTTGACGATGTTTCCGTCTTCGGCCATCGTCCAGACGTCCGCATCGACGTCCCGGATCGTTCGTCCGTTCTCGAGGCCCTCGATACGTCCGTCGTCTACCGCTTCGTGTGCAAGCTCGCGAATGGGTTTGATTCCGTTACCGGCCCGAACCAGCGTGTCTCCGGTGACACATCGCATCTTGTCGAGTTCGTCGATCGCCGCAATTCCGCGGTCGGCGAGGACGAGCGCGCCCGCCTCCAGGGTCCACTGCTGGCCGTCGCCGAAGTCGTCTCTCACAGCAGCTGCGGTGAGCCCTGCGGCCGACGACCCCTTCCCCGAGGTGTAGACCGCGCGAGGAGCAATGTTCTGGATGTAGCTCAGCATCTGGGAGTTGTGCGAGATAACCCCGTTCGAGACGTAGTTATGGGTCCCTTCGACCTCGAGGTCGTACACCCAGTCGTACTCGGGTTCGATTTTGTCGATACCAACGATAGGAGTCCACTGTAAATCGTTGTCGATCAGTTGCTGGAGACGTATCACCTCCTCCTGGGAGTCAAGAGCAGTATCTATTCGGTCTAGAACGACGGATTCGGCGGCTTGGATGTCACCGCCGTCCGGAAGAACCTGCTTACGCTCGTAGTAGCTGACTGATGTCTGAGTAACACTCATCTCCGTCGCAAGCTCGGCTTGAGATATGCTGAACTCGTCGCGTGCGGTGACAATTTCGGACCAGTTCCCCTCTTCGATTCGACCTTTCAGCCGTCGTATTTCATCTATCCGCTGGTCGAACGACTCCAAAACGATCTCTAGCGACTCTCTCGACGGGTTTCTATCCCCACGCTCGTAATGCTGATACGTCGTCCGAGGGATCCCACATTCCGACTGTGAGAGAGCAAGTTTCCGTCGGATCCCTTGAAGCTGATTACCGACTCGTGGAACGATATCCGTATTAGTATTCGGTGGAACGTCGGTGAACGCACACGATGCTTCTTCTTTCCTCGGAGTTATGAACCCGATCCGGTCTATGTATCGTTTGAAATCGCCACCACTGAGACGGAGTCGGTAACTTCCGTTGTTTCGCTTTTCAAGCCGACTGCTGATGCCCAGCGATCGAAGAACACCTCGTACGTCTTCAAGTAACTGGTTGCTCATCGACGCAACCGTGATTTCTCGCTGTGTCGCTGAAACGTGACATTCCCCGTCTACGTATGCCTTGACGAATTCGGATCGTATCGCCGGAGTCGCTCGCTTGATCGCGTCCGGTACGCGTTGGCCGTCGGAACGCCTGAGGATCGCCGGTTCGATCGTTTCAGCGAACCTGATGAACTCCTGTGAGTGGCATTGAACGGTCCAGACGTCCTTGTTAGTGTGATGCTTCCGAACGTTGTACCGAAGATTGAGTGATTCGAACCCTTCGACCGCGGCGTCGATGAGTTCTCTATCGGCGTTCGTTATGGTCGTTGTCGCACTGGTGTCGGTATCGACCACATGCCCTTCTCCGATAAGTAATCCAAACAGTTGGGCAAGTTCTGGGGTTAGTTCCTCGGGGATGCGAACAGTGTTGGCGTTGTTCGAATCGACTCGCTCGAACTGTACCGAAAGCGTGTTGTCGCCGGCTAATTCCACCTCTCGTGCAGCAGCAACGAAATCACCCTCTTGGAGCTTTGATGCCCGCCTTGCTTGGGGTTCACCATCGTTCTGAACGAACAACGGATGGCTCGGAGTCACCTCGAGTTCGGAATCATCGGCCGTTCGAATCCGATACATGTGATCGGGAGCCTCGCGTTTCCAGACCGTCGTCGCCTTCCCGTCTGCAATCGAGCCATCCGGAAGGACCGTGGGTACGTCGATTTCTACGTTCTGGCACCACCCATCATCTATCGGAATCGGGTCCTGTAGGTTCTCTTCTACGATCCGTCCGATTTCGCGTTCGGTCCCATCGGCAAGCGTCACTTTACTATCATGTTTCAGACACTTCCCGGTCCCCGGGTCCCCGATCAGGAGCATGTGGAGGTCCCCCCGGATCCGCGAGCCGTCGGGGAGGTGTTTGGTGACGCCCGAGAAGAGCTGGAGCATCATCGCGAGTTTCTCCTGTTCGTAGCCGTAGATCGAGGGCGCGATGGACTCGACCATCCGCTCGTAGACGTCCTCGCTTTCCGAGAGCTGGTAGATACGCTTTTTGTCCTCGTCGGTGATGTCCATGTCCTCGAACTGCTCTTCGTCTACCTCCACGGACATTCCCTCCATGTAGAAATCGAAGACGGGGGACTTGTCCTGGCCGTCGCCCTGTTGTTCGAGCCGGAGGACGCCCGCCGCCGAGACGTGGTCGCCGGGGGTCACCTCGCCTGTGATGTCGTCCTCGACGTGGACGTCGATCGCCTGGGGAGTTTCCCCGCCACGGAGGCCCTCGGGGCTCTCCTGGATCCGGAGCTTCTGGGAGTCGACGAACTCGGACTGGTCGAAGTTCACCCGGAAGGGTCCCTGGCGTTCACAGCCCTGGCACTCGTGGGGTTCCTGGAAGTCGCCGCTGGATTGCGGTACCCTGGTAAGAGTGCCACAGAGCTGGCACTCGAAGGCGGCCTCCTCGACTTTCGGGCGGACGTCGGTCGCCTTCCGGACGATACCCCGAACCTGCACCAGGGTGTTCATGTGGCGGGCCCGGATCTCGCGGATCTCGGGGGACTCCGTGTCCGCGAGCCCGCGCACGCGAACGTGTGCCCGTCCGAGACTGACGTCGATCGGGAGGTCGTAGAGCCGCAGCGCCTCCTCGGCGTACTGCTGGAGCTGTTCGGGCTGGCTGATGAAGTCGTCGGCGAGGTCGGGATCGAACCGGTAGAGGTCCTGCCAGTCGACCGACAGCGAGCGCTGTTCGTTGGGGTATCGCTGGGCGAGCTGTTTGACCTCGTTGTCGTAGTAGTTCCTGAAGAACTGCTCGAACGCGTCGACGAGTTCCGCGTTGCCCGCTTGCGCCATTGACCTCCCCTAGCGCTCGATGGTCTATAAACCGTCGCTCATCGAGATTCGGATCGCGGCCGGCGGCTCGGCGGGAAGCCCTCGCCCGGTAACGGACTGCACAACCGCTTTTCGGATCGACGCGCTGGGATCGGTATGGTCACCGGTCCGGTGTGTGGCTCGGAGGTACACCCACAGGACACCGAGGGACAGTCCGAGAAAAACGGGAAGATATAGTACCTCTGCTCGCTCGACTGCCGCGAGTCGTTCGAACAGGACTCCGACGCCTACATCGACTGAACGGACCCGTTTTTGCGTGGGGCCGACTCTACCGGAGATCGGGTCCTACATCGACTGAACGGACCCGTTTTTGCGTGGGGCCGACTCTACCGGAGATCGGGTAGTTCATACACGCGCGCACCCTCGCGTGTGAACGCGCGGGAATCATCCGATCAGACCACGCCCACGAGGGCGGGATGACCGATCGACCTCCACCCGCGCGACACTCCTTCGACGTATCTGATCGAGCCGCCGCTTCGTTTAAGTAGTGTAAGGTGTCGGTCCTGGCGGTGGAAAACCGTGCCATGGTATCGGGTTTCGGAGCGCCTCCAGTCCGACGGCGTTATATGTACCCCACTCCTCGGATGGAACGCAAACGACGTGGCCCACGCGGCCACGTCCCCTCCGGCCGAGATCCGGCACGGGGGTCGGCACACATCCGCGCGCCGCCGAGCGGTCGGCGGGGTGCGAACGACGACGCCGGGTTCCGGCGACCGTCGCGAGACGACGCCCTTATATGATAAGGGCGGATACGAAAAGTCACGCGACGGTCGTTCCGGATGCGACTTCCGGCGCGATCCGTTCCGAAGCCCTTATCAGTACAAGGGCACTCGGATGTGATGCGAAGAACGCGTGAGTGACGGAGCGTTCGACTCGCTTCGTCGTCTCGGACGCGAGGTCCGAAGGGGTTAAGTACCCTTCCGGGCCTACAAAGAAGTCCGAAGGAGATGAGGATTCCACCCCTGCGGTCCGCCGTCAAGATGGAATCTGATGTTAGCCTTGACAGTTCGGTGACGCCCGATCGGTCCGACCGATCGCGATCACCGAACGGACCAAGTTACGTGTGAGTGTGTTTACACACTCCGCCAAACTCCCTGGCATCGCCAGGGAATAGCATTCCGGTTGATCCTGCCGGAGGTCATTGCTATTGGAGTCCGATTTAGCCATGCTAGTCGCACGGGTTTAGGCCCGTGGCGGATAGCTCAGTAACACGTGGTCAAACT
Source organism: Saliphagus sp. LR7 (assembly GCF_003344565.1). Classification (NCBI taxonomy): domain Archaea; kingdom Methanobacteriati; phylum Methanobacteriota; class Halobacteria; order Halobacteriales; family Natrialbaceae; genus Saliphagus; species Saliphagus sp. LR7. Next base: position 39,161 of record NZ_QPND01000009.1, on the reverse strand, counting down.
ACCCTGTCGAGCGCGATAACCTCGGGAAACTGAGGCTAATAGCGCATACGGCTCGGTGCCTGGAACTGGCCCGAGCTCGAAACGCTCCGGCGCGACAGGATGTGGCTGCGGCCGATTAGGTAGACGGTGGGGTAACGGCCCACCGTGCCCATAATCGGTACGGGTTGTGAGAGCAAGAGCCCGGAGACGGAATCTGAGACAAGATTCCGGGCCCTACGGGGCGCAGCAGGCGCGAAACCTTTACACTGCACGACAGTGCGATAGGGGGACTCCAAGTGCGAGGGCATATAGTCCTCGCTTTTCACTACCGTAAGGTGGTAGTAGAATAAGTGCTGGGCAAGACCGGTGCCAGCCGCCGCGGTAATACCGGCAGCACGAGTGATGACCGCTATTATTGGGCCTAAAGCGTCCGTAGCCGGCCGAACAAGTCCGTCGGGAAATCCGCACGCCTAACGTGCGGGCGTCCGGCGGAAACTGTTCGGCTTGGGACCGGAAGGCTCGAGGGGTACGTCCGGGGTAGGAGTGAAATCCCGTAATCCTGGACGGACCACCGGTGGCGAAAGCGCCTCGAGAGGACGGATCCGACGGTGAGGGACGAAAGCTAGGGTCACGAACCGGATTAGATACCCGGGTAGTCCTAGCTGTAAACGATGTCTGCTAGGTGTGGCGCTGGCTACGAGCCAGCGCTGTGCCGTAGGGAAGCCGTGAAGCAGACCGCCTGGGAAGTACGTCTGCAAGGATGAAACTTAAAGGAATTGGCGGGGGAGCACTACAACCGGAGGAGCCTGCGGTTTAATTGGACTCAACGCCGGACATCTCACCAGCACCGACAGTGTGCGATGAAGATCAGTGTGATGAGCTTATTGGAGCCACTGAGAGGAGGTGCATGGCCGCCGTCAGCTCGTACCGTGAGGCGTCCTGTTAAGTCAGGCAACGAGCGAGACCCGCACTCCTAATTGCCAGCAACACCCTTGTGGTGGTTGGGTACATTAGGAGGACTGCCAGTGCCAAACTGGAGGAAGGAACGGGCAACGGTAGGTCAGTATGCCCCGAATGTGCTGGGCTACACGCGGGCTACAATGGTCGAGACAGTGGGATGCCACGCCGAAAGGCGGCGCTAATCTCCGAAACTCGATCGTAGTTCGGATTGAGGGTTGAAACTCACCCTCATGAAGCTGGATTCGGTAGTAATCGCGCCTCAGAAGGGCGCGGTGAATACGTCCCTGCTCCTTGCACACACCGCCCGTCAAATCACCCGAGTGAGGTCCGGATGAGGCCGCCGTAACGGCGGTCGAATCTGGGCTTCGCAAGGGGGATTAAGTCGTAACAAGGTAGCCGTAGGGGAATCTGCGGCTGGATCACCTCCACTGATCAGGACCGGGGCGACGCCCCGGCCTACTATTCGGTCCGTTCGCGATCGCCCGTCGTCCGACCGGGCACCTTTGAACTGTCAAGGCTAACCCATCCCCCGCGAGGGGGTGGGCCCATAGCTCAGTGGTAGAGTGCCTCCTTTGCAAGGAGGATGCCCTGGGTTCGAATCCCAGTGGGTCCATACGTCGGGGTCGAGGTCGAACCGTGTCCCTTAAGTGGGAGACGGCGCTACGATCTGATCCCGAAGACCGATGCACCACCCCGCGCAAGCGTGGGTGGGAAGGGTTGATGCATGCCAGCCGTCTACTGGCGTGCGGATGAGGCCGTGTGTACGTGTAGTCCAGGCGTCCACTGGACCCGTTCCCGGGTCACTAGCGTTGCACTCAGTGCAGCGTTACATCCGATCCGTAGAACGTGGCTACTGTGCCAGCTGGTGGATAGCTCGGCTCGAGTGCCGATGAAGGACGTGCCAAGCTGCGATAAGCCCAAGGGACCCGCATGGAGGGTAAGAACTTGGGATCTCCGAATGGGAATCCCCACCGCAATTGCTTCGCGCAATGGGGAACGCCGGGAATTGAAACATCTTAGTACCGGCAGGAAAAGAAAGCAAACGCGATGTCGATAGTAATGGCGAATGAACCCGACACAGTCCAAACCGAAGCCTTCGGGCAATGTGGTGTTCGGACTGACTCTCACTCTCAGAACTGCGACACGAAGTCTCCTGGAACGGAGCACGAAACAGGGTGACAGTCCCGTACTGTCGAGTAGTATGAGACGCGTCAGTACCAGAGTATCGGGGGTTGGATATCCCTCGAGAATCTCGCGGGCATCGACCGCGAAGACTAAACACTCCTCGAGACCGATAGCAAACAAGTAGCGTGAGCGAACGCTGAAAAGCACCCCACAAAGGGAGGTGCAATAGTTCTTGAAATCAGTTGGCGATTGAACGACGGGGCATACAAGGCCCCGCGGAAAACGAACCAGGTGCGAACCTGTAGTAGGACCCGCGGGGAGCCGATGTTCCGTCGTACGTTTTGAAAAACGAACCAGGGAGTATGCCTGTTTGGCGAGTCTAACCCGATCATCGGGGAAGGCGAAGGGAAACCGATATGGCCGCAGTCTTACGACGAGGGCCACCGTGTTCAAGCGCGGGGAGTCAAACGGGCATTACCCGAAACCGGACGATCTAGACGTGGGCAAGGTGAAGCGTGCCGAAAGGCACGTGGAGGCCTGCTAGAGTTGGTGTCCTACAATACCCTCTCGTGACCTACGTCTAGGGGTGAAAGGCCCATCGAGTTCGGAAACAGCTGGTTCCAACCGAAACATGTCGAAGCATGACCTCCGCCGAGGTAGTTCGTGGGGTAGAGCGACGGATTGGGGGATCGCACTCCGAGAGGAGTGTGCCCCCCTGTCCAACTCCGAACCTACGAACGCCGTCGACGCGGGGAATCCGGTGCGCGGGGTAAGCCTGTGTACCGTGAGGGAGACAACCCAGAGCTGGGTTAAGGTCCCCAAGTGTGGACTAAGTGCGATCGAAGGTGGTCTCAAGCCCTAGACAGCCGGGAGGTGAGCTTAGAAGCAGCTACCCTCTAAGAAAAGCGTAACAGCTTACCGGCCGAGGTTTGAGGCGCCGAAAATGATCGGGGCTCAAGTCCACCACCGAGACCTAGCGGCACCTGTCACAAGGTGATCCAGTAGGTTGGCATTCCGTTCGGGTGGAAGCACGGGAGAGATCTCGTGTGGACCGTGCGGTAACGAAAATCCTGGTCATAGTAGCAGCGTTAGTCGGGTTAGAACCCCGACGGCCGAACGAGTAAGGGTTCCTCAGCAATGCTTATCAGCTGAGGGTTAGCCGGTCCTAAGTCAGCCCGTAATTCGAAGCTGACAATTGGGAAACAGATTAATATTTCTGTGCCGGTATGCAATAAAAGTCGACGCTTTGGGGCCGCCCAAGCCGGGCTTTCGCCCGGTCGAATCATCAAAATTCGTGGAAGCCGTAATGGCACGAAGCGGATGAACGGTGAGATAGCGCAAGTTGGGTCAACCTAGAGCCCGTGAAAAGACGAGCATACCGTCCGTACCGAGATCCGACACAGGTACTCATGGCAGCGAAAGCCAAGGCCCGTCGGGAGCAACCGACGTTAGGGAATTCGGCAAGTTAGTCCCGTACGTTCGCAATAAGGGATGCCTGCCCCGCGAAGGGGCAGGTCGCAGTGACTCGGGCGCTCCGACTGTCTAGTAACAACATAGGTGACCGCAAATCCGAAAGGACTCGTACGGTCACTGAATCCTGCCCAGTGCGGGTATCTGAACGCTCAGTACAATGAGAAGAAGGACCCGTTAACGGCGGGGGTAACTATGACCCTCTTAAGGTAGCGTAGTACCTTGCCGCTTCAGTAGCGGCTTGCATGAATGGATCAACGAGAGCGCCACTGTCCCAACGTTGGGCCCGGTGAACTGTACATTCCAGTGCGGAGTCTGGAGACCCCCAAGGGGAAGCGAAGACCCTATAGAGCTTTACTGCAGGCTGTCGCTGAGACATGGCCGCCATTGTGCAGCATAGGTAGGAGCCGTTACACAGGTACCCGCGCCAGCGGGTCACCGAGGCATCATTGAAATACTACCCGATGGTGGCTGTGACTCTCACTCCGGGAGGAGGACACCGGTAGCCGGGCAGTTTGACTGGGGCGGTACGCGCTTGAAAAGATATCGAGCGCGCCCCAAGGTTTCCTCACTCGGGTCGGAGACCCGAGTAAGAGTGCAAGAGCATAAGGAAGCCTGACAGTGTCCGGCACAACGACGGACGCTGACGCGAAAGCGTGGTCTAGCGAACCAATCATCCTGCTTGATGCGGGAGATTGCTGACAGAAAAGCTACCTTAGGGATAACAGAGTCGTCACCCGCAAGAGCACATATCGACCGGGTGGCTTGCTACCTCGATGTCGGTTCCCTCCATCCTGGCCGTGCAGAATCGGCCAAGGGTGAGGTTGTTCGCCTATTAAAGGAGGTCGTGAGCTGGGTTTAGACCGTCGTGAGACAGGTCGGCTGCTATCTATTGGGGGTGTTACGGTATCTGACGAGAACGTTCGTATAGTACGAGAGGAACTACGAATGGGTGCCACTGGTGTACCGGTCGTCCGAGAGGGCGAGTGCCGGGCAGCTACGCACCACGGGGTAAGAGCTGAACGCATCTAAGCTCGAAACCCGCTTGGAAAAGAGATACCACTGAGACCACTCCTACAAGAGGAGTTCGATAGACTCGGGGTGTACGCGCCAAGGCAACGAGGCGTTGAGCCCGCGAGCACTAACAGGTCGAGCCACCATTCATACGCATGGATCGTACGGACCCGTTGAACGGGTCCAGGCGCTAACTGGACTACACGTACATACGGCAACCACCGACGGTGGACCACGTCGTGGTTCGATTCCACGAGTCGGCGTTAGGGCGGCCACAGCGGCGGGGCAACTCCCGTACCCATCCCGAACACGGAAGATAAGCCCGCCTGCGTTTCGGTCAGTACTGGAGTGCGCGAGCCTCTGGGAAATCCGATTCGCCGCCCCCCATTCATTACTTGCCCCGGAGTGGCTTCGCCACCCGGGGCGTTCATCATCACGAGGAGCGATAGCTCCCGCCACTACAGAGATCGACGGACGGAGGGTACCGGGCGCTCGAGGATCGCCTCGGGCGTCCGACCGCTCGCCCGCGGTCGTGGTGGACCGATACAGTTAACCACACCAGCCCACTACCCCGATTTGCGCGCCAAGGTGGCAGAGTCCGGCCTAACGCAGCGGCCTGCAGAGCCGCCCATCGCCGGTTCAAATCCGGCCCTTGGCTCTTCCTGCGGTGGATACTCGTCCCGTAGATCCCTCTCTGACGTGGTTTTTGAAGCGGGTCCGATCGAATCCACGAGCGGGCTTGACCGATCACGTGCCGGCCGTCGCTGGTCGCTTCGGTGTCGAAGAACGCACCCGGACTGCCCCGCCTCGTATCTCCACCTTGTCGCGAGAGGAACTTAAAGGGAACTGGCGTCCGCGGCCGGAGCGGCCCCGGTTCCCACGAGTCATGTGTCCCGAGTCACAAACCCGAACCGAATGGAGCTCTCGATCGTCGACATCGCGCCCGTTCGGCAGGGGGAGACGGCGACGGACGCCTACGAGCAGTCAGTCCGTCTCGCGCGGGCGGCCGAACGCGTGGGCTACTCGCGCTTCTGGGTCGCCGAACACCACGGGCTGGCCGACGCCATCGCGAGCACCACCCCCGAGGTGCTCATCCCCCACATCGCCGCGCACACGGAGGAGATCCGCGTCGGCTCGGGAACGGTCCTGCTCAACCACTACAGCCCGTTCAAGGTCGCCGAGACGTTCGCCTCCCTCGACGCGCTCGCCCCCGACCGGATCGACCTCGGACTCGGCCGAGCAACCGGAATGCCCGCCGCAGACCGGGCGCTCCAGGGCGGGGACCCACGCCCCGGCGACGACCACGCCGAGAAGATCGAGGAGACGACGAGACACCTCGATGGGGCCTTCCCCGACGACCATCCCTACAGCGGGATCGAGATTCCCCGGTCGGGAGCGGGCACGCCCGAGGTCTGGGTGCTCGGCTCGAGTCCCTCGAGCGCGGAGATCGCGGGCGAACTCGGCCTTCCCTACGCGTTCGCCGCGTTCATCCGGCCGACGGTCGCCCCGCGGGCCATGGAGGCCTACCGCGAGGCGTTCCGAGCCTCGGAGTTCGATCTCGGACTCGACGAGCCCCACAGTATGCTCGCGGTCAACGTCGCCTGCGGGGAGACGGACCACGAGGCCGCACGGCTGCGAGCCTCCTCGGAGGCCGCCTACCGGCGGATGGCCCAGGGGGCGTTCGGCCCGCCGCCGACCGTCGAGGAGGCGGTCGACGAGCTCGGCGGCGTCCCCGAGCCGACGCCGGCCGATCTCGAGCCGGGCGAGTGGCCGCGGGCGATCTCCGGGAGCCCCGAAACGATCGGAACGCTCCTCTCTCGAATGACCGACGCGGTGGGCGCGAGCGAGGTGATCGTCCAGAACCTGATCGAGGATCCCGACGACCGGGTCCGGTCACACGAGCTGATCGCCGAGGGCGTCGGCCTCTGATAGGGTCGGAGACGACCCGGAAGTCCCCGATCGGCCCGCGGGCTACTCGAGGAACTCCGTGGGTGGCGCCGCGTCGACGACCGCGAGTTCGCGCCGGCGTCCCCGCCGGTCGAACGCCCGGACCGACTCCCGGTCCCAGGGCGGGACCGTGACGAGGACGACCTCCGCGAGGTCGTCGCCCTGGGTGACCGACAGCTCGCCCCGGGGGTGAGAGACGAACCGCCCCCCGACCTGGCCGGGGGGCGTCGAGAGGTCGACGCCGAAGACGGCGGCCACCGACCGGCCCGCATCGGGGAGGTAGAAGTCGGTGAAAACGGTCGCCTCCGGCGGGAGCGCGTCGTCGACGTCGGGAGCGGGCGTGGCCGAGAGCGCGATGGTCACTCCGTCGGGATCGGCGTCGCTCGCGAACTCAAGGAGGACCGCCAGCAGTCCGCGGGTGACGTAGACCACGACCGGTTGAGGGCGCCGAGCGGGTTAGACCTATCGCGCCATCCCCCAGAGGGTCTCGGCACACAGCCGCGGGATCCGGGCGCGGGCGCCCGACAGCGCGTCCGACAGCGCCCACGAGGCCCCCGAGGTGACTCCCGCGCCGTGGCCGACGAGAACGGTCTCGACGTTGCCGACGAACCGCCCGAGCGCCGCCCGCGGCGGGACCGCCCGGCGCATCGGGTGGACCCCGAGACGTTCGTCGCCCGCGAGGAAGTACGGCGCCGTCCCGACCGACTCCGGGACGATCAGGACTCCCCGATCGGGGTCGTAGAGGGCGACCTCGTTCCAGAACCGGCTCTCTACGACCGTGTGGCTCTCGAGGCCGCTCTCGCCGAGTTCGTTCCCGAAGCGGGCGATCGGCGTCCGGTCGGGGAGCTTGCCGCGGCCGTCGAACGCCTCGGGGAGCCAGACGGGAACGTCGTGGCGCGTTGCAATCGAGGCGGCGTCGCGGGTGTGGCGATCGAGGGTGACGGCGACGCCCTCGACCTCGCCGTGTTCGGCGAGCAGGTCGTCGAGCCCGGGGGCGTCGACGGGGTCGACCAGCCAGAGGCCGTCGTCGCCGGCGACGGCGTGGCTCGCGCGCTGCATCGTCTCCTCGGGGTGGGCGATCCAGCCGACCCCGCCCGCGACGCGGTCGATCGGCTTCGGGCCCGCACTCTCGCCGGCAGGTGGCGTCATGGAGCCGTTTGGGGTCGCGAGCCCTTAAATTCGGGTCCGCCGGAAACCGGGGCGGCGGACGGGCCGTCGGCGGCCGGGTATGGGACCACTTATTCCGTGGGCGTCCGGAGGGCCGGTGTGATACAGCGTCGAGAGGCGAACCGACGGTCGAGGCGGGCCGGCGGTCCGCGATGAGGGTCCGCGTCGACTGGCGATCCAGCGCCAGCCTCGTCGGGACGGTGCTCCGGTGGCTCGCGGTTCCCCTCGCCGTCCCGCTGGTCATTGCGATCGTCGACGGCGAGGACGTCCTCGCGTTCGCCGGCGCGATCGCCGTCACCGTCGTCGTCGGCACCCTCCTCGAACGACTTCGCGACGATCGCGACCTGGGCCAGCGCGAGGCGTTTCTCGTGGTCGCGGCCGTCTGGTTCGCCGTCGCCGGCGTCGGCGCGATCCCGTTCGTCCTCGCGGATCCCGGTAGCGTGACCGACTCGCGGGCGCTCGCCCACCCGGTCAACGCCCTCTTCGAGAGCACCAGCGGGATCACGACGACGGGTGCGACCGTCCTCGCCGATTTCGGGGCCCAGTCCCGAGCGGTGTTGCTCTGGCGCCAGCTCCTCCAGTGGCTCGGCGGGCTGGGGATCCTGGTCGTCGCGATCGGCCTGCTCTCGAACCTGATGGTCGGGGGCGCACAGCTGATGGAGACCGAGACCCAGACCAGGAACGTCCACAAGCTCCGGCCCCGGATCGCCGAGACCGCCCGGCTCATCTGGGGGCTGTACGTCGGGCTCACCCTCGTCGCCGTCGTCGTCCTCTACGGGCTCTACCTCGTCGGGGCGGCGCCGAACATGGACCTCTTCAACGCCGTCTCGCACGCCCTGACCAGCGTCGCCACCGCCGGCTTCTCCCCCCATCCCCAGAGCGCCGGCGGCTTCTCGCCGGCGGCCCAGTGGGCGCTGATGCCGTTTATGACCCTCGGGGCGACGAACTTCATCCTGCTGTACGCGCTCACCCGCGGGGAGTGGCGCCGGCCCGCAGAGAGCGACGAGTTCCGGTTCTACGTCGGCTTTCTCGCGGTCGCCTCCCTGATCGTCGTCGCCCTCCTGGCGGGCGACCCCGAGTTCGATGGCGGGCTCGAGCCGACGGTCCGCCACGGGCTGTTCAACGTGATCTCGATCACGACGACGACCGGCTACGCCTCCGTCGACTACACGTTCTGGACGCCCGCGGCCAAACACCTCCTCTTTCTGTGCATGTTCGTCGGCGGGATGGCCGGGAGCACGACCTGTTCGATCAAGACGATCCGGTGGCTCGTGATCCTCAAATCCCTCCGGCGGACGCTGTTTCTGGCCGTCCACCCCCAGGCCGTCCGCCCGCTTCGGCTGGGCGACGGCGTCGTCGAGGAGGAGACGATCCGGGACGTCTTCTCCTACGTCCTGCTCGCGATCCTGATCTTCTTCGGACTGACGGTCGTCGTCGTCGTCGACTCGGCCCGCGTCGGCGGGGCCATCGGCGAGTTCGAAGCCATGGGCGCCGCGGCCTCGATCTTTCTCAACATCGGCCCCGCCTTCGGCGCAGCGGGACCGTTCGACAGCTACCTCGCGTTCCCGACGTCCACCCGCGCGGTGATGGTCATCATGATGTGGATCGGCCGGATCGAGATCATCCCCGTACTCGTTCTGTTGACCCCCGCCTACTGGCGATCGTAGCCGGCTCCTCCGGGGCAACCGAGTATCTAGAACAGCTCCTGGGTAATCTCTAAGGTCTCTTCGCGGTCGTCCCAGCGGACGAACAGCGCGACGCTGGTCGCGCTCGTGATGATGTCGTGGAGGTTGATGTGGGCCTCGCCCAGCGGATCGACGATCTCGCTGACGATCCCCGGCTGATTGGGGAGTTCGCCGCCGGTGACCCGGATGACGGCCGTCGGGGCGTCGACGGTGACGCTAGAGAGGGCGTCGCTGGCGACGACCTCGCGGTGGAGGATGGTCTCGGCCTGTTCTGCGTCCTCCTCGTCGACGTAGAAGGTGATGGTGTCGAGGCCGCTGGCGACCGCGTCGATGTTGACCTCGCTGTCGCCGAGGGCGGCCGACAGCGACTGGAAGACGCCGGGCTGGTTGCGGATCGCCCGGCCGGCGACGGTGAGACAGGCCAGCGGGCGCTCGCGCATGTCGACTAAGTTGCTGAACTCGCCCTCGATGCTCGTCCCCCCCGAGAGGAGGTCGCCGTGCTGGTAGTGAACGACCCGGACGTCGAGTTTGCCGTCCTTGTAGGAAAGCGCCGAGGGGGCGACGACCTCCGCACCCCGAAAGGAGAGGTTGCGGAGTTCGTCGACCGAGATCTCGCCGACGTTTCTGGCGCCCTCGACGACGTGGGGGTCGCCGGTCATCACGCCCTCAACGTCGGTGACGATGACGACCTCGTCGGCGTGCATGTACTTGCCCAGCATGACCGCGGTGGTGTCGCTCCCGCCGCGCCCGAGCGTCGTCACGGAGCCGTCGGTCCCCTCGGCGAGAAAGCCGGTGATCACGGGGACGGCCTCGCCCAGCGAGGCGGCGACCTCGTCGGTCCGCCGGCGGGTCTCTTCGACGTCTACCTCGCCGATGTCGTCGGTGACGATCGGCCAGTCCTCGCTTCCGGGCTCGAGAAACCGGGCGTCGATCCCGCGGGAGGCCAGTGCCGCCTTCAGCATCCGCACCGAGATCCGCTCGCCCATGCTGACGATCTGGGAGCGGTCTTCCTCCTCGGCGTCGAAGGTGATCTCCGAGAGGAGGTCGTCGGTCATCGACCCCATCGCGCTGGCGACGACGGCGATCTCGTGGCCGTCCTCGACGGCGGCGGCGATCGAGTCGGCGGCCCGGTTGATCCGGTCGCCGCTGCCGAGGCTGGTGCCGCCGAACTTCGCTACGACCCGCATCGCGCCCCCCCGTCGAGAACCCTGGAAACGGTGGATATCCCTGCCATCGTGTGCCGATCGGTTACCGGAGCGGGGCAATAACGCTGTCCCTTCGGGAGACCCAGCCGGGAGCGGGGGTCATCCTCCGACGGGGCCGGGAGGCCGTCAGCGCACGATCGTTACCGGCACCGGCGCCCGCTTCGAGACCGTCTCGGCGACGTTGCCGACGAGAAATCTGTGGGTCACGCGCTCGCGGTCGGCGCCGTGGGCCCCGATGACGACCGCGTCGTACTCGTCGGCACGGTCGATGACGTTCCGGGCAGGGTGGCCAATCCCGACGACCGTCTCGATCTCCCGGCCCTGCTCGTCGGCGACCTCGCGGGCGCGTTCGAAGACCGGGGCCGCGCGCTCGGCGGCCGCCGCGTCCAGGTCGTCCTCGAGGGTGAGTCCCACGGCCTCGCCCATCATCATCGACGGGACGCCGACGACGTGGAGGACGGTCACCTCCGCGTCGGGGTGGTTGTCCAGGGCGTACGCGAGGGCGCGGCCGGCAGGGTCGGAGTCGTCCATCGGGACGAGGATGCGCGAGAGCATACTCGACGTAGGCGGCCCGGGACCGTAAACTCCCTAGGCGACCCCCGGGAAGGCGACGAAGAAGCCGTAGGCCAGAAGCGTCGACATCGAGGGACCGATGATCCACATCGAGACATACTTCATTACCGCCCGCGGGTTGAACAGATCGCCCGCGCGGAGCACCTCCGCGGGCTCTTCCTCGCCGATGGGGGCCGCCGGCTCGTCGGCCGTCTCCGCGGCGGTGATCGCGCCCGGGACGATCTCGTGGTCGCCGGCGTTGCGGGTGACCGCCTCGCGGACGGTGACCGGGCGGGTCGCCCGACCCCAGCCGATGCCGACGATCGTCATCACTGTCGCCATCACGAGGCTGATCGGGATGCCGATGGCCGAAAGGGCGGTCGTGATCGTCGAGGCGGTCACCATCACGAACAGGGCCGCGAGCAGCGGGATGTCGCTCAACTCGCCGCCGACCGACTCCATCGTCCGGCGGGCGATCGTAAACCCGCCGAGGCCGATCGCGAGCGTGGCGATCACGACCGCGGTGGTCACCTCCAGTCCCGCCTCGCCGACCAGCGGCGCGGCGGCATTGGGCACGTTGCTCGCACCGGCGCTGAAGGCCATGTAACAACCGATGACGAGGACGACCGCCGTCGTGGCGAGCTCGACCCGGGTCGTGTTCGGGCCCAGTTCCGGCCTCGGGATCGAGCCACGCCGATCGAGGGTCAACAGCGGCCCCTCTGACTTCTCGATCCGTACCCGCCGATTGATCTCGGGGTAGAGATACCGGCCGATGACGCCGCCGATCCAGAAGCCGATGATCGGCGTCACGACCCACCAGGAGACGATCCAGGCGATCGTCTCGTAGTTCAGGCTGTCGGTCGCGAGTCCCAGGCCCGCGATCGCACCCACCGTCGTCATCGAGGTGGGGACGGGCACGCCGAAGACGTTGGCGACGAGGATCCCCAGCCCGATGAAAAAGAGGACGGCGACCCCCGCCGACAGCGTGAGTTCGGTTGTGATGATCTCCCCGCTCAGCGTATCCATCACGTTCCGCCCGACGGTCATCCCTCCGAGGAAGACGAAGCCCGTCATCACCGCCGCCGCGGTCGTCTTCGTGACGATCCCCGCTCCCACCGCGGGCCCCCACGTGATCCCCGTCGAGGAGCCGCCAATGTTGAACCCGACGAAGATCGAGGCGACGACACCGACCAGGAGGAGCGTCTCGACCATCGGCGAACCCTACCCAGTCGGCGATAAAATAAGTGCGTGATAGCGATCTCTTCGAACCGACGGGTTTCCCGATCGTGGACCCGGACGCGAATCGGTCGAATCGTTACATCGGGGTGCATACGTAACGGAGCCCGATGTATCTCAATCAGCAAAGGGGCGGTAGTGAGGGAAATGATCCCGACGTATTGCCTCGATTATGAGGAGTATTCCCGCGATTCCGAGAGCAAGTGCTAGGGCTCCCGGCGCACTCTTCCAGTTGATTGTTGTCTCTCGGGGGATCACATGGTATCGGCCGTCCTGAGACACGACACGTCCAGTACCCCATGCAATGGCCTCGGTGTCGTTATCATCGAATCTGTATCGTTCGCCCTCGATTGTTCCATCGACGATTTGTCGATGTTCTTCTGACAACTCCTCGTACTCGGCGACCCCATATTTGGGAATCTCTTCGGACACGTTTTCTGCGTTTTGGACGCTCTTTTCGTGGAAAATAACGTACTCGGCTGCAACAATCCCACTAACAATACCTGCGATAATAAACATCAAACCAATCAACAACATTCCAAAATGAACCCAATTCTGATTCATCACCTTCTCAGATCGGAATTGTTGATTATATATCTTCTTCTGAACGATACTGGTGCCGCTTGTATGTAACGATAGCTTCGTGAAGTTACAACCCTTTTGTCGCCCCCGCACGTCCGTCGGGGCATGAAGGGCGAGGGGGGCTCCGAGGGGGCAAAGCGCCGGGCGGGCCAGCGGGCGGCCCGAGAGGTCGAGCCGGGGTGGGTCGTCGGTCTCGGCACCGGCTCGACGGCCGCCCACGCGATCCGGGCGCTCGAGGACGCCGACGTCCGGGGGATTCCCACCTCCTACCAGTCCCGGGAGCTGGCGATCGAGGCGGGAGTCCCCCTGACGAGCCTGGACGAGGTCGAGGGAGTCGACCTCTCGATCGACGGCGCCGACCAGTTCGCCCGCGGGTCGGGCGCGTTGATCAAGGGCGGTGGGGGCGCACACGCACGCGAAAAGATCATCGACGGGGCCGCCGACCGGTTCCTCGTCGTCGCCGATCCGACGAAGGCGACCGACGTCCTCGACCGGCCGGTGCCCGTCGAATGCCTCCCCGACGCCCGCCCGGTCGTCGAAGACCGGCTTCGGGAGTGTGGCGGCGAGCCCGACCTCCGGGAGGCCGCGGGGAAAGACGGCCCGGTGATCACCGACAACGGGAACCTCCTGATCGACTGTGCGTTCGGCGCCATCGAGGACCCCGGCGGGCTGGCGACCCGGCTGTCGGCGATCCCGGGGGTCGTCGAACACGGCCTCTTCGTCGACCTCGCCGACACGGTCTACGTCGGAGTCGAGGAGGGGGTCGAACGGATCGACTACTAGAAGCCGATGTGGGAGGTCGACCCCGGCATATCGTCGTCCCCGTCGTCACCGTCACCGCTTCCGATCCCGCCGGCGTGGCGGAACCGGGCGTCCTCGTCGACGAGGTAGACCGAGCCGAGTTCGACGACCGTCTCGACCGGCCTGAGGGTAGTCCCGGCAGCCTCGCCGTTGTCACAGTCGCCCGTACAGGGCTCGAACAGCGAGCCGTGGCGGGGACAGACGATCCCCTCCTCGCGGATCGTCGCGCCGAAGCCCGGATCGAGACGCTGGGCCTCGTGGGGGCAGACGTTGACCCAGGCCTTGACCTCGGCGCCGTCGTCCTCGCAGGGCACCAGGATGACCTCCTCGCGATCCCCGTGTCGGTCCTCGATGGTAAAGAGCCACGACCCCTCCTCGCGGACGGTCTCGACCGCCGTCAGTCGCGTGCGTTCGGCCACGCCCGGGCAGTGGGCCCCGCCGATTCAAAACGTTCCGGTCTCCTCGGGAGCGTCGGCTCGTCCCGCGAGCGCGGCGAGCAGGTAGACCGCTCCGAGCAGGCGCGCGAACGGCCGGACCCAGGGTTTGAGCTCAATCTCCCCGGCGTTCTCGTAGGCGGCCCCGAGCGCGACCGCGAGGGTCCGGTCCGGGGCAAGCGCCAGCGGGAGGCCGACGACCGCGAGCAGCCGACGGGCCGACGCCGGCACGGCACCCCGCAGGGCGAGGCGGACGAAGAGGAATCCCTCGAGGCGGGCGATCGGGATCGTCCACCGGCGAAGGCGGGCCCGTTCGGGGTTCTCGAAGGCGAGCCGTTCGCCCCACTCCACGAGCCGGTTCGGCGCGACGATTTCGACGAGGCCGACGACGACGAGGAACGGACGGTACATACCTCTCCTACGGGCGCCGTCGACAAAAGCGGTTCCGCGCGGCCCGCCTTCGACAGCGGCCGCTGGCGGGTTCACGCGCGAAAAAACGGGGACTCGACGACCTTACAGGTCGCGGGGCTGGACCGTCTTCCGGTCGTTGTCCTCGGCGCGTCGGGCAGCGTCGGAGAGCAGTTCGTCGACTTCCTCGTCGAGGGCGTCGTAGAAGTCCGAGGCGACGTTCTTGTCATCGAGCGCTTCCTTGACGGCGGCTTTGACGATAAGGTCTGCCATACGATACCTCCTTTCCGTTTCCAGCTTATAAACGTTCTGTTTACATGCCGGATAGCGGGCGTCTCGCGGGCTCCCACGGCGATCTACCGGCTCCTGCCACCATAAAGTATATACGATGATGGTGGCACCGGCCGGAACGGTCCGTCCGACCGCTCTGACCGGCCGCGATCGCCCGTCCGAGCCGCTCGCGCGCGCCACGGTCCGACGGATTCGAGTAGGCGCGGACCCGAGACGCGCTATGCGCGACATCCTCGAAGCCGTCGCGGCGGGCGAGCTCTCGCCGGTCCGCGCGGAGGCGGAGCTAGCGGGGTACGTCACCGGCGAGGCCGGGCGGTTCGACGCCGCACGGGGGGAACGCCGGGGGATCCCCGAGGCCATCCTCGCGGAGGGAAAGACGCCCGAACAGGTCGCCTCGCTTGCGGCGACCGCCGTCGAGACGACCGGACGGGCACTGATTACCCGAATCGACGACGAGGGGGCCGCGGCGGTCGAGGACCGTTTCGCCGGCGGGGACGCCACCCGAGAGCGGCGGGGATCGACGCTCGTGGTCCGCGGAGCCGACCGCGAGCCCGCCGAACTCGCGGCGACGGTGGGGCTCGTGACCGCAGGGACGGTCGACGGCCCCGTCGCCGACGAGGCCGAGGTGGTCTGTGCGGACGCCGGCGCGTCGGTCGACCGGATCGACGACGTCGGGGTTGCCGCCCTCGATCGGACCCTGGACCAGGTCGACCGGCTGTCGCGGGCGGACGTCCTGATCGTCTGTGCGGGCCGGGAGGGCGCCCTGCCGACAGTGATCGCGGGGCTGGTCGACACCCCGGTCATCGGCGTTCCCGTCTCCAGTGGCTACGGGTTCGGCGGCGACGGGCGGGCGGCGCTTTCGGGGATGCTCCAGTCGTGTACCGTCCTCTCGGTGGTCAACGTCGATGCGGGGTTCGTCGCGGGCTGTCAGGCGGTCCTGATCGCCCGCGCGATCGATGGCGCCGGCGAGTGAGGGTATCGAGAAAAAATCCTCCCGGAAGGAAAAAACCGGGTCGAATTTGGGAAAGAGTATTTAATCCTACGCCGAGTAGTTCGACGTGCCGGTGACGCCCGGCACGACCATGCCCGAGTGCAACCACTGTGGTGCGCACGTCTCCGAACGGTTCGTGCGGGTCTTCTCCGACGAGACGGGGGAGGTCCACGCGTGTACGGCCTGCTCGGCGAACGCGGGAATCGCCGAGGTGGCCCGGGAACGTGCCCGGAGCACCTGACCCTCCAGGACGCACCGCCGTCGATTACCACGCGCCCCCACGCCGCGACGCTTTTTGGCCCGCCGGATCCACACACCGACATGAGCGCTTCCCACGTCGTCTACGTCCTCTCGTGTGCCGACGACAGCCTCTACACCGGTTACACGACCGATCTCGAACGTCGGGTCGCCGAACACAACGCGGGCGAGGGCGCGAAGTACACCCGCGGCCGGACACCGGTCGCGGTCGTCCACAGCGAGTCCCACGAGTCGCGGTCGGCGGCGCTCTCGAGGGAGTACGAGATCAAGCAGTGGAGCCGGCGCCGGAAGCTGGAACTGGTCGGCGGCGAGTAGATCAGTCGTCGGCCGCGGCCCGCGAGGTCGTCACGTCGGGTTCGATGAAGGCGTACTCCGCGAGCATCCGGCCGAGCTTCTCGACGCGCTCCTGGAGATCGGGGTCGACGAACCGACGGCCGTCGATCGCGTCCGGATCGGCCTCGAACTCGCCGGAGGCCCCGCGGATGCCGACCTGGTGGGGGAGCACCCAACCATGCACTCCTCGAACCGTGATCCGGAGGTGGTCGAGCGTCGACCCGTAGGAACCCCCGCCCGCCGAAGCCAGCAGCCCGACGGTGGTGTCCTCGAACTCGTCGAAGCCACAGTAGTCGTGGAAGTTCTTCAGTGCACCCGAATACGAGCTGTGGTAGACGGGGGTGCCGAGCGCGACGGCGTCGGCCTCCCGGACGATCCGCATCGCCTCCTCGCCGTCGCCCTGGCCGTCGACGTCGGGGTCGTAGACCGGAAGGTCGTACTTCCGGAGGTCCAACAGCTCGGTCTCCGCGCCGGCCTCCGCGGCGGCCCGGAGGGCGTACTGGAGGGCGGTTCGGGTGGTGCTCTCGTCGCGGAGGCTTCCGCTTACCGCGACGACGCGTGGGGCCGAACTCATACCTCGAACTACCGGTCCGGACCGGAAAACGCCGTCGGATCCCGAGGACAGTTCGAGGACGGGCGCTCGACAGTGCCCGATCATTTTCCGACAGGGCTATCCTGGGCGACGGGCCAGAGCGGACATGGAACCCGTCTCCGGACCCACGAGGCGTCAGGTCGCCCTCGGCGTCGCCACCCTCGCGGCCGGCCTCGCCGGCTGTCTCGGCAGTCTCACCGACGACGGCAGCCACGAGCACGAACACGACGATCCCCCCTGGGAGTGGGGCGGGTCGTACGAACTCGAGTCGGGGGTCTACACCTACACGTATCACGAGGGACCCGACCCGGAGATGGACCTCGCGTTCGTCCCCGCCGAGGAATCCGACGACCACGGCCTCTTTCATGCGGGGGAGACGGCGACGGAACTGTTCGAGGCCGACGACGCGGACACGGTCGTTTCCGACGGCGACGCGATACGACCCTCCTCTGAGACGCTGTATCGCATCGAGTTCGAGTCCGCCGGCGAAACGACGATCGAGTTGCGCGTCGGTTCGGACGGGTCCTATTCGATGTTCACCGCCCACGTCCCCGACGAGTTCGACGCGGAACTCCGCGCTCCGGCCGGCGACGAGATGGCGCCGGAGGCGACCGAACTGCGTTCGGGCCACGACCACGGGAACGACGATCACGACCACGAAAACGACAGCCACGATCACTGACGACCGACCGGTCGGTCCGGCAGCAACTCCGACCGGCCGGGCCGGGACGAGCACGCGTGCGTCGCCTTTTTCGCACCGCGTTGCGAGTGAGAAGACATGGAACCAGAGGCGATCACGTTCGGTACCGACGGCTGGCGGGCGACCCTAGACGAGTTCACGACCCCCCGGGTTCGGATCTTCGCCCAGGGCGTCGCGTCGTATCTCCGTGAGGAGGGTCCGGAAGGCCCCGTCGCGGTCGGCTACGACGCCCGCGAGAGCTCGCCCGCGTTCGCCGAGGAGATCACGCGCGTGCTCTGTGCGAACGGGTTCGACGTCCTCCTTCCCGAACGGGATCGCCCCACCCCACTCTTCGCCTACGGCATCGTCGACCGGGACCTCGCGGGCGCGGTCGTCGTCACCGCCTCCCACAACCCGCCGGAGTACAACGGCGTGAAGTTCATTCCCGGAGACGGCGCGCCAGCACTCCCGCCCGTGATGGACGGGATCGAGGACCGACTCGCCGAACCCGAGACCCTGCCCGAGGACGAACACGGCTCGGCCCGCGAGGTCGACTTCGTCTCGCCCCACGCCGACCAGGTCCGCGAGCTCGTCGACACCGACGGTATCTCCGGACTCTCGGTCGCCTACGACGCCATGCACGGAAGCGGGCGGGGGACGACCGATACCCTCCTCGAACGAGCGGGGGCGGACGTCTCCCGCCTGCGCTGCGAACGGCAGGCGGACTTCGGCGGCTCGCCGCCCGAACCCGCCCCCGAAAATTTGGAGGAACTCGTCGAGCGGGTCGAGGGAGGCGACGCGGAGGTGGGGATCGCAAACGACGGCGACGCGGATCGGATCGCGGTCGTCACCCCCGAGCGGGGCTACCTGGACGAGAACCTCTTTTTCGCCGCGCTGTACGACTACCTGCTCGAGGACGACGCGGGCCCGGTCGTCCGGACGGTCTCGACGACGTACCTGATCGACCGGGTCGCCGAAGCTCATGGCGAGTCCGTCCGGGAGGTCCCTGTCGGCTTCAAGTGGATCGCTCAGGCCATCGAGGAGGAGGACGCGCTGGTCGGCGGCGAGGAGTCGGGCGGTTTCACGATCCGCGGCCACGTCCGCGAGAAGGACGGCGTCCTGATGGCGGCCGTCGCCGCGGCGATGCATGCCGTCGAACCGACCGACAACCGGGTCGACCGGCTGCTCTCGGCCCACGGCACCGTCGTCCAGGACAAGACGAGCGTCGACTGTCCCGACGACGAGAAGGAGCGAGCGATCGCCGAGCTTGAGGACCACATTCCCGAGGAGGTGCGGGGGGTCGCAGTCGAGGACGTCGTCACCGCCGACGGCTTCAAGCTCCTGCTCGCGGACGGGTCGTGGCTGCTCGTCCGCCCGAGCGGCACCGAGCCCGTCCTCCGGGTGTACGCCGAGGCCGAGGACGGCGAGCGCGTCTCGGAGCTGCTCGCAGCGGGCGAGGAGCTGCTCGGGACGGTCGTGTAGCTCACTCGCGGTCGAACGGCCGGGATCGGGCCGCCGCGGAGACGGAATCGGCGTCCGGCAGCTCTCCCGCGCAGTTCCCGCAGTAGCGGTAGTCGGGGTCGTTTCTCCTCCCACAGCGGACACACCGGCCGGGGATCGACGAGGGGTCGGTCGCGTAGTTCGTCGGATCGTACTGGGCGGGGAGGACCGCCTGCCGGGGCGGGCTGGCCAGGCGGTCGAGAGCCGTGTAGGCGAGGACGAGGGCCACTCCGAGAAGCGCCGCCCAGATCAGCCACTCCATCCCCTGTCCGTAGACGGCCCGTGGCAATAAGTGTCACCGGGAGCGGGCCGCGGCCGCGAACCGCCCCAACCGGTGAGCAGGTTGCGCTCTCCGGGTCGAACGGTATCCGGGTCGAGGCCGAAGGGGTGGTATGAGCGACACGGACGACCACGCCACGATGGAACTGGACGCCGACGCCTGGCACCAGGACGACGAGGGCAACCACTACATCGACTGCCCGGAGTGTGGGTCGGCGGCGACGCTCTCGAACGTCGTCAACCACGGCCGGTGTAACGCGTTCATGGACCAGGCGGAGTCGGATACCGAACTCGACGAGACGGAATTTTCGTGCACCGCATCGCTCTCGCTCGAGCTCCGGTACACCTCCGAGCCACCGGGCGAGTCCGACCGCGAAACCGCCGAGGACCCCCAGGAGCAAGCCGACGACGTCGACATCGACGACCAGGCGTCGGGAACCGAGGGCGCGCCCTCGAACTAATCGAACTCGCCCCGGTACCGATCCTCGTCGTCGACCGGCTGGATCGCAAACCCCAGCGACTCGTAGAACGGCTCCACGGAGGCGTCGAACTCGGCGACGAGCCGGCCCTCCCGCTCGCCCGCCGCCTCGACGAGCGCGCGGCCGATCCCCCGGTCGCGCCGGGAGCGCCGGACCGCGACGGCGACGACCTCCCACCCCCCTGCGATCGGCTCGCAGACGAGCGTTCCCAGCGGCCGTCCCGTCCTGCCATCGCCGCCGTCGCTCCGGACTGCCAGGAGGACGTCGCCGGCCTCGATCCGCGCGTCGAGGTCGGGGACCGAGAGCACGGCACCGTCGACGAGTCGGCGGACGGCGAGGCGGTCCCCGGGCGTCGCCGTCCGGACCGCGACCTCCTCGCTCATCCCCCCTTTATCAGCCGGAGGACGGTCACGCGCTCGGCCTCGACCGGCCGGTCCTCGGGAACCGGCCTGCCCTCGACGAGGACGGTCGCCTCGTGGGGGCTGAGTTCGACCGCCGAGAGGAGGTCGGCGTACGTCGGCGTCTCCGGGGGCGCCCCGCCGGCGATCTCCTCGAGGTCGACCTCG
The DNA here is from genome assembly GCF_003344565.1 of Saliphagus sp. LR7. Lineage (NCBI taxonomy): Archaea > Methanobacteriati > Methanobacteriota > Halobacteria > Halobacteriales > Natrialbaceae > Saliphagus > Saliphagus sp. LR7. The sequence continues at coordinate 18,628 of NZ_QPND01000009.1, read as the reverse complement.
CGGTCGTCCTCGCCGGCGACGGAGACGGTGACGGTGGTCATGGCCCGAGTTTCGTCCGGTGGAACTTGAGAACGTCGGCTTTCACGGGGACGTGCATGGAGACGTGGGCTCTGGAAACGGCGGTTCCACCGATGGTTCGGCACCGACCCGGTGTGGCCTATTCAGGCGGGTTCTCCGAGGCCGGGCGAGGGCTCGCGCCGGCTACCGCGCGCGTGGACGTACAGCCCCACTGCGAGCGCGCCGAAGCCGAGCAGGAAGATCAGGAAATTGATCAGCCCGCCGAGGTAGGGCACCAGACCGAGGACGGCACCGGCGATCAGGCCGACGACGAGCGCGAGCCAGCGGTTCCCGATCCCCGCATACGAGAGCAGCCAGGCCGCGACGGCGAAGCGTCCGTAGACGATCCCGATCCAGACGGAGAGCGCGAAGACGAGCGAGCCGACGAGCGTGATCGGGATGCCGATCACCGTGATCGCGACCGCGATCAGCACGACCGGAACCGCGACGAGGACGCCGATACCCGCGAGCCCGGTCCGAACGGGGTCGTCGGCGACCCGCTCGACGACCCCCGTCGAGAACCGTGGGAACAGCGCGAGCAAGGCGGCACCCAGAAGCAGGTGCAAGAGGAGCGCGTAGGCGTCGAACAGCCAGGAGGCGACGGGGCCGATCGTCGGTCCGACCTCGACGCCGACCGTCGAGTCCCGCGTCAGGTCGCCCGCGACCGCAGCCTCGTTGCCCTCCAGATCGCCGTCGTAGCGCATGTCGCCGGCGATCGACGCTCCATCGCCGAGCACGATCGTCTCGGCGCCGACGCTCACATCGCCCTCCACCGTCCCCGCCAGACGAACGTTGCCCGCGCCGGCCTCGACGTCGCCGGAGACGGTCGCACCCTCCGCGACGAGGAGGTTGCCGGCCGCCGCCGAGACGTCGCCGGAGACGGTCCCCGAGATCTCGACGTTGCCGGCGGCGACGGAGACGTCTCCTTCCACGGTGCCGTCGATGTAGACGTTGCCCGCGAGCCCGCTCACCGATCCCTCGACCGTCCCGCCCTCCTCGACGATGATCGTTCCCGCGACCGCGGCTATTTCGTCGACGGTCTCGCCGTCGGCGACCGTGACTGTGCCGCCGACGTTCGGCTGGGCCGGCTGGGCGATCGTCCCGTCGGCAGCGCCGGGGACACCGGCGACCGGAGCCGAACCGACGAGGACACAGACGAAGCACACGGCGGCGAGCCGGACGGAGGGAGCTTCGAGCATGGACTCCCCCACCACGCAGGAGGACTTAAAGGTTGAACGGGTGACACGGGGCGGCCCCTTCGGGGTACTTATGGGCGGGCCACCCCTCCGACCGGTATGAGCGAGGCCGACGCCGCCGACGCGGCGGGCACTCCCGGTCGGACCGACGTCTGGATCGAGAAGTACCGCCCCGAACGGCTCTCGGAGATCAAGGGCCACGAGGACGTCGTCCCCCGTCTCGAGCGCTACGTCGCCACCGACGACCTCCCCCACCTCATGTTCGCAGGGCCGGCAGGGACGGGGAAATGTGTTACCGGCGAGACCCCGGTGCTGACGAGCAACGGCGTTTCCCCCATCTCGGAGGTCGTCGGCGACGTCGAGGGGTTCGATCAGCCCGAGGACGACCTCGAGATTCTCACCTACGGATCCGACGGCGACTTCGAGTACACCACACCATCCCAGGTCTTTTCCAAGGAGGCCTCCGACCTCATCTCGGTCGAAACCCGGGACGGAAACGAGATCACGGTCACGCCCGAACACAAGCTCTTGGTAGCCGACGAGGAGGGGCTCTCCTGGCGGGAGGCAGGATCACTCTCGGGCGGGGAACGCATCGCTAGACCCCTTTCGATGCCCGTCGCGGACGACGATCCGGCGCTCGACTGGCTCTCCACGATGGACGGCGACCGGACGTTCGTCACCGTCTCGGAGTCGTTCGCCAAGGAGTACGCGATTCCGGCCGAGGAGAACTACGTTGGCCAGAAGAAGACGGTGATCGGTGGTCTCCGACGGGGCGACTCCCTCGAGGAGATCACCGAGGAACACGACGTCTCCCGAAAAACTGCAGGGAACTACGCCCGATCGCTTTCGATCGACCTTGAAAGACCGTCCACGACGTGTTCGCTCTCGTTCCTTCGTGGGCTCGACGCCGACCGATCGGAACTCGAAGGCCACGTCGAATCAGTCCGATACGTCACCGACTACAACCAGCGATCCGATCCGATTACACCGCCCTGGGAGCTAACGCCGGAGCTGGCACGCTTCGTCGGGCTCGCGATCAGCGAGGCTCGAATCGAGAACGGACGCATCAAGTTCTACAACACCGACGACGCGCTCCTCGATGCGTTCGAGCGCCTCGCAGAGGTCCTGTTCGGCGTCGAGACGACTCGAGGAACCCAGAAGGACGTCCTGTATGTCGAACTCCGGACCAAATCCCTTCATCACTTCCTCGCGTCGTGTTTCGGCGTCTTCGGCGACTCAATCGAGATCGGATCGACGCTCGTCCATGCCCCGGCGGAGGTTCGGGCGGCGTTCCTGCAGGCGATCTTCGATTCGGAGTCGTACGTCGCCGACCAGGGAACGATCGAACTCACGCAGAAAGACGAGTCGCTAATCACCCTCTGTTCGTACCTGCTCGCTTCCTTCGGGATCCCGACACGCCGAAAGCGAGTCGAGAAGGCGGCGACGAACGGCTCGGGTCCGAAGCGGGAGTACCACTCGCTGTACGTCTCGGGAACGTCCCACATCTCGCGGTTCGCGGACGAGATCGGCTTCACGATCGACCACAAGCGCGATCGACTCGCCGACGCGACGGCTGGAACCGGGAACCCGAATCACGATACGATTCCGGCTCAGGAGGCCATCGACGACCTCTGTGAGATGCTCGCCCTCGATAAGGGACCGTTGGTGACCGGGAGCCTGAACCCCGACAGGCCCGGCCGCGAGTCACACATGGAGGACATCGACCGCGTCCTCGACGCAGCATCCGAGCGAATCGAGACGGCCCAACGAGTCCGACAAGAGGTCGAGTCCCTCCGCGGCGAAATCCGTTCTTTGAGCGCCGTTCTCTCGACGTGGACCGGTGATCGCGCCATGCTCGAACCCCTCGAGACGCGAACGGATATTGCGGAGACGACCGGAGTTCGAACGGACCGATTGCTTGAGTATGCCGACGGCCGACGATCCCCGACCGCGAGCCGCGCGGGCGAGTTGCTCGTGACCCTCGGCTCCCGGCCCGACACGCCGGATACCGACAGCGTCCAGACGGTGCTCGGGTCGTCGATCGAAGCGCTCGGCGTTTCGGACAACCGCGTTGCGGAGAGAACGGAGTTGCTCGGTCGGGACGTCAGAAACCTGATCGAGAGCGACGGTCACGACCTCGCCACCCTCGCGCGGTTCGATACGGTCGCCGAGCGTATCCACGACGTCGCCTCGGAGATGTGCTCGATGGCGGTGATCGAACGACTCTCCGCACTCGATCGCCTCTCGCGGGACACGCTCTACTTCGATCGCGTGACCGAGGTCGAACCCGTCGAGGGGAGCAGGCGCGTCTACGATCTCACGGTTCCGGGAACGCGAAACTACGTCGCCGGACGGGTTCCGACGGTGATGCACAACACGACCGCGGCACAGGCCATCGCCCGCGAGATCTACGGCGAGGACTGGCGCGAGAACTTTCTCGAGCTCAACGCGAGCGACGAGCGCGGGATCGACGTCGTCCGCGACCGGATCAAGAACTTCGCGCGGACGAGCTTCGGGGGGTACGACTACCGGGTCATCTTCCTCGACGAGGCCGATGCCCTCACCAGCGACGCCCAGTCGGCGCTGCGCCGGACGATGGAGCAGTTCTCGAACACGACCCGCTTCATCCTCTCGTGTAACTACTCGAGCCGGATCATCGACCCGATCCAGTCGCGGTGTGCGGTCTTTCGGTTCACCCAACTGAGCGACGAGGCGATCGAGGCCCAGATCGAGGAAATCGCGAGCGAGGAGGGCATCGAGGTGACCGACGACGGCGTCGAGGCCCTGGTGTACGCCGCCGCGGGGGACATGCGCAAGGCGATCAACGGGCTCCAGGCCGCCGCCGTGATGGGCGAGCTCGTCGACGAGGAGACGGTGTTCGCGATCACTTCGACCGCCCGCCCTGAGGAGGTCGAAGCGATGGTCGATCGCGCGATCGCGGGCGACTTCACCGCCGCCCGCGCCGCGCTCGACGACCTCCTCACGGATCGGGGGCTCGCCGGCGGCGACGTCATCGACCAGCTCCACCGCTCGGCCTGGGAGTTTGATCTCGAGGAACGGGAGACGGTCCGCCTGCTCGAGCGGCTTGGCGAGGCCGACTACCGGATCACCGAGGGCGCGGGCGAACGCCTCCAGCTCGAGGCGCTGTTGGCCTCGCTGGCCCTCGAAGACGGGTAGGTGTCGCGGGAGCCGCGAACGGCCGGTGCGCAACTGTTTTACCGTCTCCACGGCCAACCACACCTATCATGAGCGCTCTCGAGGAGGAGTACCGTCTCGACTACTTCGAGGAGGAGGGGTTCGAGCGCAAGGAGTGTCCCTCCTGTGGCGCACACTTCTGGACGCGCGATCACGACCGGGAGACCTGCGGGGAGCCCCCGTGTGCGGAGTACGAGTTCGTCGGCGATCCGGGCTTCGACGAGCCCCACAGTTTGGAGGAGATGCGCGAGGCCTACCTCTCCTTTTTCGAGGACCACGGCCACGAGCGGATCGACCCCTACCCGGTCGCCGCCGAGCGCTGGCGCGAGGACATGATGTTGACCATCGCCTCGATCGCCGACTTCCAGCCCCTCGTGACGTCGGGGGAGACGCCGCCGCCGGCGAACCCCCTCACCATCTCCCAGCCCTGCATCCGGATGCAGGACATCGACAACGTGGGGAAGACGGGCCGGCACACGATGGCCTTCGAGATGATGGCCCACCACGCGTTCAACGCCCGCGAGGACGTCGAGGGCGAGTACGCCTACGAGGGCGAGGTCTACTGGAAGGATCGAACGGTCGAGCTCTGTGACGAACTGTTGGAGTCGATGGGCGCCGACATCACCGAGGTCACCTACATCGAGGACCCCTGGGTCGGCGGCGGCAACGCCGGCCCCGCCATCGAGGTCATCTACAAAGGCCTCGAGCTGGCGACGCTCGTCTTCATGTGCATGGAACGGGACCCCGAGGGCGAGTACGAGCTGAAGGACGGGAACCGTTACTCGTTCATGGACACCTACGTCGTCGACACGGGTTACGGCCTCGAACGCTGGACCTGGATGTCCCAAGGAACGCCGACGGTCTACGAGGCGGTCTACCCCGAGATGATCGCCTTCCTCCGGGAGAACGCCGGGATCGACCATACGGAGGAGGAGGTCGACCTCGTCAACCGCGCCGCGCGGCTCTCGGGGAACCTTGACATCGACGACGTCGACGACGTCGAGGCCGCCAGAGGCGAGATCGCCGCCGAACTCGGCATCGACGTCGCCGAACTCCGCGAGCTCGTCGAGCCCCTCGAGGCGATCTACGCGATCGCCGACCACTGTCGCACCCTCGCGTACATGTTCGGCGACGGGATCGTCCCCTCGAACGTCGAGACGGGCTATCTCGCCCGGATGGTGCTCAGACGGACCAAACGCCTCTGTGACGCCGTCGGCGTCGACGCGCCGCTGGACGAACTCGTCGACATGCAGGCCGAACGCCTGGGCTACGAGAACCGCGATACGATCCGGGACGTGGTCCGTTCGGAGGTCGAGAAGTACCGCGAGACCCTCGAACGCGGGGGACGTCGAGTCGAGGCGATCGCCGAGGAGTACGCCGAGCGAGGCGAGCCGATCCCGACCGAGGAGCTCCTCGAGCTCTACGACTCCCACGGCATCCAGCCCGACATGGTCGCCGAGATCGCCGGCGAGGTCGGCGCCGAGGTCGACCGATCCGACGACTTCTACAGCCTCGTCGCGGCCCGCCACGACACCCCCGAGGAGGCCGAGGCCGTAGAGGGGAGCGGGGACGACCGGTTCGACGACCTCCCCGAGACCGAGACGCTGTACTACGACGACCAGCAACGCACCCAGTTCGAGGCGGTCGTCCTCGACGTCTTCGAGCGCGAGGAGGGGTACGACGTCGTGCTCGACCAGACGATGTTCTACCCCGAGGGCGGGGGCCAGCCCGCCGACCACGGGACGCTCTCGACCGACGACGCGACCGTCGAAGTCCGGGACGTCCAGCGCGAGGACGGCGTCGTCCTCCACCGGACCGACGGCGACCTCGGGAAAGGCGAGTTCGTGAAGGGTCAGATCGACGTGACCCGCCGCCGGCGGCTGATGCGCCACCACACCGCGACCCACATCGTCATCCACGCTGCCCGGGAGGTCCTGGGCGAGCATATCCGCCAGGCCGGCGCCCAGAAGGGCATCGACTCCTCGCGGATCGACGTCCGCCACTACGATCGGATCTCGCGGGCGGAGGTAAAGGAAATCGAGGACGTCGCCAACGAGATCGTGATGGACAACACCTCGGTGAGCCAGGAATGGCCCCACAGAAACGAGGCCGAGGCCGAACACGGGTTCGACCTCTATCAGGGCGGCATCCCGCCGGGGACGAACATTCGACTGATCCACGTCGCCGAGGACGTCCAGGCCTGTGGCGGGACCCACGTCGCCCGCACGGGCGACGTCGGCGCGATCAAGATCCGCTCGACCGAGCGCGTCCAGGACGGCGTCGAGCGGCTCACGTTCGCGGCGGGCGACGCCGCGATCTCGGCGACCCAGGAGGTCGAGGACGCCCTCTACGAGGCGGCGGAGATCCTGGACGTCTCCCCCCAGGAGGTTCCCGAAACCGCCGACCGCTTCTTCGAGGAATGGAAGGCCCGGGGCAAGGAGATCGACGATCTGCGAGAACAGCTCGCTGCGGCCCGCGCGGGCGGCGGGGGCGGCGGCGAGGAGGTCGCGGTCGGCGACGCGACCGCGGTGATCCAGCGCATCGACGCCGACATGGACGAGCTCCAGGCGACGGCGAACGCGGTCGCCGAGGACGGCACGATCGCGGTGATCGGCAGCGCCCGAGACGGCGCCCAGTTCGTCGTCGCCGCCCCCGAAGGAACCGGCGTCGACGCTGGCGAGGTCGTCTCCGAACTCGCCGCCCGGGTCGGCGGCGGCGGCGGCGGTCCGCCCGACTTCGCCCAGGGCGGCGGGCCCGACGGCGAGGCCCTCGAAGAGGCCTTGGCGGACGCACCCGACGTGCTCCGGCGGGTTCTGAACGCCTGATTCTACGGGCTCGTCGGGAGCGACGGCACACGACCGTCGGGATGCCCGGCGGACCGAACGGACCGCTCATAGGATCGGTTCCAAGTCAGTGCCCCGTCGATCGCAACACGGTGGCGCGATCGAACGGTACACCGTTGTAACCGACCCTCTCAGAGCTCGATCGTGATCGGCTCGTCGCGGTCGCCGGCGACCCGGGCCTGTTCCTGGGGGACCCGGTTGTAGCCGTCGGCGCGTGCGGATATCGTCCACTCGCCACACCAGGTCGTGATCTCGACGGTGCCGTCGGCGCCCGTCTCGCCCGTCGGGTTCTCCATGAGGCCGTGGTCGGGCCGCGCGACGTCGACGGAGACGGTCGCGTTCTCGACGGGGTCGCCCGTCCCCCCGTCGACGACCTCGACCGGGGCGGTACAGTCCTCGGGCTCGACGACCGCCCGAACCTGGACCGTCCGTGGGTCCTCGCCGACCGTGACGACCGTCGCCATCGGGTTCGTCCGGTAGAGTTCGCGCTCGTAGGCGACGATCCGGTACTCCGCCGGCTCGACGTCGAAGGAGGCGAGGCCAGTCGGTCCCGTCTCGGCCTCGAGTTCGCGGCCGGTCCCGTCCTCGCGTGCGACCGAGACGGTCACGCCGGAAACCGGCTCCCCCGAAACGGGGTGGACCGCACGGACGGTGAGCGCCGCCTCGCTTTGGGCCTGGAGTTCGACCTCGATATCGGTGTCCATCCGGTGGTCGTGTTCGAGGGTCGTCCCTGCGTAATCGGGGTGGTCGATCTCGATCGTGTACGTGTTCTTGTAGATCACGTCGCCGTAGACCCCGTTTCCGTTCGTCTCGCCGGAGAACTCGAGGGGAACGTCGCCCGGGGTCGGTTTGCCGGTCCCGAGGACGGAGGCGCCCTCGATCGGGTCGCCGTTCCCGTCGACGACCCGGAGGGTCAGTCCCGCGGTTCCGGGCTCGCCTTCGGCCTCGAGGGCGACGACGACGTCGCTTTCGCCCTCGTGGCTGTGTTCGACCGTCTTCGTGACGTAGTCGGGATGTGAGACCTCGATCGTGTACTGGTTTTCGTAGATGACGTCGTCGTAGAGCCCTTCGCCGTCGGTCTCGCCGGAGAACTCGAGGGGGATGTCCGCGGGGTGGGAGTCGCCGACGCCCGCGACCTCGGCGCCCTCGATCGGGTCGCCGACCGCGTTCGTCACCCACAGCCGCAGCAGGGAGGTGTCGGGCTCGCCTTCGGCGGACTCGAGTTCGACGGTGAGTTCGCTCTCGCCGTCGTGGACGTGATCGACCGTCGCCGACTCGAAGTTGGGGTGGCTGACCTCGATGGTGTACTCGTTCTCGTAGACCTCGTCGGTGTAGACGCCCTGGGCGTCGGTCTCGGCGACGAACTCCGTCGAGACGTCGGCCTCGAGGGACCCGCCGGTGCCGTGGACCGTCGCGCCCTCGACCCGTTCGCCCGCCGGGCCGAAGACCGTCACGGTGATCGGGTGTTGGGGTGGTGCCTCGACGTCCCCGCTGCCGGCCGGGTCGTCGTCGGTGTCGTTGCCGTCCGTTTCGTCGTCCGTCCCGTTGTCATCGGTGTCGTTGCCCTCGGACTCGTTGCCGTCGGTGCCGTTCGTCTCGCCATCGGCATCGTCCGTGCCGTTGTCGGTGTCGGTATCGTTGTCGTCGTCCGTCCCGTTGCCGTCGGTCTCGTCGTCGCCGAACCCGTCGCTCGTCCCGTTGTCGCTGTCGTCGGTGTCGTTGTCGTCCGTCTCGTCGGTTCCGTTCTCGTCGAGACCGCCGTCGTCGGTATCGTTCCCGAGGTCCTCCCCGTCGGACTCATTGCCGTCGGTGTCGTTGCCGTCGCTGTCGTTGCCCTCGGTATCGCTATCGTCGGTTTCGTTCTCCTCTTCGTCCCCGTCGAGGGGCTCGGCCGCACAGCCGGCGAGCCCGATGGCGAGGGCGGTCGTCCCCGAGAACAAAAGCTCCCGTCGATCCAGTTGCATACGTGATACTCGTTAGCACTGATAGAAAACGTTTCCGATGCGATCGGTTACCGGTGCCCGTCGGGAGCATCCCGGCAGCATCGCGCATCCCGACCCCGTTCGCAGGAACGCCCGGTTCGTCCACAGAAAAATAATATTTATGATAGTTCCTGGCGGGACGGAGCCGGCCTAGCGCCGGTCCCAGTAAGGCCCTCCCCTTCCGCCAGCCTGTTTATCGGGGTCGGCATCCGGGCGAGTGGATGGCGCTGCTCGGTCGGGGACGCGACGACGTGCTCGCGGTCTGGCGGCGAGCCGTCGGGCTAGGGTGGCCGATCGCGGTCCAGCAGACGCTGAACACGCTGATGCGGACCGTCGACGTCGTCGTCACCGGCCTCTTCTCCCCGGCGGCGGTCGCCGCCGTCGGCCTCGCCGACCTCTACGCCCAGCTCCCGCTGCGGATCGGCCTGGGCCTCGGGACGGGCGCCATCGCGCTCTCGAGCCAGGACACCGGCCGGGGCGCCGACCTGGACCGGGACCGGGCGGTCAGCCAGGCGCTGCTGATCGGTTTTCTCTGTGGGCTTCCCCTCGTCGCGGTCGGCCTGCTCGCGGCCCCCTCCCTGATCGCGGTGCTCGGTGCCGAGACCGAGGTCGTCACGCTCGGCGGGGCCTATCTGACGCTGGTCTTCGTGGCCGCGCCGGTCCGGATCGTCGGCCTCGTCGGCGCCCGCGCGCTCCAGGGAACGGGCGACACCCGCACCCCGATGTACGTCAACGGGACGGCGAACGTCTGTAACATCCTCCTGACGGTGAGCCTCGGCCTCGGGATCTCCGTCGCGCCCGACCTCGGTATCGTCGGCGTCGGGCTCGCGACGGCCGTCAGCCGCACGCTGGAGGCGGTCGCGGTGGTCGGAGCGATCGCCAGCGAGCGGACCCCGCCCGGGCTCACCCGGCCTCGAGACCCCACGATCACCCGCCAGCTGATCGCGGTCAGCGTCCCGAACTTCGCCGAGGGGATGAGCACCTCGCTGGCGAACTTCCCGTTCAACGCCCTCCTCCTGCTCTTTGGCACCGAGGTCAACGCCGCCTACCACATCGGCCGGCGAATCTACCAGCAGCTCACCGGGCCGATCTACCGCTCGCTCTCGACGGTGGCGAGCATCGTCGTCGGCCAGACCGTCGGCGAGGACGACCCCGCGGGCGCCCGGTTCGCTGCCCGGGCGATCCTCGTCCTCGGGACCGTCACGATGGGCGTCTCGGGGGTCGTCCTCGTCGTCGCCGCCGCCCCGCTCGCGGGCGTGTTCACGAGCGACGCGGCGACGAGGGCCTACGCGGTCGAGTTCACCCGGGTCTTCGGCGTCTCGATGCTCTTCTTCGGGGTCTTCTTCCCGCTTTCGGGCGCGCTGCGGGGCGCCGGCGACACCCGGACGCCGTTCTACGCCCGGTTTCTCGGCACGGTCGTCTTCATGCTCGCCGGCTCGTACCTGCTCGCGATCACCCTCGGCTACGGCCTCCCCGGGGTCTACGCCGGGATCGTCCTCTCCTACGTCTGCTGGGCGGCCGTCGTCGCCGCGGGCTTCCGGTGGGGAGACTGGCTCGAGACGGCCGCCTCGATGATCGACGAGCGCGCGGAGGCGGAGGGCGAAACCGGTCCCGGACGGTCGTAGCCCGCGGCAAGCCGCCCGTTTACCGTCCCCGGTGCCGTAGAGTCGGGAGTGAGTCCGTATGACGTCTTCCTCGTGATCGTCGCCCTCGGGCTGTTCGGGGCGATCGTCCTCCCCCGGCGGCTCGCCGGGAAGCCCCTCTCGCTCCCGATCGTTTACGTCGCCCTCGGCGCGGTCCTCTTTACGGTCGTGCCGGGCGCGCCCGCGGTCGATCCGGTCGCCACCCCGGCGGCGACCGAGCGCCTCGCCGAGCTCGTCGTGATCGTCGCCCTGATGGGCGCGGGGCTGAAGATCGACCGGCCGTTCGGCCTCGCGGGCTGGGCTTCGACCTGGCGGCTGCTCGCCGTCGCGATGCCCGTCACGATCACGCTGACCGCACTCCTGGGCTGGGGCGTACTCGGACTCCTGCCCGCGACGGCCGTCTTGCTGGGTGCGGTTCTCGCGCCAACCGATCCCGTCCTGGCATCCGACGTCGAAGCCGGTGCGCCCCTGACCGAGGTCGAAGAGGAGCGCGCGCCCGAGAACCGCTGGGGGTCGGTACGGTTCTCGCTGACGTCCGAGGCGGGGCTCAACGATGGGCTCGCCTTTCCGTTTACCTACCTCGCGATCGCGCTCGCAGCGGCGACCGGGCCCGCCGCCACGGGCGGCTGGCGGTGGCTCGCGGAGTGGGCGCTCGTCGACGTCGGCTACCGGATCGCCGTCGGCGTCCTCGCCGGCTATGCGATCGGAGTCCTGATGGCTCGGCTCGTCTTCGGCTCGCCGGCGCCCTCCCGCCGGGCCGAGGTGATGGCCGGCGCCGAGGCGCTCGCGACGACGCTGCTCGCCTACGGCCTGACCGAACTGGTCGGCGGCTACGGCTTTCTGGCGGTGTTCGTCGCGGCACTCGCGCTCAGACGCTACGAGTGGACCCACGAGTACCACCGCGAGCTCCACGACTTCGCGGCGATCGTCGAACGCCTGCTGATGGCGGCCGTCCTCGTTCTCTTCGGCGGCGCGGTCGCCGGCGGCCTGCTCGCCCCGCTGACGCCGGCCGGCGTCGCGGTCGCGCTCGCGATCCTCCTCGTCGTCCGGCCGCTCTCGGGCCTGCTCGCGTTCGCGGGTTCGGACGCCCCCCTGGCCGACCGGGCGGCGGTCTCCTGGTTCGGGATCCGCGGCGTCGGTTCGTTTTACTACCTCTCCTTTGCGCTCGCTCACGCCTCGTTTACGGAAATCGAACTCCTCGTCGCGGCCGAGCGCCTCTGGGCGGTCGTCGGCTTGGTCGTCCTCGCCTCGATCGTCCTCCACGGGATCACCGCGAGCCCGGCGATGGCCGCCATCGACCGCCGCCGGCACGGCGACCCCGATCCCGGCCCCGACTCCGACGACCGCTGATCGAGCGATCTGCGGACCGCGAGCGGGTCAGAATCCCGGAACGCCCACCGCCTCGAACGTGACGATCTCGAGGACGGCGAGGACGTACATCACGACGAAGACGGTGAGCCAGGCCCCGAGGGTGATCAACAGGGCATCGATCCACCCGCCGGGATACCGCGAGTTGATGATCGCGAGGTAGGCGATGAACACCAGGATCGGCCCTAGCAGCGGAACCCACCCGAAGAAGAAGCCGACGACCGCCCAGACGATCGCTCCCAGCAGGGCGGTCACGATCGCGTAGGTGTAGTCCTCGACCCCCGTGACGACCCGGGCACCGACGTAGATGCCCAGCGCGCCGATCAGGAGGCTGACGACGAACACGATGATGGATGCGACGACCATGCCCAGGATCGTCCACGAGGAGTGTAAACAAGGTAGTGCTTGCAACGGCCGATATCGACCCCTTCAACGGTTCTCGCGAGGAGATGTCCACGAGCAATGACCAGTCTCGGACGGGACGAACCGGGCGGAGACGAATCGGGCAGGCAACAGCGCGACTCCGGTCGATCACGGTACGAGAAGTAGGCCGGCGCGAATTCGAACTCCTGGGGACTCGCTTCGCTCGTCCGCCGTGCTCGAATCCGCTTGGGTCCATTTACCCGCATCTCGGACTCGTCGCTGCGCTCCTCGTATCGCGGTGCGGGAAAAGTGGGCCGGCGCGAATTCGAATCGCGGTTACGGCCACCCGAAGGCCGAAGGATACCAAGCTACCCCACCGGCCCGCAGGCGGACTAACGCCCGTTGATCGTTTAACGTTTCCGGAACTGCGACCCTCGAGGACCGGGCCGCAGGCGAGGGCTATGTCTCGAGATACCGGTCGTGGTGGCGACGGCAGCCGGGGTTGAACGCGGCCCCGCAGTCGGGACAGGCCTCGTCGCAGGCGAGATAGGCCTCAACGGAGAGGGTCGCGCCGCAGGCACCACAGAGCACGCCGGGCTCGCCGAACGCCGACCGGGGGATCCGCTCTCCGTCGTGGTCGGCGAGTTCCTCGTGGCAGGAAAAACAGGGGTAGTAGGCGCCACAGCAGGGAAACCGGAAGGCGATCACGTCCACCGGGTCGTCGTAGTGGGCACACCGCGTCTCGCGATCGACGGCGACGCCCCGCAGCGGGACCGAAAAGCGGTCGTCGGTCTCCGGCGGCGGGGTCGTCCGCCGGTCGCCGTCGTCGCCCCGCCCGCCGTCCCCCGCTTCCCGGTCCATCAGTACGCCGTGTAGCCGTCGGTATCCAGCCAGTTGTGCGCGACGGTGATCGCCTGGTCGGCGTGGACTCTCGTGGGGCCGATCCGGAGCCGTCGGTCGGCCCGCTCGGCGAGCAGCTCGCCCTCGCGCTCGGTGAAGTCGCGGTGGTCCGAGAGGACGAAAACGGGATCCGCGGGCGGCTCGGTCTCCGCGAGCGGGTCGCCGTCCTCGTGGAGCGTGAGGAGCGGCCCCTCGCCGGCGACCGCATCGAGGGTGGCCTCGAGCCCCCGCCTGTAGAGGGAGATCCCGGGGCTCGGTTCGGCGGGCATCGCGCCGATGGCCTCCTCGCGGGCGTCGAGGGCGGTCCGAACCAGGGCTGCAGTGCTTCGCTCGTCGGGGTTCAGCCGCCGCAGCTCGCTCCCGTCGAAGGTGATCGCGAGTTCGTCCCGGCAGACGACGTGGACCCGGACGTCCTCGCGGATGTCGTGGGAGACGAGCAGGGCGGCGGTGATCGACCGGCAGAGCGCGTCGAGGCGACCGGCGCCGGGGAGGTCGTCGAGCGAGAAGTCGGCGTCGGTCGGGAGTTCGTGGCCGAGGCAGACGAACTGGCGCATACCGGCACGAGGGCGGCCGGCGGGATAGGAGCCTCGTTTCGCGTGCGGGTTGCATACGCATGGGGAGGCGTTTCCCCTCGCGCGGGCGGAGCCCGGCCCATGGCACGAGCCGAGCGTGGCGGGGCCCGCGAACTGTTCGCCAGGCTCGAGGGGCGAGCGTGTACGTACTGCGATGGCGACCTCGTTCGCGAGCGCTACAAGGGCGATCGGGCGGTCGTCTGTGTGGAGTGTGGGACGCCGGCAGCGCGAGCGCTGTGAGGTCGCGGGAGGCAGGCGCGGACTCAGAGAGTCCGCGGGAGGCAGGCGCGAGCGCCGTGAGGTCGCGAGAACGGCGCGCCCCCGTCGTCAGGGCGACTGGGACGCGGATCCCGTCCCCATCTCCTCGGCGATCTCCGCGCGGGCGCCGAGGGTGACCTCGACGGTGGTTTCCTCGCCGTCGCGGTAGACCCGGACGGGCACCGTCTCGCCGGGACTCGTCTGGAGGGCGAGGACCCGCGCGAGGGCGTGGCCGTCGGGGGTCGACTCGCCGGCGAGCTCGAGAACGACGTCGCCACCGACCGGGACAGCGCTCCCGCCGCGCTGGACCTGGTTGGGCGACGGTTCGAGGACGCCGTCGGCGGGGCCGCCATCGACGACGTCGTAGACGATGACGCCGTCGGCCTCCGGGAGGTCGTTCTCCTCGGCGATCGTCGGATCGACGGGCACGTGGCTGATCCCCAGAACCGGGTGGCGGTACTCGCCCTCCTCGATCAGGGCGGGAACGACCCGGTCGGTCAGCGCCGCCGAGATCGCGAAGCCGACGTTGTCGCCGCCGGCGGCGTTGATGACGCCGACGACCTCTCCCTCTAAATCGACGAGCGGGCCGCCGCTGTTGCCGGGGTTGATCCCGGCGTCGGTCTGGACGACGTTCGGGTAGGCAAACCCCTGGCCGGGCATCTCGAGGGTGCGATCGACGCCGCTGACGATCCCCTGGCTCATCGAGCCCTCGAGCCCGAACGGGTTCCCGATCGCGAGCACCTCCTGGCCGACCCGGGGGGAATCGGTCGCGAGGCCGAGGGGCTCTGCGTCCTCGGGGACGTGATCGACCTCGAGGACGGCGAGGTCGCTGTAGCGATCCGAGCCCAGGATCTCGGTCGTCGCCCAGTCGCCGTTGGTGTAGCGGACGTCGACCTCGTCGCCGTTGACGACGACGTGTTGGTTCGTGACGACGTGGCGGTCGTCGTACAGAAAGCCCGAGCCCTGTCCCTGGCCCTGATTGCCGGTCCGTGGGTCCTCGACGCCGCCGACCTGGAGGAACGTGACCGAACCGACGACCGCTTCGTAGACCTCGTGGTAGACGTCCGCGTCCGCCGCCGGATCGGTGGCGTTCTCGCCCGCCTCCGTCGCCGTCCCGTTGGATTCCGTTCCGTTCGTCGCGGTCCCGTTCGCGTCCGTCTCGTTCGTCCCGGTGGCGGCGTCGGTCCCGTTGGTCGCGCTCCCGTTCGTCTCGTTTGCATCGTCCGTGTCGTTCGTCCCCGCCTGGTTCAGCGGGTTCGAACAGCCGGCGAGCGCGCTCGCAGACGCGACGCCGACGGCCGCGAGAAGCCGTCGCCGGCCGAGGTCCGGGCCCGCTCGGGGATCACTCATGGCCTCGTCGAGGGACGGGACGGACTTGAATCCTCGGCGTCGAAGGGAAAACGTGTTACCCCGCCCGTCCCGAGGACAGGCGATGACGATACTCGAGCAGGCCCGCGCGGTCGCCGGGACGGGGCCGGTCTGTGCGACCTGTCTCGGACGCCCCTTCGCCGAACGGAGCTTCGGGCTGACGAACGCCGAGCGCGGGCGGGCACTGCGGACGACGATCGCCCTGGAGGACGACGAGCCCCACGAGCCGGTCTCCCCCGTCGACTGCTGGGTCTGTGAGGGCTACTGCGCCCCGGAGGTCGCCGACGCGCTCGCCGAGGCCGTCGTCGCCGCCCTCGAGGGGTTCTCGGTCGGGAGCTACCAGGTCGGTACCCGAACGCCGCCGCTGGTCGAGGAGAACGACCGCCTCCTCCGGGAGGACGCGGGCCTCCCCGCCGACGCCGGCGACGCACTCAATCGCGACCGCAACCGCGAGGTCGGCCGCCGGGTCGGCACCCGCCTGGAGGGGGCCGACGTCGACTTCGACCGACCCGACGCCCTCGCCGTGATCGATCTCGAGGCGTTCGACCCCCGGGAGGTCATAGAGACCGGCACCGTGACGGGCCACGCCGTCGACGTCCAGGTCAACCCCGCGTTCGTCTACGGGCGCTACCGCAAGCGCGAACGCGAAATCCCCCAGACCGAGTGGCCCTGCCGGGAGTGTGGCGGCAGCGGCGTCCAGCTCGGCGACGACGGCGAGGAGCCCTGCGACCACTGCGGGGGCTCGGGCTACATGTACGACACGAGCGTCGAGCAGGTCGTCCGCCCCCACGTCGTCGAGGCGATGGACGGCGAAGCGGGCACCTTCCACGGCGCGGGCCGCGAGGACGTCGACGCCCGGATGCTCGGGGAGGGACGGCCCTTCGTCCTCGAAGTGGAACGCCCCCGTAACCGCTCGCCGGAGCTCGCGCCGGTCGAGACGGCGATCAACGAATCGGAGGTGGGCGTCGAGGTCTCCGGCCTCCGGCTCGCGAGCTACGAGACCGTCGAGCGCGTGAAAGAACACGCGGCGAGCAAGCGGTATCGGGCCGAGGTCGCCTTCGGCGAGCCGGTCGAGGAGGGCGAACTGGAGGGCGCCCTCGCCGAACTCCGGGGAACGACCGTCGCCCAGGAGACGCCCCAGCGGGTCGATCACCGCCGGGCGAGCATGGTCCGCGAGCGGACCGTCTACGACGCCGGCGGCGACCTCGAGGAGCCGACCCGGGCCGACGTCGAGATCCACGGCGAGGGGGGCCTCTACGTGAAGGAGCTGATAAGCGGCGACGACGACCGGACCGAGCCGAGCCTCGCGGGCCTGCTCGGCACCGACGCGGAGGTGACGGCCCTCGACGTCCTCGCGGTGGAAGGCGAGGACGAGCCGTTCGAACGCGAGGAGTTCTTCCTCGACGACGGCGAGTGAGTTCGGCGCCGAACACACACGGTTCGGCCGGATCGTGGAGATCATGTTCCCCCACCCCGTCCGACCTCGGTATGCACCGGCGAGCCCGGGAGTTTCGGGACCGCGTGACCGATCAGTTCGGCATCGACCTCGCGATCCACGAGTTCCCCGAGGGGACGAAGACCGCCGAGGACGCCGCGGCCGCTGTCGGCTGCGAGGTGAGGGCGATCGCCAGCGCGCTCGTCTTCGTCGCCGACGGCGATCCGATCGTGGTCGTCACCAGCGGTGCCAACCGGGCCAGCGAGGCAAAGGTGGCCGAGGAACTCGAGACCGGAGACGTGAGGATGGCCGATCCCGACACTGTCCGGGAGGCCACCGGCTACGCCATCGGGGGCGTCCCGCCGTTCGGTCACGACGGGGACGTCCCGACGCTCGTCGACGAGACGCTCCTCGCGGAAGAGGAAGTGTGGGCCGCCGCCGGCACCCCCGAGGCCGTCTTCCCGATCGACCCCGAGCGGCTGGTCGAGTTCGCGGGGGCCAGGCCCGCCGACGTGGTCGAGTAGTCCCAGGAACTCGTGGACGGTTCACCGAATCGGTTTCGCGAGGACGTCCGAGGGCGATCCTGTTCAGTGGAGGTGCCGACTGAGCGATCGGTAACGAGTAAGACCTCCGAGACTAGTCAATCCTAAAACATCAATTCGAATATGTGTCTATAGCTGAGATATGGCTTCGATATCGGCCGGATACGCCAGTTACGGAATTTTTGCCTTCGGATTGCTGATGCTCGTTGCGACCATTGTGTTCTCCTCACAGACGGCACTTGCCTGTCAGTTTGACAGTGCGATTTGTGATATGATCGGCATCCACCCGACGCGGAGTTCGATCGAAGGGGTCGTTCCACCCGGAACGGGTGGTCCTCTCCGAGGAGGTGGACTCATCTGGAACGATGGATGTAATGAACGCGGGAGCCCGTTTCTGCTTCCCGTATTAGGTGTAATCGGAACAGTCACGGGGCTGCGTTTTATCATATGGGACGTTCACACGCAGTATTTATCTAACTGACCTCCGTGTTCTGTCGTTGATACATAGTGCGAGCGCATACCCGCGTCTTCAGGCGCGGGTCGAGCGGTAGGCATAGTGCGTCTGGGCTATGTTGCTACGAACGGCTGGATTTCCCCTGCACTCGGTGGTTTTAAGACGGTCGCCTTCCATAGTGTGTAGTACGGATGAAGACCACACGGCACGCAACCTACACCCTCAACTACCACATAGTGTGGTTGCCGAAGTACCGAAACTCGGTACTGGGTAATGAGGTTGAAGACCGTGTGCGCCGAATACTCCACGAAATCGCCGACGAGAAAGGGTTGGAGATTGTTGACCTCACCGTCCAACCCGACCACGTTCATTTGTTCGTGAGTAGCCCACCGAAGCACGCCCCGTCACTTCTCGCCAACTGGTTCAAGGGAATCAGTTCGCGGAAGTACAAT
>NZ_QPND01000089.1:0-293 GCF_003344565.1 Saliphagus sp. LR7 | reverse complement strand
ATCCTCGATCGGGAGACGCAGAGGTCCCGCGGCTTCGGCTTCGTCACCTTCTCCACGGAGGAGGCGATGCGGAACGCCATCGAGGGCATGAACGGCAAGGAGCTGGACGGCCGCAACATCACCGTCAACGAGGCCCAGTCCCGCGGCGGCCGTGGAGGCGGCGGCGGCGGCTACGGTGGTGGCCGTGGAGGCGGCGGCTACGGCGGTGGCGGGCGCCGTGATGGCGGCGGCGGCTACGGCGGTGGCGGCGGCGGCTACGGTGGCGGCGGTGGCTACGGTGGTGGTGGTGGCGG
>NZ_QPND01000088.1:0-509 GCF_003344565.1 Saliphagus sp. LR7 | reverse complement strand
GTCTGTACGCCCTCCTACCTCCATCACGACCACGTCGTCGACGCCGCCCGCTCGACGGCGGACCCGTCGCTGATCTGGTGTGAGAAGCCCATCGCCTCGCAGGTGAGCGACGCCGAGGAGATGGTCGACGTCTGTGCGGACACGGAGACGGAACTGCTGGTGAACCACTCGTTCCGGTTTACGGACAAGCTTCAGCAGCTCCGACAGTTGATCCACGAGGAGAACTTACTAGGGGAGATCCGGTCGGTAAGCACTCAGTTCCGGATGGAACTGCTGCGGAACTCGACACACCTGCTGGACACGCTGGTTTACCTGCTCGACGCGCGCGCGGAGCGGGTTTCGGGGTACATCACTGGCGAGAACGAAGCCGTCGAGAGTCTCGAGGCAGGCGAACAGGTTGACGATTCGGGCGGGGGCGGGTTCGTTGTGATGGACGACGGTACGTTCGTCACCGTCGACTGCACGCTTCCCCGGGAAATCTCCTCGATGACGTTCAACGTCGTCGGCAC
>NZ_QPND01000087.1:0-519 GCF_003344565.1 Saliphagus sp. LR7 | reverse complement strand
GCCCTTTATTCTAAAATCCGGTCAAGGAATCGGACGCCCCACCACGGGGCGAGAGAGACAATGAGCGACGAGATATCGACCGACGACTCGAGACGATCGTTTATGAAAAAGGGCGCGCTCGCCGCCGGCGCGCTGGCGATCGGTGCGGGCGCGTCCGCGAGCGGTGTCGCCGCCCAGGAAGACGGGAACGCCCTCGTCTTCTCGTACGACTACCACCCGGGACAGAGCTTCGACGTGGTCGCCCAGCTCGAACAGAGCACGACCGTCAACGTCCTCCAGGTCGACGACGAAACGGTCTCGGAGATCTCCCAGCCCGACGACTACACGGGCCACGTCATCCGGTACAATCTGGACGGGTCCGCGGGGATCACCGCGTTCCTGTTCTCCCAGGACGTCAGCCTCAGCAGCGGCGACAGCGGGACGCTGGGTGAGGACGCCTCGATGTTCAGCCCCGAACTCAACCTCCTCTCGACCGACCTCGGCGGAGGAGGCGGCGGCAACGGAGGGAACGGAAACGGC
>NZ_QPND01000086.1:0-524 GCF_003344565.1 Saliphagus sp. LR7 | reverse complement strand
GAAGACGGCCAACCGTGGACGCCACGGGAAATTCACACACTCATCGAAGACCGCTACGGCGTCAGCTATCACCCGACGCATCTCGCTCGGAAACTTCGCGCCTCAGGAATGCACTACGCCAAGCCACGTCCGATGGATCCCCGAAGCCCCGAGAACGCAGACGAGATTCTCGCCGAGCGCCTTGGAGAGGCGCTCGGCGAGGACGATCACACGCATGAGGAGGATGATCCAGTCGTCCTTGGGTTCTTTCGATGAAGCGTGGCCCCAGCCATTCGAGAACTCTCAACGGATGTGGTCGTTCGATCGGACGGTCGAAATCCCAAAGCCACTCGTAACGGTTCCATGGCGGTCAATCGGCTTCTACGCGCTGACTGGAACCAGCGTAATCACGTTCAAAGAGCGGATGGTCAAAGAGACGATCGTCGAGGCTCTCGAAGAGATCCGCGAGCAGAATCCGGTCGGGCGGATTCTGCTCGTGGCCGATAACTACGCTCCCATCATGCTCATCTCACCCAGGATCGGGC
>NZ_QPND01000085.1:0-543 GCF_003344565.1 Saliphagus sp. LR7 | reverse complement strand
CGCCGCCCTCTTCGATGGTGATGGTGGCCGTGGCGACCTCGTCGGCGGAGACGCCGTGTTGGAGGTCGCCGGTTTCCTCGTCGGCGGGGATCTCGTAGGAGAACGAGACGGTGGTGGTCTCGCCGCCATCCAGGGTCACCGTCTTCGACTGGTCCGGCTCGTAGTCCAGAACCGCGGTCCCGAAGTCCGTGCCCGGCGGGAAGTAAAACACCGTACGGGTGTCCTCCTGGTCGCCCGTGTTGGTGACGTCCGCCGAGACCTCGATCGTCTCGCCCTGTTGGGCCGATCCCGGTGCCTCGAGGTTCGAGACTTCGAAGTAGGTGCCCAGCGTGAGGTTCTGGCTGGTGGTTTCGCCGGGAGCGACCTCGACGAAGGTGATGTCCGAATCGGGGTACTCCTCGTGGATCGCCCGAAGTGCCTTCGTTCCCGGCGTGACGCCCTCGATGGTGTAGTTGCCGTCGGCGTCCGTGGTCGCCGAAAAGGCCCCCTGATCGGCGTCGACGACTTCGGCGCCCTCGATGGGGACGCCCGCGGCGTTGGTGA
>NZ_QPND01000084.1:0-567 GCF_003344565.1 Saliphagus sp. LR7 | reverse complement strand
TAACAATCCATAAACCGATCGTCTTCGGAATATTACCGCACAGATGGTGTATCTCGACAATCTCGGGCTCTTTGCCGGGGCGATTGCTCTCGGGGCGGTCCACGGAATCGAACCCGGGCATGGGTGGCCCGTAGCTGCCTCGTATGCGCTCGACCAGACGAACAAGTGGCTCTATGGCTTCGCTGCGAGTTTCATCATCGGCGTCGGCCACCTCGTCAGCAGTATTGCGATGGTGGGAGTGTTCTTTTACGCGAAATCCTATTTCAACCTCACACAGGTCAACGAGCCGATCGTGCTCTTCGGAGACGTCCAAATCGGCGGACCGGTCAGTCTCGTCGCTGGCGTGTTACTCATCGCACTCGGAATCCGCGAATACCTCCACGGCCACTCACACAGTCACAGAGATCATTCTCACGAACACAGTGACGAGCACGAGCATGATCACGAGGACGAACACCCACACTCACACGACCACGACGATGAGAATCGATTCAGCCGGCTCACAGCATGGGTTCCGTTTCTCGGCGGGCACGAGCACTCACACGACACGCTTGACGATTCTGCCGA
>NZ_QPND01000083.1:0-576 GCF_003344565.1 Saliphagus sp. LR7 | reverse complement strand
AGGGTTGGAGATTGTTGACCTCACCGTCCAACCCGACCACGTTCATTTGTTCGTGAGTAGCCCACCGAAGCACGCCCCGTCACTTCTCGCCAACTGGTTCAAGGGAATCAGTTCGCGGAAGTACAATCACCGATACGCCGACCACGACGGCGAGAAAATCAAGTGGGAGCGCGGCTACTACGCCGGAACAGCAGGACACGTCTCAAGCGAAACGGTTCAAGACTACATCCAGCGTCAACAGAACTCATGAGTTCTGTTTGGCACACGAGAAACGCACGGCGTTTCTCGGGACGACACGAGGAGGGCAAACAGTGACCGAACTTACCGAGACGTTGGAACTCAAGCTTGTGGAGCCGAACGCTCACAAGCACCGGAAGCTCTGCGAGACAAAGCGGGCGTACCAAGACGCTCTCGAAACCGCGTTCAACGCGAATTGTACCACCCAGACCGAAGCGAATGACGTGGTGGTAAACTACGATCTGAGCGGATACGCGAAGAACGCGCTCAAGAAGTACGTCCCACAACTCTGTGGCGGAAGCTACGACGCGAACGAGATTCACGACGACCACCCTGTTC
>NZ_QPND01000082.1:0-609 GCF_003344565.1 Saliphagus sp. LR7 | reverse complement strand
CCGCCTGCTCCGCGCTTCGGCGGAGCAGGCGGGCTGGAGTGGTGAAGCGGCCATTGACGCGAGTGGCTTCCAGCGCGATCAAACCAGTCATCACTACCGCGACCGCGCGAACTACTCGTTCCACTCACTGAAGACGACGATCTTGATCGACGTGCACTCGCTGGCGATCAAGGACGTTCACTACACGACCAAGAAGGCGTGGGACGGCCATATCGGGATGCAGGTCTTCCGCCGGAACGCGGAAGACCTGCGTGTGATGTCTGCTGACGCGAACTACTCGTGGAGCGACCTCCGTGAGGAGTGTCGCTCCGAATCAACGCGACCGTTGATCAAACACAGGGAGCAGACACCGTTACAGAAGGCTCACAACGCCCGGATGAACGAGGACTACAACCAGCGCTGGATGAGTGAAACAGGCTTCTCGCAGTTGAAAGAGGACGACGGCGAGAAGTTACGCTCCCGGAGTTGGCACGGCCAATTCCGGGAGCTCACTCGGAAGTGTATCGTGCATAACCTCACGCAGGCGGCGAGTTAGGGCTCGCCGCCTGCTCTCTTTCTCCGGACGTATCCGGGAGAGGCATCGCCGCCGTCACCGAACCAAGAGACCAA
>NZ_QPND01000081.1:0-657 GCF_003344565.1 Saliphagus sp. LR7 | reverse complement strand
CACTACCGCGATCGCGCGAACTTCTCGTTCCAGTCGATGAAGACGACGATCTTGATTGACGTGCACTCGCTTGCGATCAAAGACGTTCATTTCACGACGAAGAAGGCGTGGGACGGCCATATCGGAATGCAGGTCTTCCGCCGAAACGCGGAAGACCTGCGTGTGATGTCTGCTGACGCGAACTACTCGTGGAGCGACCTCCGTGAGGAGTGTCGCTCCGAATCAACGCGACCATTGGTCAAGCACAGGGAGCAGACACCGTTACAGAAGGCGCACAACGCCCGGATGAACGAGGACTACAACCAGCGCTGGATGAGTGAAACAGGCTTCTCGCAACTGAAGGAAGACGGCGGCGAGAAGTTACGCTCCCGAACGTGGCATGGCCAGTTTCGGGAGCTCACACGGAAGTGTATCGTGCACAACCTCGCGCAGGCGGCGAGTTAGGGCTCGCCGCCTGCTCTCTTTCTCCGGACGTATCCGGGAGAGGCATTGCCGCCGTCACCCGACCAAGGGAGCAAGACCCCATAGTTCTGACCTTTCAACACACACCAGTAGCGGCCGCTACTGCATCTTCTAGCTCCGAAATTCCGTCTGTGACGCCGTGAGCGTGTGAGTTATCGATCGTATCTCGACGACGTCTTGCGATTCAACAAGGCA
>NZ_QPND01000080.1:0-751 GCF_003344565.1 Saliphagus sp. LR7 | reverse complement strand
GAAGAGGAGGTGCACGTCGGCGTCCCTGCGTATCTTCAATCGTGGTCGAAGGGACCACGCATCGCCAGCGTCTTGTTCTTGTTCGCCTTTTCGGGCGTGCTGATCTTTATCGCGGTCGAGCCGTTCGCCACCGGCCTCGAGGAGTTGGGCCTCCAGTACGGCATCCCCGAGTTCTTCATGATCCAGTGGCTCGCGCCGCTTGCTTCTGAGAGCCCCGAGCTCATCGTCGTCGCCTATCTCGTCAATAAGGCACGCTCGACTGCGGGGTTCAACGCCCTGATCTCCTCAAAGCTCAATCAGTGGACGCTGCTGATCGGCACGCTCGCGGTGGTCTACTCGATCGCCGCAGGTCATTTGGGAGGATTGCCGTTCGATCAGAAGCAGATCGCCGAGATCTGGATCACCGCCGCACAGAGCTTCTTCGCGATCGCGCTCTTGACGAACTTTGAGATTAGCATGCGCGAGGCAGTCGGGCTGCTCGTACTCTTCCTTTCACAGGTCGCCATCGAATTCGCCATTATCCAAACGGTCTCCGAACCGCAGGCGACGGCGCTCAGTATCGACGTATTATACGCCTATACGGCGATCTATCTCATCATTGGAGCGTGGCTCTTCTACACCCGCCGTGAGGCCCTTCGGGATCTCCTCTCGCGAACCATGGGGAGTATCCGAAAGACCACTCGATCGGGTAGTGCGCAACCCGAACAGGCTGACTGAGTCCCAGCATTCGATCTCCGCTGGACAGAATTCG
>NZ_QPND01000008.1:0-176910 GCF_003344565.1 Saliphagus sp. LR7 | reverse complement strand
CGGCGGCGAGCGCGCCCTTTTTCATAAACGATCGTCTCGAGTCGTCGGTCGATATCTCGTCGCTCATTGTCTCTCTCGCCCCGTGGTGGGGCGTCCGATTCCTTGACCGGATTTTAGAATAAAGGGCGCCTACTGTTCCACCCAACAGCGATCGGTTGAACGCGGTTCCTCTCGCCCCCGAAACGCTCTCGGGGGGCTCAGCGGATGGAAGGCCTCCTGTAGTACCGTTCTCGGCTCCGACTCCATCAGCGCTCTCCGAGCCGTGAATAGGGACGCCTTACAGCGCGCTAGGCTGTCTCTACAGTTCGTGAGCCCGATCTCTCCGGATTCGACTTTTGCTTCCCTCCACTCGGTCGCAGTCGGGGATCTATAGCAGTGTCCTACCGAACACGGACGAGAGCCGCGCGCCGCTGTATCCTCCTCCTATTCGAACTTCGGAGCCCACTGAGAACGGGGGTTTGTGCCTCTAGTAGGCGAAACGACGACCGTTGTCCACAACGGGATACCACCGAGAACGTATCGGTCGCGCCGGTCGTACTGCCTGACCCTCTCCGTGAAGAAATTCGGAGTTTCGCCATATTCTCCTGTAGGATAGGACATATTTACGAGGCTGTAGCTGCCTATCTCCTTTTGTGGAGGATACTCCTCCACAACCTCTCGTCCGGAATCTCTCGCTCCGGCCGTCACACATCACGGTCATCGAAGTGACCGTGATTTTTCACGGACCTCTCCGCGTCACGGATCCACTCTCGCCACAGATTCGACCGGAGTCCTCGATCCGAGAGGGAGGTCCGCGTTCTCGCCGCCTCGAAACAAACGGGAGAACGACGACACCGCTGTCTCCCGCGATGTGTCGTCGCTACTCGAGCAACGGTTCCCCGGTCATCTCGGGGGGCTGGGTTACGCCGATCAGTTCCAACAGGGTCGGCGCGATGTCGGCGAGCGTTCCGCCGGGGCGGACCGTCCGCCCGCCGTCGGTCCCGTCGGGGGCGACGTAGACGAAGGGGACCTCGTTGTAGGTGTGGGCCGTGTGGGGCTCTTCCTCGGTGCCCATGTCGTCTGCGTTGCCGTGGTCTGCGGTAACCAGAACGTGGGCGCCCGCGTCCGCCAGGGCGTCGGCGAGGCGACCCAGTTGGGTGTCGACGGCCTCGACGGCCGCGACGGCCGCACGGTAGTCCCCGGTGTGGCCGACCATATCGGGGTTCGCGTAGTTGAGCACCATCACGTCGGGGCTCTCGGGGCCTCGAATCGCGTCGATCGCCGCGTCGGTCAGCTCGGGCGCGCTCATCTCGGGCTGGTGGTCGTAGGTCGGGACGTCGGGGCTCTCGATGATCTCCCGACGCTCGCCCTCGAAGGCCACCTCGCGGCCGCCGTTGAGGAAGTAGGTGACGTGGGGGTACTTCTCGGACTCGGCGGTCCGGAGCTGCGTCCGCCCGGCGTCGGCGAGTACCTCCCCCAGGACCTTCGAGGGTTGGTTCGGCGGATAGGCCACCGGAAGGTCGAACGTGGCGTCGTACCGGGTCATCGTCACGACTTCCACCTCCGGCGGGGCGGTCGCGAACTCCCACTCGGGATCGATATCCGCGAGCAGTCGGGTGAGCTGGCGGGCCCGGTCGGCCCGGAAGTTGAACCACACGACCGAGTCGCCCTCCTCGAGGGGCTTTCCTCCCGTGACCAGGGTCGGCTCGACGAACTCGTCGGTTTCCCCCCGATCGTAGGACGCTTCGACGGCCTCGACGGCCGACGCCGCCGAGTGGGGGGCCTCCCGGGAGACGATGGCGTCGTACGCCCGCTTCGTCCGCTCCCAGTTGTGATCGCGGTCCATCGCGTAGTACCGGCCCGTCACGGTCGCGACGTCGCCGGTCCCCTCGGATTCGATCACGTCCTCGAGCGCTCCCAAATACTCGCGGCCGCCGGTCGGGGAGGTGTCCCGGCCGTCGGTGATCGCGTGGGTGACGGCCTCGACGTCGCGGTCGGCCGCCATCCCGATCAACGCGTGGAGGTGGCGGTGATCCGAGTGGACGCCGCCGTCGCTGACGAGTCCCAGAAAGTGGACCCGCCCGCCCGATTCGCGGGCGTGTTCGAAGGCGTCGGTGATCGCGCTGTTCTCTCGAAAGCTGCCGTCGGCGATCGAGTCGCCGATCCGGGTGTACTCCTGGTGGACGACCCGGCCGGCGCCGATGTTCAGGTGGCCGACCTCGCTGTTTCCCATCTGGCCGTCGGGGAGTCCGACCCGGCGGCCGGCGACCTCGAGTCTGCCTGCGGCACCCGCTCGTGTGAGGCGGTCCATCACGGGGGTGTGGGCGGTTTCGACCGCGTCGCGTCCGGCCTTCCGGCCCGATGGATCGTCGGCCCCGCCGAGCCCCCAGCCGTCGAGGACGATGAGTGCCCCGTCCATGTCCGGCGAGTCGGCTGGCGGCCCTAACTACCTGTCGCTCGCGGCTCGGCGGGCCGGCACGGTCCGGCCCGATGGCGGGCGGTTTTTCTCCCTTCGTTCCCGACCCCACGGCGTGGCTGCCCTCGTCTCCCTCGCCGTCGGCGTCGTCTTCGGGGTCGCGCTCGCGGCGCCGCCCGGTCCGATGAACGCGATCATCGCCGCCGAGAGCGTCACCCGGGGCTGGGTGGCTGGCTTCCGGGCCGGCGTCGGTGCGATGTCGGCCGACCTTCTGCTGTTCGTCCTCACGATCGGCGGGCTCGCGGGCGTCGTCTCCCGGTCGGGCGCCCTCGAGGCCCTCCTCTTTCTGGTCGGCGGGCTGCTCATGCTCGTCTTCGCGGCCGACGCAGTCGGCTCGCTTTCGGGCTCGTTCGTCCCGGCCGAGCGGCCCGTAGCGGGCTTTCGGAAGACGTTCGTCCTCTCGCTGACCAACCCCTACCAGCTCGCGTTCTGGCTCACCGCCGGCGTCGGCCTCGTCCGGCCCGGCACGATCGACCTCGCGGACCACGTCCCGCTGGGCAACCTCGTCGGCTCGGTCCCGATCGAGACCGGGAGCCCGGCGCTGCTCCTGGGGTTTTTCGCCGGGATCGCGATCTGGGTCGTCGCCTACCCCGCGGCCCTGGTCGCGGCCGGCGACCGGATCGACGCGCTCGCGCCGATCGTCTCGGCCGGCAGCGCCCTCGTGCTCGCGGGCTTCGGGCTCGTCTTCTGCTGGCTCGGCGTCGCGGGTTTGCTATAGCTTCAGGCGTGCGCGCTGGCGGCCGAGCCAGCCGGCGACCCGTCGCCGGAGCCGCCCCAGTGCCGTGACCGGGGTCTCCGCCTCGAGCACGTCGGGGTGGTCGCGGGGGAGCCAGTCGATGACCTCCAGCAAGGGCGGGTTGAGCCAGTAGCCGTCCCCGCGGTGGTGGCGCC
This sequence comes from Saliphagus sp. LR7, assembly GCF_003344565.1. Classification (NCBI taxonomy): domain Archaea; kingdom Methanobacteriati; phylum Methanobacteriota; class Halobacteria; order Halobacteriales; family Natrialbaceae; genus Saliphagus; species Saliphagus sp. LR7. The sequence goes on along the minus strand of NZ_QPND01000008.1, from coordinate 173,564 downwards.
GGCTCCGGTCGTCGAAGTACTCGCGTTCGCCGCCCGTCATCGCCCAGTGTGTGAGTTCGTGAAGCTCGTTCAGGACGAGGAGTTCGACGACGCCCACGCCCCAGCGCTCCATCCCGAGGGGGTAGTACCGGAAGTTGTGGACGATCACCGCGACCTCTTCGCCGTCCTCGCCCGGAGCGACCTCCCGCGCCACGCCGTCGTCGTTTTCCACGCCGTCGCCGGCGCTATCCACGTCGAACTCGGCGTACAGCGCCGGCGCGGGCGGGTAGTCCTCGAACAGCGCGTGGACCCGACGGGGACGCCGGGCGTCGTCCTCGAGCGCGGACTCGATCGCCGCGCCGAGTTCCCGATCGGGGAGGCCCACGGGCGCTTACGTCTCGTCGCCGGTGGAGTCGCCGCGGTCGCCACGGTCGGAGCGGTAGCCGTCCATTCCTGCGATCTCCTCGCCGAGCCACTCGCGGAACCACTTCACCCGTTTGAGTCGCTGGTGGGCGATGCTCTCGGCGGTCGGGCTCTCGATCCGGTCGGCGGCCGTCCGCCCGCGTTCGAGGACCCGATCGACCATCTCGTCGGCCTCCATATGCGTGCGGGCCTCGTAGCCCATCCGCAACAGCATGAGGACGGTGCCGTTGGCACCGATCTTGTCGAGCAGGTCGGCCTCGATCAGCGACTGTGCCTCGAGGGGGACGTCGCCGACGGAACCCTGGTAGGAGTGGTGTTCGATCGCGCGACACACCTGTGAGACGAACGACTCGGGGTACTCCCCGCGGGACTCGAGGTACTCCCGGGCGACCCGGGCGCCGGCCTCGGCGTGGAGTTCCTGGTCGGCCTCGAGTTTGGCGACGTCGTGGAAGACGGCGGCGACCCGGGTGACGTCGACGTCGGCGCCCTCCCGTTCGGCGATCTCCGTCGCGAGCGAGACGACGTTCAGGATATGGTTATGGCGGTACTCCGCGGAGTGCCACGGATACCACCGCATCCGGCCGCCCTCGGTTTCCTTCTCGACGCTGGCGGCGAGATACTCGAAGACGAACGCCGTCATCGCCTCGAACTCCGCGTCGCTCACCTCGGTTTCGGTTATCTCGACGCCCACGATGGATCCCTCCGCGGCGTACGAACGATAGTCATTACCCGAATGATGGTCGGTTTCACTCTTTAGCCTTTGGTTCAGGTCACTCCCGACGGGAAGTCCGCTCTCGGAGTCGAGGCGGTTGTATTGACTGCAGTGGCCTTATGCGTCCGTCGGCTGAACGGTTTCGTGTGAACCTGAGCAAGGGATACCTGCTTGCGCTGGTCGCCGTCTTCGCCGTTCTCTCCTATCTACTGGTGATCCCGTTCGTCCAGTACGTCCTCCTCGCGATCCTCGTCGCGTACGTCCTCGCGCCCCTCCACCGGCGTCTCGCCCCCCGGACGTCGCCGACGATCTCGGCGTTCGTGCTGATCGTGTTCGCGATCGCCGCCTTTTTCGTCCCGTTCGCGGTCGTCATCGCGGCGGTCGCCGGCGACGCCGCCTCGATCGTTTCGAACCTCGACCCGGAGGCACTCCAGGTCGGCATGGTCGAGAGCCGGATCCAGAACCTGACCGGCCGGGAGGTCGACATCGCGGGCGCGGTCGGGGACTCCGGCCAGCAGATCGGGATGGTCGTCGTCGAGCAGTCGACGACCTGGTTCAGCGCCGCGACCCACGCCGCCGTCGGGCTCGGGCTGGCGCTGTTCCTGATCTACTACTTCCTCCGTGACGGCCGCGAGCTCATGGGGTGGCTCCACGCGACCTCGCCGCTTCCCGACGACGTCCAGTCGGAACTCTACGAGGAACTCGACGCCGTGATGGCCGCCGTCCTGCTCGGTCACGTCCTGATCGCGCTCATCCAGGGCGGGATCGCCGGAATCGGCCTGTTCGTGACGGGGATCCCCAACGCCGCTTTCTGGACGTTCGTGATGATAATCCTCGCGTTGATCCCGCTGGTCGGCTCCTTTCTCATCTGGGGGCCCGCGATCGCCTACCTGTTCGTTACCGGCGAGCCCGTGTTCGCGGCGGGGCTCGCCGTCTACTGTCTGATCGTCGTCAGCCTCTCTGACGACTACCTCCGGCCGGTCCTCGTCGATCGCTACGCCGACCTCAATCCCGCGATCATCATCCTCGGGGTGCTCGGCGGGGTCTACGCCTTCGGGATCATGGGTCTCTTCTTCGGACCCGTCGTCCTCGGAGCCCTGCTCGCGACCCTGAACGTCGTCGCCGACTACTACGACGAACTCGACTACGAGCGCGCCGACATCTGACCGGGCGACCGCCGAGCGGGACCGTCGTGTTTTTGACCGGCGAGCCCCCACTCCCGCCGTGGCCCGCTACCACATCGAGACCTACGGCTGCACCTCGAACCGCGGCGAGAGCGCCGCGATCGAGCGTCGGCTCCGCGACGCGGGCCATCGCAAGGTCGAAGGCGCCACCGAGGCCGACGTCGCTATCCTCAACACCTGCACCGTCGTCGAGAAGACCGAACGGAACATGCTCCGGCGCGCAGCGGAGTTGAGCGAGGAGACCGCCGACCTCTACGTCACGGGCTGTATGGCCATCGCCCAGAGCGAGGCGTTCCGCGAGGCCGGTGTCGACGGGGAGGTCCTCCACTGGGACGAGGTCCCCGAGGCGGTCACCAACGGGGAATGTCCGACGACGACCCCCGACGCCGAACCCGTTCTCGACGGCGTCGTCGGCATCCTCCCCATCGCGCGGGGCTGTATGTCCGACTGCTCGTACTGCATCACCAAGCACGCAACCGGCAAGATCGACTCTCCACCCATCGAGGCAAACGTCGAGAAGGCCCGCGCGCTGCTCCACGCGGGTGCAACGGAGATCCGCGTCACGGGCCAGGACACCGGCGTCTACGGCTGGGAGGAGGGCGAGCGAAAACTGCCCGAACTCCTCTCGCGGATCTGTGCGCTCGAGGGCGAGTTCCGGGTTCGGGTCGGGATGGCGAACCCGAAGGGCGTCCACGGCATCCGCGAGGACCTAGTCCGCGTGTTCGCCGACAACGAGGAACTCTACGACTTCCTCCACGCGCCCGTCCAGTCGGGCAGCAACGACGTTTTGGGGGAGATGCGCCGCCAGCACCAGGTGGGCGAGTACGTCGAAGTCGTCGAAACCTTCGATTCAGTTCTAGAGTACTGGACGCTCTCGACTGACTTCATCGTCGGCTTCCCCACCGAAACCGACCGCGACCACGCCCAGTCGATGGCCCTGCTTCGAGAAACGCGGCCCGAGAAGGTCAACGTCACCCGCTTCTCGAAGCGTCCCGGAACCGACGCCGCCGACCTGAAGGGGCTGGGCGGGACGATCAAGAAGGAGCGCTCGAAGGAGATGAGCGAACTCAAAAGCGAGGTCGTCGGTGCGGCCTACGAGGGGATGGTCGGCGAACGCCGCGAGGACATCCTCGTCGTCGAGGAGGGCACCGGCGACTCGGTGAAGTGTCGGGACTCGGCGTACCGTCAGATCATCGTTCAGGACGCCGGCGAGTACGGCATAGAGCCCGGTGACTTCATCGACTGCGAGGTCACGGGTCAGAACACCGTTTACGCGTTCGGCGAGCCGGTCTGAGTCCCCGATTCACTCGTCTGTCAACTACCCCGCCCTGAACGCCTTCGGCGTTCTGCGGACGGGACTTGCGTGGCTTCGGTCGGGAGTTGTGGTCCCGGACCGACTTTTGTGCCGGTGCGGTCGGTCGGCAGAGGCAATGTAATTGGACGTGACCTCGGCGACGTCGCGGCAAGTCGAGCTTGCTCGGAGCGGTCGCGTCGTCGGTCCGTCCTTCGAGGCCGGTTGACGGCGGCCCGTCCGGAGCGAGGAACCAAACCTTTCCCGCACCGAAGTGTTGGTTCGGCACCCATTGCTGGGCTGTCTGAAGCCCGCTTCGGACGACAGAGGACAACGAACCGGGCGATACTAACTGTTTCGCCCAACTTCGCAACGCGATTCCTCTCCTCCCTACTCGCGGCTTCGCCGCTCGGTGAGGAAGGGGACTCCTCGCTACTGCCTGTTGAAGTCGATCGCCTTCGGAACCACGCCGACCTCGCCCTCGAGAACCCGGGCGTTCGACCGTCCGAGGTCGATCCCGGACTCCTCGAAGCGCTCGACGACCGCCTCGGCGTACTCGGAGCGGACGCGAGCGAACGTGAGCCGGTTGGGCTCGGCGATCCAGATCCGCGCCGAGAGCCGGACGGTCTCGCCGAGGTCGGTTATCAGGACGGTCGGCTTCGGATCGTCGAGGATCTCCGTGTGGGCATCGGCCTCCTCGCGCATGATCCCCACGGCCTCGCCGACGTCGTCGTAGCCGGTCTCGACTGCGACCTCGAGACGGAGCGTGTCGTTGAGCACGGGGTTGGTCACCGCCGAGTTCGTCAGCACGGAGTTGGGGACGGTGACGACCTCGTTGTCGAACGTCCGGACGCGGGTCGCCCGGAAGCTGATGTCCTCGATGACGCCCTCCTCGTCGTCCCAGCGGATCCAGTCGCCGATGTTGAACGTCGGGTCGGTGACGATGAACGCGCCGCTGACGAGGTTGCCGATGACGTCCTGGGCGGCAAAACCGAGCGCGACGGTGAGCGCGGCGACGAGGATCGCCGACCGCTGGAGGGCGTACTCGAAGCCGGCGGTCGAGAGCGCGAGCAGGACGGCGACGGCGACGACGGCCAGCGACAGGGCCTTCCCGGCGCCCCGCCTGAGGGTGGGGTCGGTCCGGCGGAACTCCATCCAGCGGTCGGCGAGGGCAACGAGCCCGCGGCCGAGTACGTAGAGAGCGAGGAAGGTGAGGGCGAAGACGGCCACGCTGTCGGCGAGGGCGACGTACTCGGCGAGCAGCCGTTCGACCCGGGTCGTTGCTGTCGCGTCCGTCACGTTCTTCCCAGGGCGCCCGACGGACTCAAATGTTCCCCCGGCATTAGGAGCGCCCGGGCCGATCGACGGGCCCGGATTCGACCTTCCACTCCCCGAGTTCCTTCGGATCGACGTGGACGAAGACGTCGTCGACCTCCGGGATCGAACGGATCGCCTCGACGATCTCGCTTTCGATGTCGTGGGCCGCGAGCAGCGTGTGTTCGCCCTCGACTTCGACGTGGAGGCTGACGTCGATCTCGGGGCCGACGTAGTGGGCGATCACGTCGTGGACGCCGTAGACCTCGGGGTGGGCGGTCGCCCGGGCGACGATCTCCTCGCGGAGGTCCTCGGGCGGAGCGCCCCCGACGAGGTAGTCGAGGTTGTCCCGGACGACCTCGACCCCCGAGTAGAGGATCCCGACGGCGACGACCGAGGCGGCGATCGGGTCGAGCACCGGGAGGCCGGCCTGGGCGCCGGCGACGCCGACCAGCGCCGCGCCCGCGGTGAGGACGTCGTTTCGGTTGTCGGTCGCGGTCGCGACGATCGCGGGGGAGTCGTGGACCTCCCCGACCCGCAGGCAGTAGCGGTAGAGCAGGTATTTTCCGCCGGCGGAGACGGCGAGCACAAGAGCCGCCCAGGGGCCGGTCGCGACGCCGATCTCGCCGGAGAGCAGCGACCCGACCGCCCGCCAGAGGATGAGTCCGCCGGCGGCGAAGATGGCGATGGCGACGAACAGCGAGACGAACGGCTCGATGCGTTCGTGGCCGTGGGGGTGGCGGTGGTCGGGGGGCTGGGTCGTCAGGTAGAGCCCCGCGAGGACGACGACGCTGTAGCCGACGTCGGTCGCGCTGTTGACGGCCTCGGAGCCGACCGCGAGGCTCCCCGACTGCCACCAGACGGCGGCCTTGATCGCGAGCAACAGCAGGTTGACCACGAGAACGACGAGGCCGACCCGCCGGACCGCCCGCATCCGGTTCATCACGACGGCCTACGGCAGGGTTCGGTAAGGACGTTCCGAACGGCCGCCGGTATCACTCGCCGTCGGTTCGGCTCGCTCCGTCGAAGACGACCGCGCCCGAGGTGGAGATCGACGCGCCCTCGAGCCCGGCGAAGGCCTCGTGGAGCCCGTCGTAGGTCTCCTCGATGGCCTCGACGATCACCTTCGTCTCGCCGGTCACGGGCATGAAGTTGGTGTCGCCCTCGAAGCGGGGGACGACGTGGGTGTGGAGGTGGTCGTCGATCGAGCCGCCGGCACCCTCGCCCAGGTTCAACCCGACGTTGAAGCCGTCGGGGTCGAAGGCCTCGGTCAGGGCGGTCAGGGTCCGTTGCTTGAGCCGGGCGTGGTCGAGCAACTGTTCGTCCCCAAGGTCGGCGTAGTCGCCGGTGTGGGCGCGCGGGATCACCATCGCGTGACCGGGGTTGTACGGCGCGTTGTTCAGCAGGACGAAGGCGTGGTCGCTTCGGGCGACGATCCGGTTCTCGCGGTCGTCGCTCCGTTCGGGAAGCTCACAGAAGACACACGACTCGACGTCGGGATTCTTCTCCTCGCGTCTCACCCACTCGATGCGCCAAGGGGCGAACAGCCGGTCCATACCCGGGAGCACTCGAGCCCGCCCTAAAGTCTTTCATACGATCCCCGTACGCCGGTTCCGCTGAGGACCGCCCCGTTGACGGCGTCGCCGGCATACGGATCCAGCGGGGTATCAGTCGGCGATACGCGCCGAAGGGGTGGCAATACCGTTTCGTTCGCACCGTTTTCGCCGTTCAATCGCGAAACGAGATGGGGGTTTATGACCGATCCCGGGAACCTTCTCCTCGATGGCAACGACGGATGGGGCCGGTGGAGGGATGACGGAACCGTGCGAACGCTGCGGGCTCGAGACGCTCCACGACGTCTCCGTCCAGATCCGGACGGAGAGTCGCGACGGCGAAAACGCCCGGTTCTCCCGGGAACCCTACCGGGTCACCGAGTGCCAGCGGTGTGGGTTCCGTCGGAGCAAGCGAATGAACAACGCCTAGGGCCCGTAGTCCGGGCCGCTACCGGGAGGCGGTCGTCACCTCACAGCCGTCCTCGGTGACGATCACCGTGTGTTCTTTCTGGCTCACCAGCCGGCCCTCGTCCTCCTTGAGGACCGGGTAACCGTGAATTACTCCACGAGACTTCAGCCGCCGGAGGGCCATCTCCGGACGGGCGGTCTCGAGCCACCGGGTCGCGAAGGGAAGGGTTCGAAACTCCTCTTTGATCTGTTCCAACGCTTCGCGGGCGCCCCGGTCTCGGACCGACCGGTCGTCCTGGAGCGAGAAGATCTCCTCGCTGGAGCCCTCGTTGACCTTCCCGCCGCCGTCGGTCGCGAACGGTTCGAGGGCGACGACGTCGCCGACCTCGAGGGTCGTCCCCTGGTCGACGGCGCGGTTTGGAATGTTCGGGCTGGTGTGTTGTTCCCAGTGGCCGAGGCCGTGGCCGGTGAGGTTGACGACGGGGTTGTAGCCGTAGCCGTCGATCGCCTCCTCGATCGCCCGGCCGATCTCGCCGGTCTCGACACCGGGTTCGACGAGGTCAATCGCGGCCTCCAAGGCGGCTTCGGGGGCCTCCGCGAGGTCGTCGTGGCCCGAGAGGTCGACCGTGATCGCGGTGTCGGCGAGCCAGCCGTCGATGTGGACGCCGATGTCGAGGTTGATCATCTCCTCGCCGAAGGTCTCCTCGTCGTCGATGGCGGGCGTCGCGTGGGCGGCCTCCTCGTCGATCGAGATGTTGACCGGGAACGCGGGCGTCCCGCCGAGTTCGCGGATGCGGTCTTCGGCGTACTCGGCGATCTCTAAATGGGTCACGCCGACCTCGACGCGGTCGGCGGTCTCCTCGCGGACCTGGGCGAGGATCTCCCCTGCCTCCCGGTGTTTCTGGTACTGTTCGCCCTCGAGATCGACGGTGTCAGCCATACCCCCGTTTGGGCCGATCGGCAAAAAGAGGTTGCGTCTCGGTCAGCGTTCGGCGCGGGCGGTCTGCATCGCCGAACTGTTGAACGCGGATCCGAGCCCGCCGTCGCCGTCCGCGGCGATGACGCCCGCCGTCGAGCCCGTGAGCTCCTCGAACTCCTCGATCGCGGCCTCGCAGGCTTTGCGGGCGTTCCGGCCATCCCCGATGTGGTCCGCAACTCGTCGGGAGAGGGTCGTCCGGGCGATGTCCTCGCCGGCACCCGTGGCCGAGACCGCCGCTTCAGGACAGCAGTAGTAGCCCGAGCCGACCTGGGGGACGTCCCCGACCCGGCCCGCGAGCGCGAGCCAGCGTCCGCCCGTCGAGGTCGCCGCCGCCAGCCGGTCGCCCGCCCGGGCGACCGCGCCGACGGTGTCGTGGTCCGTGCCGTCATCCGTGCTCTCGCCCTCCCGGTCGCGACCCCCGGGATCGCTCTCGCCGAAGCGTTCCTCGAGCCACGCGAGCTGTTCGCGGGGGCCGCCCTCGGGTGCCTCGAGGTCGTCCCACCGCTTTCGGGTTCGTTCGCTCCAGCAATCGACCCCGGTCTCGACGCCGTACGCGCCCGCGAGCTCCGCGGCCCGCTCGCCGCTGAGGAGCACGTGGGGCGTCTCCTCCATGACGACGCGGGCGGCGCTTACGGCGTGTGCGACCCCGGGAACCGAACAGACCGCGCCGACGTCTCGACGGTGGGTCATGATCCCGGCGTCGGTTCGGATCGCCCCGTCGCTCTGGACCGCGCTCCCGACGCCCGCGTTAAAGCGCGGGGAGTCCTCGAGGACACGAACTGCCCGCTCGACCGCGTCTACGACCGAGCGCTCGCGGGCGCCCGCCGCCGCGGCCTCGTCGAGGACTTCCCGTCTGGGTTCGGGCTCGTCGGGCTCCGTGCCCGCGCCGCCGTGGACAAGTAGCTGCATGCAGGGACGGGCCCCTCGGGAGGGAGGAAGCTTCCGGTCGGCGCCGGGGAACCCGACAGTATTAATTCCCCGTCGGCCGAAATGCCGACAATGAAACGGCTCATCGTCCACGGCGACCCGGGGATCCGCAAGGACGCCGTCATCGAGTACGACGGCGAGGAGCTGACCTGCTTCGGGATCAACCGCAACGGCGAGTGGCACGGCCCCGAGCAGGTCCAACTCTGGTGTACCGTCGGCGCCGCCGGCGAACGCGAGGACTTCGAGAAGCGAAACTTCGTCCCCCACTTCCTCGAGGTCGTCCGTGCGGACGCAAGCGAGATCGAGGTCGTCTCCGAGAAGAGCCCGCTCTCCGTTTAACTCCCCTCTACCTCGTAGATCCGTACCGCCCCGAACTCGGCCGCGACCGACAGGGAGTCGTCGTCCTCGACGGTGAGGTCGTACCACGCCCGCTCGTTCGGCCCGACGTAGACGTAGTCGATCCCGTAGTTCTCGAGAACGGTCGCCCGCTCGGCGTCGCTCCCCTCGAAAACGGTCTCGGCGTCGGCGACTCGTTCTCGATATGCGTCCTCGCCGTGGTAGTCGGCCGCGTGAGTCCAGCCCGCGAGCGTCGGGAGTCCCGAGAACGTCGAGGCGCCCGAGACCGCCCGCGAGGGCGGGGGTTCGCCGTCGCTGGCCGTCCCATAGGTGTATTCCGGGGGCGTGGGCGCCTCGACGATCCTGGCTCCCGGCTCTCGGTCGGCGAGCCAGCCGACGGCCGCGGCGACGTCGGGTTCGGTCTCCTGTAGCTCCGCCCTGGCGTCCAGCCCGAGCCCGTCGGCGTTCTCGGCGTGGGCCAAAAGCGCCAGCCCGCCGTAGATCGAGAGGCTACAGACGAGGAGGACGATTCCGATCGCGGCGAGCCCGTCGTAGGTCCGCCGGGCGTCCGCCCGCGGCTTCTCGTCGACCCCGCCGGTGCTCCCGGTCCGCTCGAGCAGCCAGGCAAGCGCGATCCCGGCCGCGAGCGCCCACAGGAGCCAGACGTGGACGTAGCTCTTGAACACCGTGTTGAGCCGGCCCGGGCCCGCGGGGTCGGCGAGGTAGACCAGTTCGACGGTCGCGACGATCCCGGCGCCGGCGACGAACAGGAGGCTCTCGAACCCGCCGCGTCGGGCCGCGAGCCAGCCCAGCACGAGGAGGGGGGCGACGACGAGGACCGGAAGGAGTCCGGCGGCCCAGGCGGCGGCGACGAGGACGGCGGCGAGGCCGGCCGTCCTCGCCCCCGCCGGAACGGGGACGCGGGCGGCGAGATACCGGTAGGCGACGGCGAGGAAGGCGCCGTGGACCAGCAGGAAGGCGGGGAGGGGGCTCCGGTCGGCGACGAGGGCGAGCGACCGCTCGGCCCCGCCCGAAAGCGTCGGGAGAAAGGGCGCGACGGCCACGAGGGCCCCGGCACCGACGACGGCGACGAGGACGGCGGCCAGCAGGGGCCGACCGAGTTCGGCCGCGCCGTCGGGTGCGTTCTCGAGGCGGTTTCTATACGGGCGAGCGAGCCGTTCGGGGAGCAGCGTCCGGGGAGGCGCCGGCGCGAGCGCGAGCGTCAGCCAGGCCAGTCCCAGGGCGGTCGGCAGGTCCCAGGCGTTGACGACCGCGAGCCAGCCCGCGACCGGCGGGAGCGCGAGGAAGGCCAGCAGCCGGCGGCGCCGTCGCTCGGCGGCGGGGGTCTCCCAGTAAGCCAGACAGATGCCGACGGCGAGGAGGAGAAACGGCGTCGCGAGCATGTGGGCGTGGAGGTCGCCGTTCAGGAAGGCAAAGAGCGGGAACTCGTTGATCGTGCCCGGGATCAGCCGGCTCGCGTCCCAGTAGCCGAAGGCGTCGGGGCCGGCGGCGACGGTCTCCCCGCCGGCGCGCTCCATGGGGACCCCGACCGCCTCGAGGACGGCCCGGCCGCCGGGAAGGAGCCAGGCGAGTGTGCGCACGGGAGTCGCGAGGTTGCTCGCGAACCCGACGAGGACGGCCCCGAGCAGGGCGGCGGGGAGCCGAGCGACCCCCCGGCTCGCCGCGATCGCGCCCGCGAGCCCGTAGGCCGCACTCACCAGCGTCGCGTAGATGCCCGCGAGCGCGAGGGTGTAGGCGTAGTGGGGCGGCGTCGCGGTCAGTCGTGCGAGGGAGGCCGCGAGGAGGTGGCCGCCGTAGTAGTACCGGACGGGTTCGCCGGCGAACCAGGGGTCTTCGGGGGGGAGCGTCCCGGCCTTCGAGAGGCGGGTTAGCAGGCCGTAATCGAGGTACTTCTCCCCGCCCCACGGAACGATGCCCGGATCGACGGCCCGGACGGCCAGAAGGAAGGCGAAGGCGGCGGCGAAGACGGCCGCGACCTCCGCGTACCGTCGCGAGTCGATCTCGACGCCACGACGGAGGGCGAGCGCCGAGCCACAGCACAGCGCGAGGAGGGCGACGGCGACCGAGAGCCGGCCGAAGGAGAGCCGGCCGACCCAGAATCCGCCGAGGCCGACGGCCGCGAGCGCGAGCGGGATCGCCAGTCCGGCGCCTCTCCCCTCCCCGTCCCGGAAGACGGCGGCCGCGAGCGGAAGCGCGAGCGCTCCCAGCCCGAGGACGGCGACGAGCCAGCGGACGGCGAGGGCGACCTCGGTTCCGACGACCATCACCCGAACGGACAGGGACGCCCCCGAAACCCCTTTTGGCTTCGTCCGCCGGGGACCGAACCCTTTTGTCCGAGCACCGGGGCGATAGGAACGAATGAACCCGACCGTCGGCGTCGTCGTCCCCGCCTACCGGCCCGACGCCGACCGGCTCGCCGACTACGCCGAGCGCGTCGTCCGGCACGTAGAGCCCGAGGCGGTCCGGATCGAACTCGACGACCCTCTTCCGGGAACGGTCGCTACCCTGAAACGGGCTCCCGCGACGGTCAACGCCGTCTCCAGCCGACGGGGCAAGGGGAGGGCGATCACCGACGGGTTCGACGCCCTCGAGACGGACGTCTACGCCTTCGCCGATGCCGACGGCAGCACGCCCGCGGCGTCGCTTTCCGAGGTCGTCGCTCCCGTCCTCGAGGGATCACTCGCGCTCTCGGTCGGCTCGCGGCGCCACCCCGACGCGGTCGTGGAGTGCCACCAGACCCGCGTCCGGCGCCGGCTGGGCGATCTGTTCGCCTGGAGCGCCCGTCGGCTCCTCCCCGTGGCGCTGTCGGACTACCAGTGTGGCGCGAAGGCGATCACGGCCGAGGCCTGGGGCAACGTCCGGGGACGGCTCCGCGAGCCCGGCTTCGGCTGGGACGTCGACCTCGTCGCGGCCGCCGACGCCGCCGGCTACCGGGTCGGGGAGGTCCCGGTCCGCTGGCGGGACGACCCGCGCTCGACGGTCGCGCCCGTCGGGACGCCCCTGGAACTCGCCCGAACTCTCCTCCGGGTCGCCCTCCGGCGCCGGCGAGAGGGGATCGACGGAGTGGCCGATCCGCGAGGGGACGACGCCGGCGTGGACCGTCGAGCGGCCGGCGATCGACGGCGATCCGATCATGAGTGATCCGGGCCCGCTCGAGGCTGTCCACGACGGGGTCGTCGCGCTCCGTTCGGGGACCCGCCTCGGCCAGTTCGTGTCGGCGGGGCTCGTCGGCATGGCCGTCGACAACGCCGTCTTAGTCTCTCTCGTCGAGTTCGCGGGGCTCTCGCCGGTGGTCGGGAAGGTGATCGCCTGGGAGGCCGCCATCGTGGTCATCTTCGCGATCAACGAGCGCTGGACGTTCTCGACGTTCGCCTCGGGGGATCGGGAGGCGCTCGCCCGGCGATTCCTCCGGTCGAACGCGGTTCGGCTGGCCGGCCTGCTCGTCACCCTCGGGGTCCTCGCGGGACTCGTCTACGGCGCGGGGGTCTGGTATCCCGCGGCCAACGTGGTCGGGATCGGCGTTGGCTTCGTCGTCAACTACGTCGCCGAGAGCCTCTACACCTGGCGGGTCCAGTACGGCGAGCGGTAGAAACCCGCATCCGGTAGTCGAATCACAATCCTTAACTAGCGGACCGAGCTACGAATCGGTAGCGGGATGGGATAGCCAGGAGATTCCGGCGGGCTCATAACCCGCAGACCGGTAGTTCAAATCTACCTCCCGCTATGTTTTGGCGCGAACGAACCCCTGAGCGCCATCCGTAGCACGACGAGTCGATTTGAACGATACCGCGGGTCTGCGCTTCGCGCAGGTTCTCGGGAGTAGTTCAAATCTACCTCCCGCTATCGTTCGCCTCGAAAACGGTATAGTGGTCGTGTCAACTACCCCGCCCTGAACGCCTTCGGCGTTCTGCGGACGGGGCTTGCGTGGCTTCGGTCGGGAGTTGTGGTCCCGGATCGACTTGTGTGCCGGTGCGGTCGGTCGGCAGTGGCAATGTAATTGGACGTGACCTCGGCGACGTCGCGGCAAGTCGAGCGTGCTGGGAGCGGTCGCGTCGTCTTCGGGGCCGGTTGACGGCGGCCCGTCCGGAGCGAGGAACCAAACCTTTCCCACACCGACGTGTTGGTTCGGCACCCATTGCTGGGCTGTCTGAAGCCCGCTTCGGACGACAGAGGACGACGAACCGGGCGATACTAACTGTTTCGCCCACCTTCGCAACGCGATTCCTCCCCTCCCTACTCGCGGCTTCGCCGCTCGGTGAGGAAGGGGACTCCGCGCTACTGCCTGTTGAACGAGAGAACGAGGGAGCCCAGCGACCGAAGTCCGCGTGGTTCAAATCTCTCTCGAGACCATCGGCGTCGACCGGGGGGAGACGGCCACACGGATTTTAGTCGTCTCGGTCCAACCGACGGGTATGAGAGCTCGAGCGTCGGAGCTGATCGACGCCCTTCGCCGGCCGGAGTACGTCGGCGAGAACCGGTGTCTTCCCTGTACCGTCGTCAACGTCGCGGTCGCGCTCGCGGGGAGCGCCCTCGTCGCCCGCTCGAGGAACCGCCGGGGTCGGCTGTTCGCCACCGGAACCCTCGCCGGGTCGCTCGCGACGATCTACCTCCGGGGGTATCTCGTTCCTGGGACGCCCGAGCTAACGAAACGGTACCTGCCCGAGCGCGTGCTCGCGGCGTTCGGCAAGGAGCCGACCCGCGAGGGGACTCGCTACGGCGGCTGGGAGCCAATCGACGACGACACCGTGGACGTCGAGACCGGGGATGCCGAGCAGAGAGGTTCCGGGAGCGACGACGCTGCGACCGAGGACGACATGGGCGGCGATACCGACGCCGACGAAGGGAACCGGGAGCGAGAGACCATGGAACGGATCGAGTACCGCCGGGAGAACGAGGTCGATCCCGAGGCGTTCCTTGCGTCGATCGACGCCGTCGAGCCGACCGCGGACGGCACGGACCTCCGGCTGACCGACGAGTTCGCCGAGAGCGTCGAGGCCGGTCTCGAGCGCCACCGCGAGGAGCCACGGGACCTCGAGGCGCTCGCCGATCTCTTCGACGTCGATCGGGCGGCGGTGACGGTCAAGGACCGCGACTACCCCGCGATAGCGGTCGGCCAACGGATCCGGAAGTGGCCGAGCGACGGGGCGCTCGTGGCCGACCTCGCGACCGCCGAGGCCATCGAGGACCGGACCGACCGCTGGCGGGCGGTACCCCTGGAACAGCGCGTCGAGATCCTGGAGGCGCTGCGGGCGTTTCACGAGCGGTGTCCCTCCTGTGGCGGGCCGATCTCGATGAGTTCCGACACGGTCGAGTCCTGCTGTCGGTCCTACGAGGTCGCCACGCTCGGCTGCGAGGAGTGTGAGTCCCCGCTGCTGGAGTTCGACCCCGACGCCGTCGAACGGAGGGCCTCGGACGCGGGGGCTCGACTCTAGGACTCCCGTCGAATCCCCCCGGCGTGGTTCCTCGCCCGCTTCCAACCGCCTTTAGACGCCGTCCTCGGTCCCGTCGACGATGACGACCTCGCCGTCGACCACGTCGACGTCGACGAGGGTCTTGACGTCGTGGTCGGTTCCCTCGAGGCGGTTCTCGCCGCCGACCTTCTTGATCACCGCGACGGTGTCGACGACCTCGGCGCCGATGTCCCCCAGGGCGTCCAAGACAGCCGCGAGGGTGCCCCCCGTCGAGAGCACGTCGTCTAAGACGAGCACGCGGTCGTCCTCGCGGACGTCGTTGATGTACATCTCGTTCTCGGAGTAGCCCGTTCGCTGGGCGATCGCGACCTCGCCGTCGAGGCCGTACTCGCGTTTCCGGATCACCGTCAGCGGGATGTCGGTCATCAGCGAGACGGCGGTCGAGATGTGAATTCCCATCGCCGCGGGGGTGACGATCTTGTCGACTTCCTCCAGGCGGGCCTTCCGGATGATCCGGATGACGATCTCCCGGAGCAAGCCCGGGTCGAGCTTCGGGACGCCGTCGCTGATCGGGTGGACGAAGTACTGGTAGCCTTCCTTCTCGATGATCGGCGCCTCGAGCAGCGACCGCTCCAGCTGATCCATGTCGTGGCTGGACCGGTAACGGAGTAAAAGCTGACGGTACGCCGCCTACTCGTCGGTTCCGTACCGCAGTTCGGGCGGTCGCTCGCCCTCGCCGATGCGCATCCGGCGCTCATAGAAGACGTGGACCGCGGCCGTCGCCGTGAACGTGACGGCGATGACTGCCGTCCACGTCAGGGTCGGGAGGCGGGCGAACGGCGCGACCTCGCCCCAGAGGACGGCGACGAGCGCACAGCTGATCGCACCCAGCGAGAGATAGAGCTCTCGCCAGGGGATCTCGTCGCCGGGAACGATCTCGAGGTAGACGTTCATCTCGTCGGCCCGGTCGGTGGGCTCGACGACCCCCTCCTCGTCGTCGAACTCGAGGATGCCCGCCCGGTCCATCCGGGGGAGGTGGGTCTGCTGGAGGGTCGTATACACCCGCTTTCGCTGTGCGGGCGTGACCGCCTCGGGGGTCGTCTCGTACTCCCAGGCGGCGACCTGCTGGGCGAGATCGCCGAGCGACATCGTCCGCCCCTCCCGTTTGAGGGCATGGAGGGCGTAGCGCCGCCGCTGGTTGCGCAGGACGTCGAATACCTCGCCTTTCGTCAGCGTCTCCCCGTAGTCACCCATGTCGTCGCCGGTCGGTTCCCTTCTCGTACCGATCCTCTATATAAGTTCCGATCAGTTAAGAAAGAAAGATGTTCGAGCTACCGGTTCTCAGTCGAGTTCGCCCGCGAGCGCGTCGGCGACTGCCGCGGCCAGCTCTCCTTTCGATCCCGTCACCGTCGTCGTCTCCTGGCCGTCTACGAGGATCGCCCGCGTCTCCGTCTCGCCCATCACGCCCGCGTCGTTGGCGACGACGAAGGCAAGCCCGACCCGCTCTCCCAGCTCCCGGGCGGCCGCGACCATCGCCTCGTCGCCGCCTTCCGTCTCGGCTTTGAAGCCCACGATCGGGAGCTCGGGATACTCCTCCCGAACGGTATCGACGAGCTTCGGGGTCGGCTCCAACTCGAGGACGAGTTCGCCGCCCGAGCGGATCTTCTCCGGCCGAGTGTCGACCGTGTAGTCGCCGATCGCCGCCGCCGAAACCAACGCCGTGGCTCCCTCGCAGGCATCGACCGTCGTCTCGGTCATCTCCTCGGCGCTCTCGACGCGGCGGACGTCGGCGTAGGGGGCCTCCCCGGAGCCGTCGTCGCGGCCGAACGGCCGGGGGCCGACGGGGCCGTGGACAAGGACGACCTCGGCTCCGTGGACGTGACACGCCCGCGCGACCTCCCGCCCGGTCCGTCCCGACGACCGGTTCGTGAGGACCCGGATCGGGTCGATCGCCTCCCCCGTCGCGCCCGCCGTGACGACGACGCGTGTCCCCTCGAGGGGTCGGTCGCCGGCCGCGCGGGCAACGGCCGTGCAGATTGCCTCCTCGCCCGCGATCTTGGCTTTCCCCTCCTCGATGCGGGGCGAGACGAAGGAGACGCCCCACTCCTCGACGCGTTCGATCGACGAAAGCACCCCGGGGTGGTCGTACATCGGCTCGTGCATCGCGGGGGCGACGACGACGGGCACCCCTGCCCCGATCGCGGTCGTCGCACACGTCGTCACCGGCGTGTCGTCGACGGCGGCGGCGACCTTTCCCACCGTGTTCGCGGTCGCGGGCGCGATCAGGAAGACGTCGGCCCACCCCTCCCGGCCACAGAGGGAGACATGTTCGACCTGCCCGGTGATCTCGGTGACCACGGGCTCGCCGGTCGCGAACCCGATCGCCCACGGGTGAACGATCCCGCGGGCGCTATCGGTCGTCACGGCCCGGACCGACGCTCCCTGGCGCCGGAGCTCGTGGACGAGTTCGACCGTCTTCACCGCGGCGATCGAGCCGGTGACGCCGACAGCGACATTGACTCCCTCGAGCATCGCCCTCCGGTTCGGCCCTCCCGACCTAAGCGTTGGCGGTCCTAGCGGTCGGCGGCGATCGCCCGCCCTGCCAGGGCGAGGACGACGATCGAGACGACGGCCATCACGGCCTGACTGATCGCCGCGGCGGGCCGTTCGACGTCCTCGCCGGCCGCGAGCGCGACGGCGTCGCCGACGCCCATCGCGCTGCCGGCCAGTCCGACCAGCGCCGCGATCGCGAGCCCGTAGATCGCGACCTCGCGGCGGCCGGCGTCCCGGCCCAGCCGCGCGAGCACGACGAAGAGGAGTCCGAACAGCGACGGGATCAGCGCCGTGACGCTCGAGAAGTCCGTCAGGACGTAGGCGGCCACGCCGAGGACGACCAGCAGCGTTCCGGCCGCGATGCCCGCGAGGTAGGTCTGCTCGGTAGCGTTCGCCATACCCGATGTTTTCGAACGCGGGGAGTATAGCTTTCGCTTTTCCTACTCGATCTCGACGCTCGGATGCATCGTCGGCGCCTCCTCTCTCGGTTCGGCGAGCCACTCCCGGAGGCGTTCGCGGGCGGCCGCGTCCCGTCGCCGCCGTTCCTCGTCGCCGATCTCCTCGCAGGCCGGCGGAACCGCCCGGCCGCGACCCGTGAAGTAGCCTTCGGGAGCGACCCAGTCGTGGTAGAAGGGGACCTCGGAGTCCTGGATCGCGGCGAGTCCGACCTTCGCGCCGTGGCCCGCCGCGACGATCGCCTGGTGGGGTTCGTCCGCGATCTTTCCCGCGGCGTACACCCCGTCGACTGCGGTCCGGCCGTTTTCGTCGACGGCGACGACGTGTTTGCTCCCCCGCTCCCGGCGGCCGACGTCGAGGGGGACGAGGTAGTCGCTGTCGGGCCAGGAGGCCGCGATCACCCGCCGCGCCCGGAGGGGATCGCCGCCGTCGGTCTTGAGGCGAAAGCCCGGCTCGTCCTCCAGGCTCTCGACGCGGGTCACCCGTCCGAGTTCGAATGTCGCGCCCGCGGCCCGGGACTGCTCGCGGACCATCTCGAGGTACCGGCGCGCGTCCACCCCGTCGGGGAAGCCGGGATAGTTCTCAAGGCTGGCGTTGCGCGCGAGGATCGACTCGCCGCCGTCGACGACGAGGGTCCCCAGGCCCGCGCGTGCGGTGAAGATGGCCGCGGCGAGGCCGGCGACGCCGCCGCCGACGATACAGACCTCGGCCGGTTCTTCGGGGTCGGCGAAGGCGACGGCATCGGCCGTTTCGTGGGTTCCGGTCGCCCCCGTTTCACCGGCTCCGTCGGTCGCGTCGGTCGTCTCCATACGGGGGGTAGCCGGCGATCCGTCTTCAAAGGGCCGACGGGGGATAGCAACCCTTACCTTCGGCTCCCCGCATACGGCGGTCGTGGACAGAATCGTCCTCAGCACGGTCGTCTACCGGTCGCCCGAGGAGGTGTTTCCGTATCTGGAGTCGTTCTCGCGGTACCCCCGCTACTCCGAGCATCTGGAGTCAGTCGACCAGCGCGGCGACGGCGGCGCCGGCACCGAGTACGACCTCCGGCTTTCCTGGCGGAAGTTCGGCTACACCGCCCACTCGGAAGTGACCGAAATCGCCGAACCCGAGACGCTCTCTTGGCGGCTCATGGAGGACGTCGACGCCCGCGGCGAGTGGCGCGTCGAGCCCGCGCCCGAGGCGGCCCCCGAGGGCGAGGAAACCGCCTCCCGGGTCTACTTCGAGGCGATCTACGACCCCCACTCCGCGGACGGCGACGCGATCTCGCTCCCCACCTTCATCTCGCTGGACTGGCTCGTCTCCAAGATCCAGCCCCGCCTGCTCGGCGAGGCAAAGGAGGTCGTCGCCCGACTGGTCGCCGACATCGAGGGCGAGCGCCGCGAGGTCGACCTCGCGGTCCACGAGTCGCCCCAATAGCAACCCACTTACCGCTCGCCGAAAAACGGCCGTCAATGCTGCCGAGATCGAGACGGGTGCTCGGGGTGAGCCGACCGTGCGCGTGATCGTCGTCGGGGCCGGCGAGGTCGGTTCGACCATCGCCGCGACGCTCGCCTCCGACCACGAGGTCGTCGTCGTCGACACCGACTCCGAGCGCGTCGAGACGATGACCTACTCCCACGACGTCCTCGCGATCGAGGGCGACGGCACCTCCCTCGAGACCCTAGAGGAGGCCGGCGTCGACCGGGCGGACATGGTGATCGCGAGTACCGACAGCGACGAGACGAACATCGTCGTCTGTGGCGCCGCAAAGACCGTCGACGACCCCTTTACCATCGCACGGGTCAAGAAGACCGACTACCTGCGGACCTGGGAGCACTCGGAGGGCGCCTTCGGCGTCGACTTCATGGTCTGTACGGACCTCCACACCGCCGAGACGATCGTCCAGATCGCGGGTCTGCCCGGCGCCCGCGACGTCGACACGTTCGCCGGCGGAGTCGTCTACATGGCCGAGTTCTCGGTCCCCGAGGGGAGCCCGATCGCCGGCCAGACCGTCTCGGAGGCCGACCGCTTCGAGTCGCTTACGTTCGCGGCGATCATCCGGGACGGCGACGTCGTCATCCCCCAGGGGGGGACGGCGATCGCGCCGGACGACGCCGTCGTCGTCATCGGGAGTTTCGAGAGCGTCCGGGGCTTCGCCGGCTCGCTCGCCCCCGCCCCGACCCTGGAGGAAGCCAACGAGGTCGTCATCGTCGGCGGCGGCGAGATCGGCTACCAGACCGCCCGGCTGTTCGAGGCCGAAGGGATCTCCCCCCGGCTGGTCGAACGCGATCACGACCGGGCCCGCGAGGTCGCCGAACGGCTCCCCGACACCCTCGTCTTGGAGAGCGACGCCACCGACATCGACTTCTTCATGCGCGAGCACGTCGACGAGAGCGACATCGTCGTCGCCGCCCTCGACAGCGACGAGAAGAACCTCCTGGCGTCGCTGCTCGCGAAACGGATCGGCGTCGACCGGACCCTCGCGGTCGTCGAGTTCGGCGACTACGTCGACCTCTTCGAGGCCGTCGGCGTCGACGTCGCCGTCAACCCTCGCGTGGTCACCGCAGAGGAGATCATCCGCTTTACCTACCGGGAACACACCGAAAACGTCGCGATCCTCGAGGCCGACTGCGCGGAGGTCTTAGAGATCGAGGTCGATCCCGACAGCGCCCTCGCGGGCAACCGGATCAGGGACGTCGTTCCCGACCTCCCCGACGGTGTCGTCATCGGTGCGATCACCCGCGACGGGGAGTTGATCACGCCCCGCGGGGACACCGTCGTCGAACGCGGCGACCACGTCGTCGTCTTCGCCGACATCGAAGTCATCGACGCGGTCGACGACGCGCTCTGAGTTACCGCTCCGAGGAGCCGCCAAACCGCATGAACGCGTAGACCAGCGACAGCGTCGAAACCATTCCCGCGACGGTCGCGATGACGAGCGTCCAGGCGGCGTCGGGGACGAGTTGGACCGGACCGCTTGCCTGCTGGCCCGCGTCGGTGCTGACGGTGAGGGTGCCGGTCATCCCCTGGGAGACGTGGGGTTCACAGATGTACTCGTAGGTGCCTTCGGTGTCGAACGTCGAGGTAAACGAGAAGTCGCCGCTCTCGAGGGAGGTGTGTCCCTCCCAGCCGGCGCCCTCGGGCTGGGAGTCGGGGACGACGTTGTGCTGGGCCTGGGTTCCCTGCCAGGCCCACTCGACCGTGGTTCCGGGCTCGACCGCGAGGTCGGCTGGCTCGAAGGCGTTGTCGACGACGTTGACCGTCTCCGTGGCGCCGCCCCCGCCGCTACCGCTCTCGTTGCCGCCGCTTTGGTTCCCGCCACCGCTTTCGTTGCCACCACCGCCACTTTCGTTTCCGCCACCTCCTGCGCCGCCGCTCTCGTTTCCGCCACCGCCGCTTTCGTTCCCGCCCTCTTCCTGGGCGGCTGCGGTTCCGGTCGCGCCCGCGGCGGCGACGGCGGCGGCCGTCGCGACCACGAACCGGCGCCGGGAGAGCGGATCGTCATCTGGGTTCATGGCCGGAGGTTGGGGAGGCCCGGTACTGAAATCTTCGATTCGCCCGTCGATCACAGCCGGTAGTCGTGATCGCCGTCCTCGGTCTCCAAGATCGCCGAGAGCAGGTCGATCGTCGCCGCGACGTCGTCCACGTGGGCAGTCTCGGTGACAGTGTGGAGATAGCGCGTCGGGATCGAGATGGCGCCGACGGGTTTCGCGCCGTTCGTGTGCTGGAACCCAGCCGTTTGACATCCTCCACACGAGTGAAGTCGTGGGATTCCTCGCGCTCGGGGCCGGTCACGCTGACCACCCCGACGGAGGCAACGTCCCAACCCCAGTGGTTGGTCCCGGTTTGTAGGCAGTGCGTCGAGGCGATGAACGCATGGCAACGTCAGTCCGAACGCGTTCGGACTGCCTCGCTAACACCCTACGGGCGGTGCCATCAGCCACACTCAATCAGGCAGGGTTGCTTTTTGTTGATGGGGACCCCAATCCAACCCCAGTTTTCCCAGTCGAGTTAGACTCATAAACGGCCCCAGAGTGCCTAAGTCTTGCGGTTTCGAGTCTCTGCCTACCGCTTAGACCCACGACTTCAGTCGTGGGCTCCCGCTTAATTCGTGTCAGTTCCGCCCGCCGGGAGGATCTCGAGTTGGCGGTCGATCCCTCGTTCCTCGGCGACGTCCCTGAGCCGGCGGGTCACCTTCGGGTTCGTGATGACGCTCGCGTCCTTCAGCTTGATCGCCGTCCCCTCGCCGAGGCGGGTGACCTGCTCGCCTTCCTTGAACTCAGGGACGTCGTTGGCGACGGTGACGTCGAGTGCGATCGCGAGATCCGGGTCGATGTCGACCCCGAGGGCGCGGGCGCCCCGAAGCCCGACCTCCTCCTGGACCGTCGCACAGAAGTGGATCGTCGCCTCGGGGTCGTCGATCCGCCGGGCGGCCTCGAGCATCGCGAACAGGCAGACCCGGTCGTCGAGCGCCTTTCCGGTAATCGTCTCGCCAACGCGCTCGGTTCGCTGATCCATCGTTACGAGGTCACCGGGCGACACCCGGTCGCGGGCCTCCTCGATCGGGAGGCCGACGTCGACGAAGGCGTCCTCGACCGTCGGGGACTCCTCGCGTTCCTCCTCGCTTTGGGTGTGAGGCGGCGGTGAGCCGATCACGCCGGGGAGGTCGCCGTCGTCCGTGTGGACCGTGACGCGCTGGGCCTTCAGGACGCGGGGGTCCCAGCCGCCCAGCGGATCGAGTTCGAGGAAGCCGTAGTCGGTCTTCTTCCCGCGGACGTGTCTGACCATGAAGCCGATCTCGTCCATGTGGGCGGCCACCGCGACCGAGTAGTCGCCCTCGCCCTCGACGGTGCCCACGACGTTCCCCATCGCGTCGGTCCGGACGCGATCGACGACGCCGTCGAGTTCTTCCTGGACCAAGTCGCGGATCCGGTCCTCGTAGCCGGGAACGCCGCTCGTCTCGGTCAGTTCGGACAGGAGGTCGAAGTCGAAGGGAACGGGGTCCATACCCCCAGTTTGGGTCGGCAGACTTAAACGAACGGGGAACGAGTCCGGGTTTCGGCCCGGGGATCGGTCGAATGTATCGGCGTTCGTGTTCGTTCGGATGACCGAGTCCCAGGTTTCCATCCGAACCACGGAGTATTAACCGACAGGCTCTCTATGGGAGGTATGAGCGAGGTACGCGTGGCCGGCGTCGGCCTCACTCCGTTCGGGAACAGCCCCGAGCGGACGGGCCGGGACCTGTTCGCCGAGGCGACGATCGCGGCCTTCGAGGACGCCTCCGTCCCCCGAGAAGACGTCGAGGAAGTCCTCTACGGCAACTTCATGGGCGAGATCGCCGAACACCAGGGCCATCAGGGACCGCTGATGGCCGACGCCGCCGGCGTCGACGCGCCGGCGACCCGCTACGAGGCCGCCTGCGCCTCGAGCGCCACCGCGGTCAGGGACGCCGTAGCCCGCATCCGGTCAGGGCAAGCAGACGTCCTCCTGGTCGGGGGCGCAGAGCGGATGAGCAACCTCGGGACCGGCGGCGCGACCGAGGCGCTGGCCATCGCCGCCGACGACCTTTGGGAGGTCCGCGCGGGGATGACCTTTCCCGCGGCCTACGCCCTGATGGCCGAGGCCTACTTCGAGACCTACGGCGGCGATAGCGAGGATCTGGCCCACGTCGCGGTCAAGAACCACGCCAACGCCGTCGAAAACGACTACGCCCAGTACCAGCGCGAGATCACCGTCGAGGACGTTCTCGAGGCCCCGCGGGTCGCCACCCCCCTCGGGCTCTACGACTCGTGTCCGATCTCCGACGGCGCGAGCGCACTGGTGCTCGTCAGCGAGTCCTACGCCGACCGGGAGGGTCTCGACGCGTCGGTCGCGATCACGGGCTCGGGCCAGGGCGGCGACCGAATGGCCCTCCAAGACCGGGAGACGATGGCGCGGACCCCCGCGGCCAGCGAGGCGAGCGAGAAAGCCTACGACGACGCCGGGATCGGTCCGGAGGAGGTCGGCGTCGCGGAGGTCCACGACTGCTTTACGATCGCGGAGGTGCTCGCCATCGAGGCGATCGGACTCGCGAGCGAGGGCGAGGGGATCGCCGCCGCCCGCGAGGGCCGGACGACGGTCGAGGGCGAGGTCCCCGTAAACCTCTCGGGCGGGCTGAAGGCGAAAGGCCACCCCGTCGGCGCGACGGGGGTCTCACAGCTCGCCGAGTTGACGAAGCTCCTGCGGGGCGACCATCCCCACGGAGACAGGGTGGAAGACGCCGACGTCGGCGTCGCCCACAACGCGGGCGGTACCGTCGCGAGCGCGGTCGTCCACGTACTGGAGGTGGTCGCGTGAGTCCCGCGAACGCGGCGACGCCGGAACTCGTTCCGGAGGTAGTAGAATGAGTGACGACGAGCCGGTCCGGGACGCCGGCTTCGACGACTGGCTCGACGCTCTGGGCGACGGCGACCCGTACTTCCTCGAGTGCGAACACGGGCACGGCTCGCTCCCGCCCCGCCGGGTCTGCCCGGAACCGGGCTGTGACTCGACGGATCTCGAGGAGCGCTCGCTTCCCGAGACCGGACGGATCGAATCGGTCACGGTGGTCTCGGTGGCGACGCCCGCATTCGAGGCAGACGCACCGTTCGCCCTCGCGGTCGCCGACTTCGGCCCGGTCTCCCTGACGGGACAGGTCCGGGGGATCGAGTCCGAGGACGCGGAGATCGGAACGACGGTCTCCCTCGAACTCGCGACCCCGGGCTCCGAGACGGTCGATCGCGCGGTCGCCTTCCGACCCCGGTAGCGAGCGTAGGCTCTTTGTCGGCTCCGCCCGATCTCTCGGTATGACTCCGTCGCTCTCCCCGCCCACCAGACGGCGGCTGCTCGCCGTGGCGGGGGCCGGCGTCGGCGCCGGCCTGGCGGGCTGTCTCGCGCCGCGGGCTGGCTCCCACACCTACGAACCCCCCGAGGACGTCGGCGCGTCGCTGCCCTACGACGAGACCTACCCCGACGACGACGCGATCACGATGTTCCGGGGCGGGCTCCGTCGGCTCGGCTACTATCCCGACGAGACCGTTCCCGAGTCGCCATCGATCAACTGGCGGGCGCCGGTCAACTACGCGGGCCACAACGCGGCGAAGGCGAGTCCCCTCCTCTCGCCCGACGGCGAGAC
Source organism: Saliphagus sp. LR7 (assembly GCF_003344565.1). Taxonomy (NCBI): domain Archaea; kingdom Methanobacteriati; phylum Methanobacteriota; class Halobacteria; order Halobacteriales; family Natrialbaceae; genus Saliphagus; species Saliphagus sp. LR7. The sequence goes on along the minus strand of NZ_QPND01000008.1, from coordinate 148,885 downwards.
GGTCGTCGTCCCCGCCGACACGGGGCGGATCCACGCCTTCGGCCCGAAGGGGCGCCACCGGTGGGTCACCGAGACCCCCGCGACCCGCCAGGGCTTTCACGCGACGCCCGTGATCGCCGACGGCGTCGCCTACCTCGGGGGGTACGACGGCGCGAACCGGGGCCAGGAGGCCGCGATGTACGCGATCGACGTCGCCAGCGGCGAGGTGCTCTGGCGAACCGAGGAGATGGACGGCTCGGTCGCGATCGGTTCCTCGGCGGGCTACTGGGACGGCTATCTCTACGTCATCGTCGAGTACCGAAACCCGATCCAGAAGGGCGCGCTGTGGGTGTTCGATGCCGAAACCGGCGCTCCCCTCTCGAGCGACGACCGGATCGAGGGGATGCCCCACCCGACGGTCGCGATCGATCCCGATGCCGGCCGGCTGCTCTCGGGGTCGAACGACGGTGTGGTCTACTGCTGGGAGTTTCCCTCGCTCGAGTTCGCCTGGGAGTTCGAGACCGGCGCCGAGGTCAAGGGACCGATCGCGACCTACGACGGGAGCGCCTTCGTCGGCTCCTGGGACGGCAACGTCTACCGGATCGGGCTCGCCGACGGGGAAGAGGAGTGGCGCTTCGAGACCGGGAGCGTCGTGATGTCGGCGCCCGGGATCGGTCCCGAGCGCGGGACGGTCTACGTCGGCAGCGACGATCACCACGTCTACGCCCTCGACGCGGCCACCGGCGACCAGCGGTGGGCGACGGACGTCCAGGGGCGGGTGATGGGCGCCGTGACGGTCACCGCCGACGCGGTGCTCGCGGGGACGACCGCGGGCGAACTCTGTGCGCTGGAAAAGGAGACAGGGGAGCTACGCTGGTGGGTCGAGGCTGCGGGACAGGTCACGAGCGAGCCCGTTCCCCGCGACGGGCGGATCTATTTCGCCGAGCGCGCGGACGTTTCGGGCTATTTCGAGGAGGGCGAGGAGACCAAAGTCGAGACGCCGGGCCACGTCTACTGTCTCATCGGTGACTGACCGGGGGCTACTCGACGAGCCCCGCGAGGTACTCCGCGACCTCCGCGGGTCGCTCCGCGTGGGGCAGCAGCGTCGCGTAGTCCACGACCGCGAGGTCGCATCCGGCGGCCTCCGCGAGCCGTCGGCCCTCCCGGAGGGGAACGATCTCGGCCTCCCGGCCCCACAGCAGGGTGACGGGGACCGGACAGGCCGAGAGTTCGGTCGCCAGGTCGAAATCGGGATCGAGCGAGCCCGAGACGAACGAGGCCGGAGCGAAGCGCGCGCCGGGCTGGTGGGTCGTCGCCCAGGCGTAGGCGACCTCCTCGGGCCGGATCGAGTCGGGGTCGTAGTAGCCCTCACGCCGGAGGAAGTATCGAAGCGAGGGACGACTCGCGAGCAGGTCGAACAGCGCCGTTCCCACGAGAGGCGAGCGAACCAGAGTTCGAAGCCAGGGCCGTTCGGGGCCTGTGTCGGCGGTCGGACAGACGAGGACGAGCCGCTCGAAGGCTCCCTCCTCGGCGGCCGACAGCACGAACGAGCCCGTCAGCGAGGAGGCCAGCACGGTCGGCGTCTCGAGAACGTCGGCGGCGAACTCCCGGACGAACTCCGTGTAGAGGTTGGCGGAGTAGACCAGCGGCGGGCGGTCCGACCGGCCGAACCCGGGGAGATCGACCGCGACGACGTGGTAGTGTTCGGCCAGCGCCTCGAAGATCGGGGAAAACTCCTCGCTGCTCGCGGCGGCGTGGAGCCCGTGATAACAGACCAGATCGGGGTTTTCCGGATCGCCGGCGACGGTGTAGGCGACGTCCATCCCGCGCCAGCGGTAGGTTCGGGAAACCCCCGGAAGCGGGTTCTCTAACTCGCCTGCCCGCCGGCGCTGTAGACGGTGCCCGATCGCGGCGGCCCCGGCGGCGGCGACGGCCCCGCCGATCGCCCTGCGTAGGTTCATACCCGTCGTTGGGCGGGATCGCCATTAGTGGTGTGGGTTTCGGGAAGCGAGCCCGGAGGGGGCCTGGCTGGCGATCACCGCGGGGGCTCGGGCGAGCCGGCCTCTCGCTCGGCGAGACGGCGCTCGAGGGGTTCGAGGAGCTCCTCGACGACCGCGTAGGGGTCGCGTTCGCCCCGCCGGACGGCCTCCGCGAACTCCTCGACCCCGCCGCGGGCCGCGAGTTCCTCCTCGAGCAGGCCGTGGACGTCCTCGCGGAGCAGGGTCCGGATCTGTTCGGCGTGCCGGCGGCGGGCCTGGCGGGCGCCGTCGCCCGATTCGGCGAGATGTCGCTGGTGGTCGTCGAACGCCACCATGAGGTCGGCGACGCCCTCCCCCTCGGTGGCGACGGTCTCGACGATCGGCGGGCTCCAGCCCCCGCGTTCCTCTAGGTCGCCCGCGTCGGGCGAGGCGTCGGGGCCGTCCTCGCCGAGTTCGATCATCTCCCGGAGCTCCCGGACCGTCCGGTCGGAGCCCTCCCTGTCTGCCTTGTTGACGACGAAGACGTCCGCGATCTCGAGGATCCCCGCCTTCAGGGTCTGGACGGAGTCGCCCGACCCCGGCGGGACGAGGACGGCGACCGTATCGGCGGCCTTCACGACGTCGATCTCGTTCTGGCCCGCGCCGACGGTCTCGACGATGACGACGTCCTTCCCGAAGGCGTCCATCGCGGTGACGGCTTCCGTGGTGGCCGCAGAGAGCCCGCCGAGGGCGCCCCGGGCGCTCATCGACCGGACGAAGACGTCCATATCTCCGACCGTGGAGGCCATTCTGATCCGATCGCCCAGGACGGAGCCCCCGGTGAAGGGAGAGGCGGGGTCGATGGCGACGATCCCCACGGTTTTTCCCTGCTCGCGATACGTCTCGGCGAGTTTGTCCACCAGCGTCGATTTCCCGGCGCCGGGACTCCCCGTGATCCCGATGACGTCGGCGGTTCCCGCGTGGTCGTAGAGGCCGGCGACCAGTTCGCGGTAGCCCGGCGCGCGGTCCTCGATCCGCGAGATCGTCCGGGCGAGCGCGCGATGGTCGCCCGCGAGAACTCGTTCCAGCAGGTCGTCGTTTCCCGCGGTCCCGGAGGTCATCGCCGTTCGGGCGCGTTCTCGCGGACGAACTCGATCGTCTCCTCGATCGGCGTCCCAGGACCGAAGACGGCGGCGACGCCCTGCTCTCTGAGGTCGGGACGGTCTTCCTCGGGGATGACGCCGCCGACGAGGACCAGGGTGTCTTCTTTTGCGCCGTACTCCGCCAGGCCGTCCATGATCTTCGGGACGAGGGTGTTGTGGGCCCCCGAGAGAATGGAGATCCCCAGGACGTCGACGTCCTCCTGGACCGCCGCCTGAACGATCTCCTCGGGTGCCTTGTGGAGCCCCGAGTAGACGACTTCGAAGCCGGCGTCGCGAAACGCCCGCGCGATGACGTGTGCGCCCCGGTCGTGGCCGTCGAGGCCGACCTTGGCGACGAGACACCGGATCGACCGCTGGGCCTGTCCGCTCATACCCCCCTGTTCTCCCGCCGAACGTTTGACTCTAACGGAAGCTTTAAGAACGACGCTCGAGCACCCGCTCGACGATCAGCCGCGTCGAGAGCATCTCGTCGGGATGGCGCGGCTCGCGGCCGCTCGCCCGCCGGACCGCACAGTCAATCCCCCGCTCTCCCAGTTCGCGCTCGATCGCTTCGGGGTCGTGGTGTTGGTCGTGGCCGAGCGCGATGACGTCGGGCCGGAGCGCCTCGATCGGCGCGAAGATGTCCGCTTCGTCCCCGAGGCGGGCGTCGTCTACCATCTCGAGGGCCGCGACGACGTCCCGGCGCTGGGCGCCCGGACAGATCGGGGCCTCCTTGTGGTCGACGTTTTCGGCGCGGGCGACGATGACGTACAGCTCCTCGCCCATCGCGGCGGCTTCCCGGAGGTAGTGGACGTGGCCCGGGTGGAGGATGTCGAACGTTCCTTGGGCGACGACGCGGGTCATGGCCGATCGGCGGCCCCTGGTTTCCGTGGCTCTCTCATCGGTTCTCCGTTCGTGGCCGTCGGTTTCCGTCTGTGTCTACCATTCGCGTAGCTCCTCGTCGATGTCGGCCTGGTCGAAGTCGAAGAAGTCCTCCGGGTCGGGAAGGGAGACGTCGATCACCTCGAGGTCGCGGGGCTCGCCGGCGGAGTCGAACGCTTGCCAGTCGTGGTTCCGGTAGGGCGCCCCGAGGATGAGGTGGACCGAGCCCCGCCCGAAGGAAGCGAGGTCCTCGACGCTCGGCTCCAAGACGCCGTTGGGATGGGAGTGGACGCTGCCGACGGCGTTGACGTCGTTCGGTACCTGGCTCGTCCGGACCGTCGCGCTGACGCTGTTGGTCTCGGTCCCAGGGATGACGAGCACGTCGGTGACGACGAGCCCCTCGCGGTCGAGTCCGAGCCGGCTCGCCTCCGACGCGCGGAGCAGGCCCATGTACTCGTCGGGGTGGCTCTCCCCGGCGGACTCGAGGGCGAAGTCGAGGGTTTCCTCGGCGATGCCGAGGATCCCGCTCGATCGGAACAACGCGTCGAGCAGGCCCATGCCCTGGATGGGGGCGTGGTGTTGCTAAACGTTGCGGAAGGAGGGCGAACGAAGTTCGCCGAAACGGAGGCGGCGCTAGCCGCCGAAGAGGGTGGACGATGCGAGCGATTGCGAGCGGAATTCACGGAAAATGAGGCGGACTTCGTCAGCCGAGGGCGCGAACGAAGTTCGCCGAAGGAGTGGGCAGAGCGAGCGGTAGCGAACGGTGCCCACCTGAATCGAGACGGCGAGGCCGTCAAGAGGGCGACGACAGTCGCCGAAGGCGGGCGACCGAGGCCCACAACGTCGGGCCCGATTCCGCGTGGAGGGCGCCCGAACCGTCTTGATAAGGGTTATACCGGGCCGACACGAACCACGGATACCGATGACACGTGAGTCCGCCGGCGGAGCCGGCGAAGACGGGATTTCCGTCGTCTACGATCTCGATGCAGACTGTACCGCAGACGATATCGAGGAAGAGCGCTTCTATCTCGCCGAAATCAACGGCGTCGTCGACTACGGCGTCTTCGTCGATCTCTCCGACTCGATCTCGGGGCTCGTCCACGAGTCCGTCCTCGATGGCACCTACCGCGTCGGCGACGAACTCGTCGTCTCCCTCGAGGCCGTCCGCGACAACGGCGACCTCGCGTTCGTGCCCGCGGAGAGCTCCGATGACTACGACCTCGAGCCGATCGGTCACGAGTATTCGCTGACCGGTACCGACCGCCTCGAGGCGTCGGTCGGCGAGCAGATCCACCTCGAGGGCGAGGTCGTCCAGATCAAACAGACCGGCGGGCCGACGATCTTCCACGTCACCGACGAGTACGGCGTCGTCCCCTGTGCGGCGTTCGAGGAGGCAGGGGTCCGGGCCTACCCCGCGACCGAGGTCGGCGACGTCGTCCGGATCACCGGCGTCCCCGAACGCCGGGAGGGCTCGATCCAGCTTGAGGTCGACGGGCTCTCCACCCTCGAGGGTGACGACGAGGCCGAGGCCCGCGAGCGCATCGAGCACTCCTTGGAGGAGCGTGCCGAGCCCCATACAGTCGAGCCCCTGATCGACTGGCCCGCCTTCGAGGCACTGCGGCCCGATCTGGAGGCCGTCGCGAAGAAGCTCCGCCGAACAGTGTTGGAGGGCCGGCCGATCCGGATCCGCCACCACGCCGACGGCGACGGGATGTGTGCCGCCGTCCCCGTCCAGATGGCCTTGGAGCGGTTCATCGAGGAGGTCCACGAGGCCGACGACGCCTCCCGGCACCTGATCAAGCGCCTGCCCGCGAAGGCGCCGTATTACGAGATGGAGGACGCCACCCGGGACCTGAACTACGCCCTCGAGGATCGGGAGCGCCACGGCCACCAGCTTCCGCTCCTCCTCATGCTCGACAACGGCTCGACGGCCGAGGACGTCCCCGCATACGAGACGCTGGCCCACTACGACATCCCGATCGTCGCCATCGACCACCACCATCCCGATCCCGACGCGGTGGAGGACTCCCTCGCGGCCCACGTCAACCCCTACCTCCACGGCGAGGACTACCGGATCACGACCGGGATGTGCTGTGTCGAACTCGCGCGGATGATCGACCCCGCCTTCGGCGAGCAGTTGCGCCACGTCCCCGCCGTCGCCGGCCTCGCCGACCGCTCGAAGGCCGACGCGATGGCCCGGTACGTCGAACTCGCGAGCGAGGCGGGCTACGACGAGGACCGCCTCGGGGACGTAAGCGAGGCCCTAGACTACGCGGCCCACTGGCTGCGATACAACTCCGGCGACCGGCTGATCCGGGACCTGCTCGGGCTCGGAGACGGGGAGGACCCCCACGACGAACTCGTCGACTTCTTTTCCGAGCGGGCCCGCGAGGACGTCGAAGAGCAACTCGAGGCCGCCGAACCCCACGTCGAACACGAACGCCTCGCCAACGACGCCCACCTCTATCGCCTCGACGTCGAGAACCACGCCCACCGGTTTACCTACCCCGCACCGGGCAAGACCACCGGCGAACTCCACGACCGGAAGATCGAGGCGACCGGCGATCCCGTCATCACGGTCGGCTACGGTCCCGACTTCGCCGTCCTCCGGAGCGACGGCGTCCGGCTCGACATCCCGAACATGGTCTCGGAGCTCGCCGAGGAAGTCGAGGGCGCGGGCGTCTCCGGCGGCGGCCACCTCGTCGTCGGCTCGATCAAGTTCGTCAAGGGCAAACGCGAGGCCGTCATCGACGCGTTGGTCGAGAAGATGGCCGCCGCGGAGATCGACGACGAGCTCTCGGCGGCCGGCGCGATCGACGACTGAGCGGCTATCTCTTCCGGACCTCGGTTCTCTCCCTCTCGTCTCCGGACCGATCGCTCCCGGCCGACCGCTCGATGGGCGGTCCGACGCCCGGCCCCGAACCCTCCTCGCGGTCGCTCTCCGTCCGGGAATCGACCTCCCTGCGTTCGGGCGCTCCGAACGGAACGTACGGGCGGACGGCGCCGACGGCGACCACGAGCGCGATCCGGCCGGCGTCGGTCTCGTTCGGGAGGGCGGCGGTCCTGTGGCCGTCGGTGATCGTCCACTCGTGGGCGGCCAGCACCGAGGGATCGGGCACCGAGAGGACGAGGAACTCGCCGACGTTGCCGTCGGCCGTCGGATCGGGATAGAGCCCCGCGATCCGGGGGCCGTCGCTCGCGTTCAACTCGTCGGCTCGCTCCCTGGTCTCCTCGGTCGGGCCGGTCGGACAGCGGTCGGCGGGTTCGGCCGCCGGATCGACGGTGGCGGCTCCGGGGCCGATGGCGAACACCCCCGAGACGGCGACGACGCTGACGGCGAGCAATACGGAGACGGCGACCGCCGGCCCGGCGTGCATCGCCGGGTCTGGCGCGTTCCCCTATTTAAACCTGTGCCGCGCGCTCGGCCTCGGACTGGACGAGGTACGAGCGGTCGTCGTCGTACTCGCCGAGCGCGTCGAGAGCCTCCTCGGTGCCGATCCGGTTCAGGGCCCAGGCGGCGCTGGCCCGGACGGTGTCTTCCTCGTCGTCGGCGACGACGTCCGCGAGGGGATCGATCGTCCGGGTGTCGCCGATCAGTCCGAGCGCGCGGGCGGCCCGGCTCCGGGTGTCGGGATCGTCGGCCAGGAGCTTGTTCGCAAGCGGCTGGACGGCCGCCTCGCTGCCCATCTCTCCCAACGCGCGGAAGGTGACCTTCTGGAGGAGGGGGTCGGAGTCGGCGTCGATGTATTCGGTGAGGGTCTCGACGACGGCCTCGTCGGCGACGCCGATCTTCCCGAGGATCCGGATCGCGGGCCGATTTCGCTTCTCGGCGCGCCCGGCCATCGTCTCCAGGGCGGCCTCGTCGCCCATCCGTTCGAGGGCTTCGAGGGCGTGTTCCTCCATGAAGTCGGACTCGAAGGTCTCGAGGGCGAGCAGGACCATCTCGACGTTGCCCTGCTTCTCGTGGACCTTCAGCGCGCCCCACTCGGGGGGGTAGTCCTTGTTGTGTGAGAGGACGTCGTAGTAGCCCTGGGCGTCGAGCTGTTCGCGCACGGAGAGGTCGTCCCAGGTCTGGGCGTCCTCGATCGCCGCTCGAAGCTCCTCGGTCGCCTCGACCAGCCCGGCGAGCGTCTCGCCGTCCTCGTCGGGATCGAGGTCTGCGGCTTCGATCGCGCTCCCGACCGCCTCGAGCTGGGCGGTGAGCCGTTCGACGGTGTCTAAGGTTTCGGCGTCCTCGATCCCCTCGACGCTCTCCTCGCCCGCGAGCAACTCCTCGACCTCGGCGACGTAGGCCTCGACTGCCGCCTCGAGTTCGGCCTCGCCCTGGTCGGTCCAGCGGGTCTCGGCGACCTCCTCGGTGGCCTCGTCGAGTTCCCGGACGACGTCCTCGGCGTACGGTCCTCTGGACTCCTCGAGGTCGGTCCCGAGGGTCTCGAGGTCGCTCGAAAGCGTCGTTGCGGGGCCCTCTTCGTCCTCGTCGTCTCCCTCCTCGGCGTCCTCCGCTTCGGCCTCGACGAGCGGCTCTAAGTCGGCCTCGATCGCCTCGAGTTCGGTCTCGATCTCGTCGAGGTCGCTCTCGGTCTCGGCGCTCTCGAGGCGCTCGCGGAGCTCCTCGGTCCGTTCCTGGAGGGGTTCGACCCCTCCCTCGCTCGCGCCGTTCTCGCCGTTTTCCCCGGCGTCCGCGTCGGCTCCGTCGTCCCCGTCCGGTTCGTCGCTCATGGGTTCACCCGGCCGGACGCCGACGTGCTCGTAGCCGCGTTCATGGGAGGGGTTCGGACCAGGACGCTCCTAAGCGTTTCCATGTCCGGGAGGGTGTTCGACGCTCGCCGCGGGACCCCTTCGCCCTCGAGAACGGACCGTTCGACACCGTACGTGCCCGCCGGGCGGCACGGGTTTTATCTGGATTGACACGAACCTTCCGAAAGGATGAAAAACCGCCTGTTGCTCCTCGTCGGGGGACTGTTCGTCCTCGCGAGCCCGGCGCTCTTCTTCAGGTCGTGTTCGGACCACTGTGGGGGCGAGGGTGTTTCGCTGTTCGGCACCGAGATCACCGCCTTCACGGGCGTGATGATCAGTTATTGCACCAACGGCTCGGAGTGCACGGCCGGAGTCGGACCGGTGTTGCTCCCGCTCGGAATCGTCATGCTCGGTTTCGTGCTCGTTCGCCGCTGAATTACGCGACCTCGTCTCCACTGCCCAGTTCTCGAGCGAGCCCGGCGTCCGAACCACGGCCGTTATATCGCGTTCGTCCCAAGCCCCGATATGGACCGGCGTGGCTACCTCGGGGCGCTCGCTGGCGCGTCCTCGATCGCCCTCGCGGGCTGTACGACCCTCGCCGACGTCGGCGAACGCCTCTCCGGCGGCGAGGAGTACGAGGTCGGAATGTCTCGCAACGCGTTCGATCCTGCCGAGTACGAGGCGAGCGTCGGCGACCGGGTCGTCTGGAAGAACACGAGCGGTGCCGATCACACCATCACCGCCCTCGAGGGTTCCCTCCCCGAGGGCGCCGACTACTTCGCGACCGGCGGCTTCGACGGCGAGGAGGCCGCCCGCGAGGCCTGGCGCGACTCCCGCGGGGGTCGCCTTGAGCCCCGCGGGACCTACGGCCACACCTTCGAGGTTCCGGGGACGTACGACTACATCTGTATCCCTCACGTCGGCGCCGGGATGGTCGGGACGGTCGTCGTGGTCGAGTGACGCCGCTGGTACTCGTCCCGGAGATCGAAGAACTCGAAAAACCGCTTATTCGGAGTCGTCGACCTCGACTGCGGTCTCCTCTTCCTCGGCGACCTCCTCGGGGTGGGCCTCGAGGGTCGTCTTCTGGATCTCGACGCGGCGAAGCGGATAGATCGTCTTCGCCTCGCCGTAGATCCCCGAGGAGAGTCGCCCCTCGACGACGCTGTCGATCAGCGAATCGAAGGTCCGCTCGGCGGCGGCTTCCTCGACCATTTCGACCATCTTCTCGCGGATCGCCTTCTCCTGGCTCGCGTCGGCCTTCTTGGTCGTGAAGGCGACGGGCTGGATCTGGACCCGGTAGTCGTCGGTCGTCAGCACGGTGACGTAGGCCTCGACCTTCGAGGCGCCACGGCGGACCAGCGAGCGGAGGTAGTCCCTGGCGAGCGCGTGGCGCTCGAACTCGGTGTAGGCCGCGTCGCTGCCGACGTCCGTGATCCGGAACGTGAGCTTCGTGTTGTTCTCGCTCGCGTCGTTGGTCAGTTCGCCGAGCGTGGTCTCGATCGTCCGGTCGTAGACCTGCTCGGGCTCGTCAGCTGGCGTTTCGCCGAGCTCGGCCCGGTCGAACTGCTCGGGGGCGAGCACGGTGTACCATCGCTTCTCCTGTCTGGATCGTGAAACCGATCGTTCGCTCATGATTGTGTATCGTCTGCCGCGGTCGTTCCGTCGTTCGATTCTTCGCTCTCGTCGGTGCCGTCAGCGAGCGCGACCGTCTCGATGGCTACCGCGAGGTTGACGACGTAGTCGTCGGTCGTCGAGCGCAGGCCGGCCGTCGAGTCGCGGGCGATCCGCGTCCGGATTCCCCTGCCTTCGACTGTGGTTTCCATCTCCGCGGTGTTGTCGGGCGCGATCGCGGCGGCGATCGTCTCGCCGTCCTCGTGGGCCGTCCGGATCGTCGCGCGGGCGCGTTCGTGCCCGGTCATAGTGTCCCCCGCACGGCGGTTACGACCGCGTCCCGGTCGCCCTCGATCCGGAGGTAGCCCCGGCGGGGCCCCGCGTCGTAGGCGTTCCCCGCGCCGAGCTCTTTTGCTGCAGCCGCGAGTGGCTCTCCGAGCGGGCGCGCCTCCGTCGTCGCGAGTGCGGCCTCGCCGTTCTCCCCGTCGATCGCTAACACCGTGGGCTCGGGCGAACGGTAGTCGGCGACAATCCGGGCGACTGCCTCGACCGCGTCGTCGGTCTCGACGACGACCAGCCCGTCGTACCGCCGCGTCGCCCCACGGTCGAGGGCCGCGTGGGCCCGCCGGCCGTGCTCGCGCCAGGTTTCGAGGGCCGCCTCGCGGACGCGGCCGGGGTCGCCCGCGGCGAGCGCGACGCCCAGACCCGGGGCCGTCCGTGCGAGCGCACGGAGGACGTCCGCGTAGCCCTCGACGGTCGCGAAGGGGTGGTCGCCGGCGATCCGGGCCGGTCGCAGGACCCGCTCGACCGCGTGGGCCGCCCGTCGAGAGGCCTCCCCTCCGACGGCGTCGATGGCCACCGCGGAGGCCGTCGCGGTCGGCTCCCCGCCGGCCGCTTCGACCAGCGACTCGGCCGCGTCGGAATCGCCCGACCACGGGCCCCGACACAGCGTCGTGTGGGCCAGAGCGTCGGTGGCGTCGGTCGGCGTCGCGATCCCCGGACGGGGCTCGATCAGCCCGTCGTCGACGGTGGACTCGCGAAGCCGGGCGAGTTCCCCGCTTTCGGGATCGATCCCGGCCGCCGCCGCTCCCGCGAGTGCGAGGATCGGCTCCGGCTCGCTTCCGAGATCGGCGACGAGTTCGCAGGCCCGCGGCGTCGCGGGGCCCTCGGGCGCCAGCCGGTGGCCGCTCTCGGGGCCGTCACCGACGACGACGGTCACGTCGTCTCCGTCACTCTCGAGGCGGGCCGTCCGGTCGGCGACCGTCGGGGCGACCGAAACCTGGTAGGGAATCGCGCGGTCGGCCAGCGCCCGCGCGAGCAGACCGCTCGCGGCCACCGCGTCGCCGTCGGCCCGGGCGAGCACGCGGACGAAGCCGGCGCTCTCGATGGCGGCGGCGAGCCCGGTGTCGGCCTCGACGGCGGCGCGAGTCGCGGTCATTCGGTGGCTACTCCTCTAAGAGGTCCGCCGCGACCTCGTAGGTGTACGTGAACTCGGGGTCGATCTCATCGCCGCGGTAGTAGTCGACTAGACGACGCACCTTTGACTCGGTGTTCTGGAGCGCGCGCTTGTTCTGGTAGTCCTGGCCGTTCTCCCGAACGTGCTCGCGCAGGCGGACTGCCTGCTCCATCAGGTTCCGGAGATCCTCGGGGAGGGCGGGCGAGGCGTCGTTTTCCGCCAAGATCTCGCCGACCTTCTTTCCGGTCGCGAGTTTGACGTCCGGGATCGGGGTTCCGGTGACGCCCTCGTCGCGCAGTTTCATCCCGATCTGGCTCGGGTCATGGCCCTGCTCGGCGAGCTCGACGACCCGGTCTTCGATCGCGTCGCTGTCTACGTCGCTCCACTCCGGCGGTTCGTCTGCCGTGGGTCTGTCCGAACCGGACGAGCCCCGACGGCGGGTATGCATTCGTGCCATTAGTGAGGATAGGAACCGCACTGACCGCTGTCGTCGGTCCGGGTGGACCGGTGCACTTCCGCAATCCCAAGCTGCCAACGGCAGCGAGTCGGATTTGCGGCCGTGCGCTTCCCACCGTCCGTTCTGCCGTCGCGGACTAAAGGGTTTCTACACGGCGTCGGAGCTGTCGGTGCGGCCGGTTTTCGAGGGGTTTATCTGGACCCGAGGGGAACGAAGGGATGCGGGCTCGTAGATCAGTGGTAGATCACTCCCTTGGCATGGGAGAGGCCCCGGGTTCAAATCCCGGCGAGTCCACTTTTTCACTTCGTTTCACTTCGTTTCACTCGCTCAGTCGTGAACTCGCCGTACCGAGCAAACGCTTCCCGTTGCTCAGTCCCGGCGAGTCCGTGTTTTTGCGGCGCGAGCAAACCCGTGAGCGGCGAGTTCGCTACATGAGCCAGGATTCGAACAGGGTGTGAGTGAGGCGAAACGACCGAGTCAGAATCCCACGATCCTGCCTCTTCCCGCCGCTCTACCGGCAATCGGCCCTCTTCAGGGTTCATTTCTTCGTACGAACCCGAAGGTCGTCCGGTGGGGTCGTTTCGCTCTCGGACCGACTCGGCCCTCGGCGGGCCCTCGTCGAGTTCGATGCGAGTTCCGCCGTCCTAGAGGAGAGACGGCGGATCGCGAGAGAGTGGCTTGCCGACGGGCTCACGAGGATGGTCACCGTGCCGGCAGTTCTCGCTTTGGATGACAGGCGTAATATCCCCCGTGAGCGTTTTCCGAGCCTGAAAAACCACGCCCGAGTCGGTCAGTTCGCGATCTGCCGTCCGTGCGAGAGCGAAGATCGACTCGAGAGACCCGATGCGGCCAGGGTCTACACCGCGAGCAAAACGATCGGATACGTGCCGACGACGGCACCGCTGACGGCACCCATCAGCCGCGTCGCCCGGTCGCGTCCGGTTCCCATGCGGCCCGTGGTACAGGCGTAGGCCGCGTAGTAGCCGATCGGGGTCAGTGCGAGGAGGGCGATCCGGCTATAGGGGGGCACCAACTCCCCGGCGGCGGCCACGGCGTAGCCGGCGACCGCGAACGCGACACCGAACACAACGAAGAAGAGCCCGGCCTCGAACAGCGGGTTCGGCTCGCGGTCATCGATCGTCGGCGGTTCGTACCAGCGGACGGTGATCGCGGCCTGGGCGAGCGCGCCGAGGACGGCGACCGCGAGGACGACGGCGGTCCGTACGACGACCATTGGCGATCGGTACGTCGGATGCCGTGTTAATCGTTCGATTCCCGGCTCGAGCCGCGCGTCGGCGAGCCCGTACCCTCCTTCGGGCGGGTTCCGCCCGGGTTCTCGGTTCAGACAGCCGCGGACGTCGCCTCCCGCGCGAAACAGGGCGTCTCCATGGAGAGGAGAACCGGGCCCGGTCTCAGTCCGTCTGCTGGGGACTGGCTCGGTCCGCGTCGGCGCCGACGGCGGTGTTCGCACGGAGGTCGTCCTCGATCTCTTCCAACGAGCGGTTCATCGTCTCGGGAACTCGAGTGTAGATGAAGTAGAAGGCGAGCACGCAGAACGCTCCGAGGATCCAGAAGGAGTAGCCCTCGCCGATCAGATCGACCATCGGGAGGAAGGTGAGGCCGACGACGAAGTTCGCGCCCCAGTTGGTGACGCTCGCGACGCCCTCGGCGGTGCCCCGGATGTGCAGCGGGTAGATCTCGGAGATCATCAGCCAGAAGACGGGGCCGAGGCTGATCGCGAAGAAGCCGACGTAGAGGAACATGCTTCCGAGGGTCACGTAGCCGACGATTCCCGAGAGCCCGGGGAGAAAGAAGCCGAGGCCGAGCACGCCGAGCATGACGGCCATTCCGGCGGTTCCGACGAGCAAGAGCGGTCGCCGGCCGACGCGGTCGACCAGCAGGATCGCGACGGCGGTCAGGACGACGTTGACGACCCCGATCCCCAGAGTCCCGACGAGCGAGGCGACGTTCCCGAAGCCGATGTTGGTGAGGATCGTCGGTGCGTAGTAGAGGATCGTGTTGATGCCGGCGAACTGCTGGATGATCGCTAGGCCCACGCCGACGACGAGCGCCGGGCGGACCCACGGTTCGAGCAGGTCTGCGAGGCCGCCCTCGGCCTCGGTCTCGCTGACCTCGCGGATCCGGGCGATCTCCTCGTCGATCTCGTCGGTCGCCCGGAGCCGCGAGAGGACGTCCCGGGCCTCGTCGATCCGCCCTTTCTCGACGAGCCAGCGTGGCGTCTCGGGGAGGAAGTAGGTCCCGATCGCGAGCACCGCTGCGGGTGCGGCCCCGAACAGCAGCATCCAGCGCCAGCCGATGATCCCGAAGAGGTCGGGCGCGAAGAGGTAGTTCGTGGTGTAGGCCAGCAGGATGCCGATGGTGATCATCAGCTGCTGGAGGAAGCCAAGCGCCCCCCGGATGTCCGGCGGGGCCGTCTCGGCGATCAACAGCGGGCCGACGATCGAGGCGGCGCCGACGGCAACCCCCTCGACGACCCGCCAGAAGACGAGCCACGCGAGCGTCGGCGAGAGCGCCATCCCGAACGAGCCGACGAAGAAGACGACGGCGCCCGCGAACGTCACCCGCCGGCGACCGAACCGGTCGGAGAGGGTCCCGCCGATCGCCGCGCCGATCATCGCCCCGATGAGCATGCTGCTGGTGACGACGCCCTCGAGGAACGGGGTCAGCGCGAACGTCTCGTTGATGTACAACAGCGCCCCGGAGATGACGCCGATGTCGAACCCGAACAGCAACCCGTTGAGCGCCGCGATCGCGGCGATCGCGTAGACGTAGCTGCTGTGCTCGCGTTCGGCGTTGAGCAGCGTGCCGACGGTGTTCATCGTTCACCGGCGTCCACAGGAGTCGTTCGGTTGCTGTCGAGCATCGGCGCGCGGTCCCGATCCGCGCGGTCCTCGCTACGATGGATGCGTCTCGGATCCCGTGTCATTTTCTACACGCCGACTCCGTACTACAGATATGTAAGTCGTTGCTTGCAAACTAAATATGAAAATCTACAATGATAAACGTCGTCCGGAACGAAATGGGGGTGTCGGATCTCGTCCCCCGGTCGCGACCCGTCTGGTCGGCGTGTTTCCGGAGCCGATCCGTCCAGACGCTCGATCCGCCCATGTACACCGGGCTTGCGTCTGACGGCCGTCTGACCGGGTTTTTTATGGGGTGGATACGACGCGGAGGTATGGAGTCACCTGCCCGACGCCCGCGCCGTGACGGGTCGCCAGCAGGAGAACCAGTCCACGCCCTGAACGCCGGCCTCATCGGTCTGGGCTCACTGTTGTTCGTCAACGGCGCCGGGATCAGCCTCGTGTCGGTCTTCGTCCCGTTCGCGGTGAACACGGTGCTGGTAAGCGTGTTCGTGACGGCGCTGTTCGTCCTCTCGGTCGTCTGGTATCTCCGGTCGGACGGCATCGACCTCGCGTCCCGGGTTCGCCAGTCCCGAGGTAGCCACACCCCTCGTCGCGGGTTCTAGCTCCGAGGGCGTGAACCCCTCGAGTTCCGGTGGACGCCCTTTCGCCTCCTCTCGGTCGGCCCCGACTCGCTCTCCACCCGATCCACCCGTTCCAGTCGAAACGCGTTCTCCACCCGAACCACTCGAACCGCTCCGTCGGACGAGTGGCTGACGTGCGTCTGACGATGGGCGGACACGCGGCGGACGACGGCGGCCGGACCGTCACTCCTCGAACCGGTCGACCGAGAACGCCTCGAGCCCGCGGCTCTCCCCCCGAACGCGGTCGGCGACGAGCTTGCCGCTGTACGGGCCGAATGTGAGTCCCGTCGGACCGTGACCCGTCGCGAGGAACGCGCCCGGGACATCGGGCACCGCTCCGAGGACGGGCCGGCCGTCGGGCGAGGCCGGCCGCAGCCCGACCCGGACCTCCTCGAGGGCGGCGTCGGCGAGCCCGGGTGCGACCCGCAGGGCCTCCTCCAGCACCTCGCGGACGCCGGCGGCGGTCGTGCGGGGAGCGAAGCCGGACCCCGTCTCGCGGGTCGCACCCGCCGCGACGCGGCCGTCGGGCCAGGGAACCATGTAGTGGTCGCGAAAGGCCTTCACGATCGGCCACTCCTCCGGCTCCGACGATCCGGAGGGGAGTCCGAGGTGGACGATCTGGCCCCGCTGGGGGGAGATCGGAAGCGATATTTCGAGTTGGTCGGCGAACGCCGGCGACCAGGCGCCGCCGGCGACGACGACGGTTTCTGTGGGGATCGTCCGCCGGTCGGCGGTCCGGACGCCGGTCACCCGACCGTCGATCCGGATCTCCGTCACGTCGGCCTCGACGGTCTCCAGGCCGTGTGAGCGGCCGGCGTCCCTGAGGGCGGCGGCGAACCGCCGGCCCTCGACCCGGCCGGCGTCCGAATACCGGAACGCCCGTACGGCGTCCCCCAGCGGGGGGAACTCGCTTGCGGCGTTGTCGGGGCCGATCTCCTCGATCTCCGGCCCATCGTCGAGTCGGTCCCGGCGGCTCCGGATTGCCTCGAGGCTCCGCTCGTACTCCGGAACCTCCCCCTCGTCGACCGCGACCGCGAGCAGGCCGGGGCGGTCGAACCCCGTCGGCCCCGCTCCCTCGTCGTCGAGGCGGTCGGCTAGTTCGGGGTAGTAGTCGGCGGCTCCGGTCGCGAACTCGAGCCAGTCGGGATCCCGCGAGCGGCTACTGGTGAGCGGCGAGACGATGCCGGCGCCGGCGTCGGTCGCCCGCCCCTCGTCCTCGCGGTCGGCGAGGAGGGTCCTCGAGCCCCCACGCGCGAGATGGTAGGCAACCGAACTCCCGACGATGCCACCCCCGACGACGACCGCGTCGTAGGCGTCCATACCGGGGCCGCGAACGCGGGGCGAATAACGGTTTCGGGCGTGGACCGCGGCCGATCCCGCTTCGCTCGTCCGTCGCCGGGCGTGACCATCCAACCCCGACAGTCACCGAATTATTACTTTTTATAAACAAAACACTTTTGGAGGTAGTTGCTCACCGGAGCGGTATGGAACGAAGGGAGTTGTTGGCCGGCGGATCGAGCGTGGTCGCGGTGGCCCTCGCGGGTTGTGCCTTCGACGACGCGACCGAGGGATCGGGACCCGCCGACGATACGGACGGGACGGACGAGGAGAACGAGACGGACGAGGAGACGGACGCCACCGAGGAGGACGACGGATCCGACGAGGGGGACGTCGGGAGCAACGAGTCCGCCGACGCCGCCGACAACGAGTCCGATGAGGGGATGGCGGACAACGAGTCAGACGGTAATACTACCAACGAGTCGGAGGAGATGGCGGACAACGAGTCCGATGACGCCGCCGAGAACGAATCGGGCGACGCTGCCGACAACGAATCCGATGACGGGGTCGGCGACGATGCTGCCAACGAATCCGGGGACGCCGGCAACGGCTCCGACGAGGGGACGGGTAACGAATCGGCGGACCCCGATGGCGATGAATCGGATGGAGAGATGACGGACAACGAATCCGACGACGTCGCCGCCAACGAGTCCGACGACGAGATGGCGGGGAACGAGAGCGACGAGGAGGGTTCGGGCAACGAATCCGACGGCGACGGGACGGACGACGGAGACGCCACCGGAGCGGACGACGACACGACGGCGGATTCCGACGGAACGGACGGCGAGGACTCGACGAACGAGACGAACGAGACGGGCAACGGGACGGATACCGACGGGATCGACAGCGAGGACGAAACCGAAGGCGACGACACCGGCAGCAACGGGACCGACAGCGACGGGGACGGGACCGAGGAGGACGACGGCTCCGGGACCGACGACGCCGACGGTGGCGAGAACACGGGCGACGAGGACACGGGCGATGAGGGCACGAGCGACGAGAGCTCGGTCGAGGACGACGACGGTGACGACGGAACCGACGAGGAGGACGGGACGGACGCCTCCGAGCCCACACCCGGCGAGATCCCCGGCCTCGAGCCCGATGCTCTCGTCGCCGACGGCGAGGTCCTGGCGGAGATCGGAGCCGAGCGCCGCGGGTCGGAGCTGATAATTACGGCGGTTCCGGCCGACGCCTCCAATGATTTCGTCCTGGAGGAGGTGGGTGCCGCCCTCGCGGCCACGGCCGACGCGGTCTCGGATCGGGAGGCGCTGCGCTCGGCGATCGACCGGGTCACGGTCGTCGTCCGATCTCCCGACGGCGAGGAGCTGTTCTCCGCCGGCGGTGGAACGCGGTGGCTGCTCGCGTTCGGCGACGGCGGCGGCACGGTCGAGGGTGTCGCGGGGCTCCTCGGGCGCTCCGGGTAGTCCGGATCCCGTCGCCGGTCGGCTCTTCCGGCCGACGCCTTTTATACGGAGCCGGCCCCAGACGGAGCCATGACCGATCCCGTCGGCCGCCTCACCTGCCCGATCGTGACTCCGTTCGACGGCGAGGGTGCCGTCGACGACGACGCGCTCCGGAACCTGATCGAGCACGTCGAGACGGGCGTCGACGGCGTCTTTCCCTGCGGGACGACCGGCGAGTTCGCGAGCCTTTCTCCGGGCGAGCGCCGGGACGTCATCGAGGTCACGGCCGACCACGCGTCGGTCCCCGTCGTCGCGGGCGCGGCGGCGACGAGCGTCGCCGGCACGGTCGAAGCCGTCGAGGTGGCGGCCGACGCGGGCGCCGATGCCGCGGTGGTCGTCCCGCCCTATTTCCACACCGCGAACGCGCCCGCGGGAAATCAGCGGTATTTCGAGCGGGTCGCCGACCGGTCGGCGCTCCCCCTCCTGCTCTACAACATCCCCCAGTGTACCGGCGCCCGGATCGAGCCCGAGACCGTCGCGGCGGTCGCCGACCACGAGCGGATCGTTGGCCTGAAGGACTCCAGTGGCGACCTCTCGTACCTGCTCTCCGTGCAGTCGCAGGTCCCTGCGGACTTCGCGCTCCTCCAGGGGTACGATGCGCTGCTCGTGCCCTCCCTCCGGATGGGGATCGACGGCGGCGTCAACGCCCTCTCGAATGCCCTCCCCGAGGTCTTCGCCGAGGCGGTCGAGCACGCCGGAGAGGAACGCGGCGCGGTCCTCCAGCGGGAGGCGATCACGCCCGTTTTCGAGGCCTGTCTCGAGTACGGTTTCGCGCCGGCGGCGAAGGCCGCGCTCGTTTCCCGGGGCGTCATCGAGAGCGATGCCGTCCGGCCGCCGCTGGTCCCCATCGAGGATCCCGAGCCGATCGAGTCGGCGGTCGAGCGAGCCCTCGAGGTCGGCGCCGAAACGTAATACCGGAGGGACGCGAACGGGACCCATGAACGTCGTGATAACCGGCGGCGCGGGCACGGTCGGTACCGCGATCACGGACCACCTCGCC
This sequence comes from Saliphagus sp. LR7, assembly GCF_003344565.1. Lineage (NCBI taxonomy): Archaea > Methanobacteriati > Methanobacteriota > Halobacteria > Halobacteriales > Natrialbaceae > Saliphagus > Saliphagus sp. LR7. The sequence continues at coordinate 129,357 of NZ_QPND01000008.1, read as the reverse complement.
GAGGAGCACACGATCACGAGCGTCGACGTCGAGGCGCATTCCGACCCGGACGTCGAGTCGGTCGTCGCGGACCTTCGGGAGACCGACCTCCGGCCCCACCTCGAAGACAAAGACGCGCTGATCCACCTGGCTCACGTCCCTCAAGAGCACGGGAATCCCGGCGACACCGAGATCACGCCGTTCGAAGCCCACCGGGAGAACCTCGCGCTCCACGCCGACGCGGTCGGCGCGGCCGCCGAAGCGGGGGTTGACTCGATCGTCTACGCGTCCTCGAACCATGCGGTCGGGCGCTACGAGGACGATCACGCACCCGAGATCTACTACCCCGAGTACGGACTGACCGTCGATCACACCGTCGCGCCCCGGCCGGACTCGATGTACGGCGTCGAGAAGGTGTACGGCGAGGGGTGCTGTCGGCTCGCGGCGGAGGCCCACGATGTCCGCGCCTACGCCCTCCGGATCTGTGCGGTTCGCGACCGCGAGTACGACCACCCCTACGGCGACGCCGAGCGCGGGGTCGATCGCGGCAAGTTCGACCGGGGAGGCGACGCCTACGACGAGCAGGTCGCCCGGCTGAAGGCGATGTGGCAGTCCCGCCGGGATCTCGCCAAGCAGGTCGAGTGCTGTCTCTCCGACGACACCGTCGAGTACGACGTTTTCTACGGCGTCAGCGACAACGACCGGCGGTGGTTCGACATCGACCACGCCCGCGAGGTCCTGGGATACGAGCCGGCGGACGACGGCGAGGAGTGGGATGCGCCGCCGGAGTGATCGGGATCGCTCGGGGCGGCGCTGCTCGCGTCGTAGGGTCGGCTGTCAGTCCTTGCGCTATTAATCGCACTACTCCGGTTCGATCGTCGGTAAATCGTCTATCCGACCCGCTCAGGACCTGACGTGGACGAGACGGCGAAGCCCGATCTCGGTATAGAGTCGAACGGAAAAGCAGTCGAAATCGATCGGATCCGGGCCGGCGTCGGCGCCGTCGATCGCCGTCTCGATTTCCGACTCGAACTCGCCATCGTACTCGAGTTCGAGGTCGTCGCCGATCCGGCCCGTTTCGTCGTCCTCGTCGATAAACCACAGCCGCAGCGAGGGGTCGTCCCGGTCCTCGCTGGGGAACTCGTCGGGCGGGGAGTCGATGTAGCTCGGGGGCAATCTGGGGCATGGGCCCCGGAAGACGCCACACATTGGGCGGGTGATCGCGGTCGAGGTCGACTCGATTTCGTCGTATGGCATAGGTGAAGAAACAGGGCCCCCGGCTCCTTGAACCGACTGCTTTCTTTCACCCTGCCGGCTCCGGTTCCACGAGCGTCCAGCCGTGGACGTTGCGCGTTCCTGTAGCGCTAAGTAGCCCCGTCCCCGAGGGGCGGACATGAACGGTAACCGCTTCGGACGGCTCTTTCAGGTGACCACCTTCGGCGAGAGCCACGGCGAGGCGATGGGCTGCACTATATCCGGATGTCCCGCCGGCCTCGAGCTCACCGAGGAAGACGTCCAGGCCGACCTCGATCGACGGAAGCCGGGCCAGTCGATGATCACCACGAGTCGAGGAGAGCCCGACGACGTCTCGATCAAGTCGGGCACCCAGGACGGCTACACGACGGGGACGCCGATCGGGATGGTGATCCAAAACAAGGACGCCCGCTCGGGGAAGTACGAACCCTTCATCACCGCGCCCCGGCCCTCCCACGGCGACTTCACGTATTCAGCCAAGTTCGGTACCCGAAACTGGGGCGGCGGCGGGCGGTCCTCGGCCCGGGAGACGGTCAACTGGGTTGCCGCGGGCGCCATCGCGAAGAAACTGCTCGCAAGTGAGGGGATCGAGCTGAAGGCCCACGTCAACCAGATCGGTGACGTCTCCGCCCCCGAGGTGAGCTTCGAGGAGATCAAAGCGCACAGCGAGGAAAACGACGTTCGGTGTGCCCATCCCGAGACCGCAGCGAAGATGCAGGAGCTGATCGAGGCCTACCAGGAGGAAGGCGACTCGATCGGCGGCTCGATCTACTTCGAGGCTCGAGGCGTGCCGGTCGGACTCGGCGCGCCCCGCTTCGACTCGCTGTCCGCGCGTCTGGGCCAGGCGATGATGGCCGTGCCCGCGACGACGGCCTTCGAGTTCGGGTTGGGGACGGAAGCTCGGGAGTGGACCGGCAAGGAACGAAACGACGACTGGGAGTTCAGCGAGGACGGCGATCCGGTTCCCGTTGAAAACGACCACGGGGGGATCCAGGGGGGGATAAGCTCGGGCGAACCGATCTACGGCGAGGTGACCCTCCACGCGCCGACGTCGATTCCCAAGAGCCAGCAGACGGCGGACTGGGAGACCGGCGAGCTGAAAGAAGAGAAGGTGATCGGCCGCCACGATCCGGTCCTCCCGCCCCGAGGGGTGCCCGTCGTCGAGGCGATGCTCGCGCTCACGCTCGTAGACTTCATGCTCCTGTCGGGTCGGCTGAACCCGGACCGGCTCGACAACGATCCCGGCGAGTACGATACCGCCTACCACCCGAGCAACCCGCACAACGAGTAGCCGCCCGACAACCTTCCGGCAAGTCTTTCACGAAAGATCCTTGGTAATGTATAGCAAAGGCTTTAGGTTCGGTGGAGCCAACTCGTGACTACTGCTGGCCCAGGAGGGGCCGCATCCACCTATGAGCGACAACGAACTCATCTGGCGCGTCGCCGGCGGTTCCGGAGACGGGATCGACTCGACGAGCCAGAACTTCGCCAAAGCGCTGATGCGCTCGGGGCTCGACGTCTTTACCCATCGCCACTATCCCTCGCGGATCCGTGGCGGCCACACCTACGTCGAGATCCGGGCCGCAGCCGAGGAGGTACAGTCACGGGGGGACGGCTACAACTTCCTGCTGGCGCTGGGCGACTCCTTCGCCCGGAACCCACAGGAAGAGGCCTACTACGGCAACGAGGAGGTCAAACCCCTCTCTGAGAACTTAGAGGACCTGCGCGAGGGCGGGGTCATCATCTACGACGAGGGCCTGTTGAGCGAGGAGGACGTCGCCGAACTCGACCTGGAGGAGCGTGCCGAGGAGAACGGCTGGCACCTCTACCCGATGGACCTCCGGTCGCTGGCCCGCGAACACGGCCGCGAGGTCATGCGAAACACCGCCGGCGTCGGCGCGACGGCGGCGCTGCTCGACATGGACCTCGAACACATCGAGGACCTGATGGAAGACGCGATGCCCGAGAAGATCTTAGAGCCCAACATCGAGATCCTCCACGAGGCCCACGAGATCGTGAGCGAGGAGTACGAGTTCACCCATGATCTCCGGGTTCCCGAGGGCGACCACGACGACGAGCAGGCGCTGCTCTCGGGGTCGAACGCGATCACCTTCGGTGCGATCGACTCGGGCTGTCGGTTCATCGCGGGCTACCCGATGACGCCCTGGACCGACGTCTTCACGCTCATGTCCCAGCACCTCCCGGAGATGGGCGGGGTCTCCGAGCAGGTCGAAGACGAGATCGCCGCCGCCGCACTCGCCGTCGGGGCGAGCCACGCCGGCGTCAAGGCCATGTCCGGCTCTTCCGGTGGCGGCTTCGCGCTGATGAGCGAACCGCTCGGCCTCGCGGAGATGACCGAGACCCCGCTGGTCCTGCTCGAATCCATGCGTGCGGGTCCCTCGACGGGGATGCCCACCAAGCCCGAGCAGGCCGACCTCGAGTTCACCCTCTATACGAGCCAGGGCGACTCGAACCGCGTCGTCTTCGCGCCGGGCACCGTCGAGGAGGCCTACGAGCAGACCCGGACGGCGTTCTACATCGCCTACGAGTACCAGATCCCGACGGTCATCATCTACGACCAGAAGCTCTCCGGCGAGAACACCAACGTCGACGTGAGCTTCTTCGACCGCGAGCCCGCACCCGACCTGGGCTCGACGATGACCGAGGAGGAACTCGAGGACGCCGTCCACGACGCCTCCGGGAAGTTCCACCGCTTCCAGCACGACCCCGAAAACGGCGTCAGTCCCCGCTCGCTGCCCGGCCAGCAGGACGGACGCTACCTCGCGACGGGCAACGAACACACGCCCGCGGGTCACATCAGCGAGGACCCCGACAACCGCGTCGCACAGGTCAACCGCCGCCTCCGCAAGCTGGAGGCGATCCGGGCTGACCTGGACGAGGGTGACACCCACCAGACGTACGTCGGCGACGACGACGCCGACTACGGGATCATCACCTGGGGCTCCTCGCAGGGCGTCGTCGAGGAGGCAGTCGCCAGACTCGAGGCCGACGGCCACAGCGTCAAGGCCGTCGGCGTCTCCGAGATGATGCCGTTCCCTGAAGCCGAACTGGCGGAGTTCATAGAGAGCGTCGAGGAGGCGATGGTCGTCGAGATGAACGCCTCCGCGCAGTTCCGGGGGCTGCTCCAGAAGGAACTCGGCCGCTACGGCGAGAAGCTGACCAGCCTGCTCAAGTACAACGGCAACCCCTTCGAACCCGCCGAGGTCGTCGAGGGGTACGAACTGAACGTCGAGGGCTCGGGGACCGACCCGTCCGCACAGGTCCGGCTCGAGCCCGCTGCAGGTGACTGACAATGAGTGCATTCAACGCCATCGGAGACGAACGAGAGATCGACCGCGACGAGTTCACGCCGGGTCTGGAACCCCAGCCGACGTGGTGTCCGGGCTGTGGCGACTTCGGCGTCCTGAAGGCGCTGAAACAGGCGCTCCCGGAGGTCGGCAAGACCCCCGAGGAGGTGCTGACGGTGACGGGGATCGGCTGTTCGGGCAAGCTGAACAGCTACCTTGACACCTACGGGTTCCACACGATCCACGGCCGGTCGCTGCCGGTCGCCCGCGCGGCGAAGTTGGCCAACGACGGGCTCGAAGTGATCGCCGCCGGCGGTGACGGCGACGGCTACGGGATCGGCGGGAACCACTTCATGCACACCGCCCGGGAGAACCACGACATGACCTACATCGTCTTCAACAACGAGGTCTTCGGGCTCACCAAGGGCCAGACCTCGCCGACCTCGCCGAAGGGTCACAAGTCGAAGACGACGCCCCACGGCAATGCGAAGTCGCCGATCCGGCCGCTGTCGCTCGCGCTGACCTCGGGGGCGACCTACATCGCCCGGACCGCCGCAGTCAACCCGAACCAGGCAAAGGAGATCATCAAGGAGGCGATCGACCACGACGGGTTCGCCCACATCGACTTCCTGACCCAGTGTCCGACCTGGAACAAGGACGCAAAGCAGTACGTCCCCTACGTGGACGTCCAGGAGTCCGAGGACTACGACTTCGACGTCAACAGCCGCGAGGAGGCCCAGGAGATGATGTTCGAGACCGAGAACGCCCTCCACGAGGGCACCGTCCTCACCGGACGCTACTTCGTCGACGAACGTCCCTCCTACCAGGACGAGAAGAAGGAACTCGGCGAGATGCCCGAGGAACCGCTCGCCGAGCGCTACTTCGAGGACGACTACGACTGGGAGCGCAGCTACGACCTCCTCGAGCGCCACAAGTAACCCGTTTCGCGATCTCTCGTTTTCGAGCGTTCGAACTCGACGGACCGAACTCCATAGTCCCCCATAGCGCTCGGAGGTGGCCATAGCGGCCTATAGCGGGTCGGACGCCACATATACGGAGTTAAGAGGATCGTCCGGCCTGATCCGTTCGTGACCGACGACGACCCGCTGGCCGTCCTCCACGAGGCCGCCCGCGTGCTTCGCTCGGAGCGTCGGGAACTCGCCGACGAACGCGAGGCGTTCTCGCAGTTCCGGACGCGGGTCGGCGCGCTTGAGACGACCGCCTCGACGGCGCGCTTTCCGACGCTGCTCACCGACCGGACCCGGACGGCGCCCGGGCGGACGACACCGGATCAGGTCCGCGAGGCGTACGTCCGGACGGTAATGTGCGTCCCCCACTACGAGGAGGCGTACGGCGAGTCCTACCGGGAGAACCTCGAACGGGAGCTCACCCCGGAGCTCGCGACCGCGATCACGAGGTCTGAGGGGCTCTCGCCAGGACTCAAGCGCTCGCTCGCCGACTGCGTCGATCGGGCCATCGACGCGCGGGAGTCGTTGCTCGAGTTCCTCGAGGCCGAGTCGGAGGCGATCACGGACGCCGAGGAGCGCCTCGTGGGGATCGTCGGGGACCTCGAGTCGGTCGTGGCCCAGCCCCTCGATCGGGCGGGCTTTCACGTCCTCATATCGAGTCGCGACCGCCTCGACTCGCTCGAGGATCGGTGTGGGGTCCTTCTTGAGGAGCGCCAGGCCCGGATCCGCCGGGAGCACTCCGTCTCGGTGGCCGGGATCGACGACACGGCTCGATACCTCTATGGCTCCTGTCGGACGACTCATCCCGTCCTCGCCGCCATCGCCGCCGTCTGTGCCGGCATCGAGGAGGGCCGCCGGACGATCGACCGGCGGCTGGCCGTCGTCGAGTAGCCGCCGCTAGGATGCATCGTCCTTGCCGGGTCTTTTCGACGGAATCAGGCCCTACAGCTCGTCGGCGACGAGCCGCGAGAGGGCGCTCTTCCGGTGGCTGGCCTGTAAGTGGTCGTAGATCCCGCCGTCGCCGTCGGCGGCGAACGCACAGAGCGGACAGGTACGGCGCTCTCCCGGCGTCGTCGTTCGAGCGTTCGTCTCCTCGGCCACCGTTCGGTCCGCGGCCTCGACAGTGCGCTGTGCCATCGAGAGATGGATCGACGCCCGGACGTAAGCGCGTTTCTAGGAGGGGAACGTGTCGGTCCGGGGTCGTACGGAGAGATACGGAGAGGTACGTCGATCGTCCCGAACCGGGCGCCCGCTACCGTGCCGTCACGATCGCCTCCTCGTAGCCGTAGACCGCATCCATCACCGCCTCGCGGTCGTCCTCCGAGACCTCAAACTCCGCGAGCGTCCGGTCGAGATGGGTCGCGATGGCCTCGAACTCCTCGGGTGCGATGTCGAGGTGGTCGTGAGCCGATGCCATCTCATCGCCGGTGTACTCGACGGGCCCGCCCGTGACGGCCGAGAGGAACTGCGTCTGGTGTATGCGCTGGCGTTCCATGTCGATCCCGTCGAAATAGCCCGCGACCCGCTCGTCGTCGAGCACCTTCTCGTAGAACGAGTCGACGACGGTAGCGATCGATTCCCGTCCGCCCAACCGCTCGTAGAGGGTTTCGTCGGTCATTGTCGGGTTCTACACGTGGACGTGATCGCTCGCCACGTACGATACCTGCGACGGTTCCCGGCTCCCGGGAATCGCTCGGGGAACGCGGTCTCCCGTCCGGTGGAGGCCGACCGGAGGGTCGCCCGAACCCGTTCCCGGATCGGCGGGCGACGGTCGGGTTTTCGGATACACAAGATATTTTCCCGTCGGCGCAAAACAGTTGGTCATGAGTAGCCGGTCTACGGGAGAGCGCGTTTTACAGGTCCTAGAGGAGGACGCCCAGGCCTCCTACGCCGATATCGCCGAGCGTGCGGAGGTCTCGAAGCCGACGGTCCGCAAGTACATCAACCAGCTCGAGGAGGAGGGGGTGATCGTCGGCTACTCGGCCGACGTCGACCCCAAGAAACTCTCGGGCCAGACGATCGCGATGGTCGGCCTCGAGGTCGCGAGCGAGCGCTACGTCGACGCGACCGCGGCGTTGCGGGACTTAGAGGAGGTCGAGGCGCTGTACAGCTCGAGTGGCGATCACACGCTGATGGCGGAAGTGCGTGCCGAAGACAGCGGCGCGGTCGGGCGGGTCATAAACGAGGAGATCCTCGCGGTCGAAGGCGTGACCGAGGCCCACCCCTCGTTTCTCCAGGAACGCCTGAAGTGACGTAGGCCGCGGAGTTTTGGGTCACGAGAGCGTCGTTCCGATATGGCGACGTACGAACGGGAGACGCGGATCCGGGCCCCTCTCGAGCGGGTCTGGGAGTTTCACTCGCGGGTATCGGGTCTGGAGACGCTGACGCCGGCGTGGATGGAGCTTCGCGTCGAGTCGGTGATCGGCCCCGATGGCGAGCGCGAGCCGGCGGTTCTGGATGTCGGCTCGGAGATCACGCTCTCGATCCGGCCGGGCGGTGTCGGCCCGCGCCAGCACTGGACATCGGTGATCACCGAGCGCGAGCGCGAGGACGGGGTCGCGTACTTCCGCGACGAGATGGTCGATGGCCCGTTCGACCGGTGGGTCCACACCCATTCTTTTTTCGCCGACGGCCGGGAGACGGTCTGTCGGGACCGGGTCGAGTACGAACTCCCGTCCCTGCTCGGCCCCCTTGGAGAACGGTGTCCGTCGGTGACCGGACTCGGGTTCGAGCCGATGTTCCGGGGGCGCCACGCGAAGGCGAAGGCCGTTCTGGAACGCGAGTAGGACGGGCACCCATCGTGGTTGCGCATAGCCTTTATCAGCCGTGGGGCCATCGTTCCGGATATGGTACACGTAGCCATCGTCGGCGGCGGCCCCGCGGGACTGAGCGCCGGGCTGTTCACGGCGAAAAACGGCCTCGAGACGACGGTCTTCGACACCGACGAGACCTGGATGCACAAGGCCCACCTGTTCAACTACCTCGGGATCGAGAGCCAGGACGGCTCCGCGTTCATGGAGGACGCACGCGAGCAGGTCGACTCCTTCGGCGTCGAACGCGTTCAGGGCGAGGAGGTCCTCAGTGTGGAGGAGGATGGCGACGGCTTTACCGTCGAGACCGAGGAGGGGAGCCACGACGCCGACTACGTCGTCTTCGCGACCGGCGCGAAACGTTCGCTGCCCGAAGAGTTGGGATGTGAGACGACCGACGACGGACCGGTCGACGTCGGGATCGACATGGAGACGAGCGTTTCCGGCGCCTACGCGACGGGTGCGACCGCCCGCGCCGAGGAGTGGCAGGCGATCATCTCGGCGGGCGACGGTGCCGCCGCCGCCCTCGACATCCTGAGCAAGGAGAAGGGCGAACACTTCCACGACTTCGACGTGCCCGACGACGCCGAGTGAGATGGTGACTCACAGCCGGCGGACGATAACACCCCTCGAACTCCCCGCCGGCGGTGACGTTTCGCTCTCGATCCACGAGTACGAGGGAAGCGAGGGGCCGACCGTCTACGTCCAGGCCGCCCAGCACGGCCGCGAGGTAAACGGCACCGAGGTCCTCCGGCGGCTTCACGACGAGCTGGTCGAGGCGGACATCGCCGGGCGGGTGATCGCGGTGCCGGTCGCCGACCCGCTCACGTTCGATCACGCGAGCTATACCGCCTCACGGGGAATCGACGAGACGAACCCGAACATGAACCGGGTCTGGCCCGGCGATAGCGAGGGGTCGGCCCACGGGCGGATCGCCGCCGCTCTCTGGGAACACGCCTCGGCGGCCGACGCCGTCGTCGACCTCCACACGATGAGTCCCGACGCGCTCTCCCACGTCGTGGTCACCGAGGGCGACCGGGAGTCGATCGCGCTCGCGGAGGCGTTCGGTACCGACCTGACGCTGGTCGAGCCGTTGCCGGGGGACAGCGAGGGCGACGAGGATACGGACGAGGAGTGGCACCGTAGGAACTTCTCGGGGAAGCTCCGGGTGACCGCCGCTCGACGAGGGATCCCGTGTATCACGCCCGAACTCGGTTCCCACACCCGTGTCCAGGAGTCGGCCGTCGAGACCGGTCTCGTCGGGCTCCGGAACGCCCTCCGCCACTTGGGGGTTCTCCCCGGCGACCCCGTCGGGAACGGACGGACCGAGCGGGCGAGAAACCACCTCGGCCGGGTTCGGGCCGACGAGTCCGGACTGTTCGTCCCCGGCGAGGTCGCCGTCGGCGACCGCGTTACCGAAGGAGACCGGCTCGGCACGCTGTACGGCCCGACCGACTACGGCGTTCGCCAGGAGGTCCGTGCCGACCGCGAGGGCGTCCTCTACGCGCTGACCCGGGAGGCGACGGTCGTCGCCGGCGACACGCTCGCGAACGTCGCGCTTCCCCTGGAGTGAGGGCTCGAGGAGGGTGCGACTCGAGGCGATAGGCGCACGATGCTCGCAGTCTCCTGAAGAAAGAAAACGTAGTTCTCGATTCGGTTTACTCGTCGGAGTCGTTGTCCTCGCCGAGGCCGCCGCTCTCGTTGTCCTCGGTCTCGTTCATGCCGGTGTCGTTGTCGTCGCCGAGACCGTCGCTCTCGTTGTCCATCTCGGACTCGTTGTCCATCTCGGACCCGTTGTCTTCGCCCATACCGGACTCGTTGTCGTCGCCGAGACCGTCGCTCTCGTTGTCCATCTCGGACTCGTTACCCATGCCGGATTCGTTATCCTCGCCCATGCTGGATTCGTTGTCCATCTCGGACTCGTTGTCTTCGCCCATACCGGACTCGTTGTCCATGCCGGATTCGTTGTCTTCGCCCATACCGGACTCGTTGTCCATCTCGGACTCGGTTTCTTCCTCCTCGGTGTCCGTCTCGTTTTCCGTGTCGTTCTCCTCGGCGTCGCCGTTCCCGTTGCCACCGTTCCCGCCGTTGTCGCTACAGCCGGCCAGCCCGACCGCAGCAGCGGTACTCGACAGCAGTACGAACCGTCGTCGCGAGAGATCCGAGTCAGTCATGTTGCACGTCTGTCGATCCGACACCGACTGTTAAGTCTGCTGTATTTATCTCCGTATGATAAGATACGTCACACCGAACGGGGGAGGCGCAGCCGGCAAGTGCCGGCCGCGTGGGGGCCGTTGGTTCGATCGCCCCCGAGTTCGTGCTCATCCCGAGCGTCGCACGCGCACCGAGCCGTCCTCGCCAACGCCGACGACGATCGGCGTCCGAACCTCGCGGTCGGCGACCGCCCCGCCCGCGGCGTCGTGGATCAGCTTCAGCAGCTCGGGGGCGGCGTGGGCGACCGTCAGGTCCGCCTCGTCGCAGGCGTCGTACACCCGGTCGGGAACGTCATAGAGGTCGGTCCCCGACGGGACCGTCACCCGGACCGGCGCGGCGAGCGTCTCGGCGAAGGTGACGGTCTCCCTCGCTTTCGCGACGTTGTCGCGGGCGCTGCCCTCGATCGAGGCGACGTTCGCCCGCGAGGTCCCGATCCGATCCGCGACCTCGGCCTGCGAACAGCCCTCGGCCCGGAGCGCGAGCACCTGGGCCTGGCGGGCGGTGAGGACGTGCTCAGCCGGGTCGAAACCCGCGAGGAGGTCCCCGCCGTCCTGGGAGTCCATGACCGACCCTCGCCCGCCCCGAACCATATAGCCTCGGGCGCGGAGCCGAACCTATAACCACCTCGCCGCCGGATGCGGGGTATGGACGTCACCGACGCCGCCGCGACCTGCCGGGCGGTCCTCGCGGAGGCCGCGACGGCCGTCGTCGGCGAGGACGAGCGCCTCGAGACGATCCTCACCGCGATCGTCGGCCAGGGCCACGTACTCCTAGAGGACGTGCCGGGAACCGGAAAGACCCTCACTGCCCGAACGATCGCCGCCGCGCTCGACCTCGAGTTCACCCGGATCCAGTTCACCCCCGACCTGCTTCCCAACGACGTCACCGGGACCCATGTCTACGACGAGGGCCGGGGCACCTTCGAGTTCAACGAGGGGCCGGTCTTCGCGAACGTGGTGCTCGCCGACGAGATCAACCGGGCGCCTCCCAAGACCCAGGCCGCCCTGCTCGAGGCGATGGGCGAGAAGCAGGTGTCGGTCGCCGGCGAGACCCGCCAGCTTCCCGAGCCGTTCTTCGTGATCGCGACCCAGAACCCGATCGAACAGGAGGGCACGTTCCCGCTGCCGGAGGCCCAGATCGACCGGTTCATGATCAAGACGAGCCTGGGCTACCCCGATCGGGCGGGCGAACTCGAGTTGCTCGACCGGCGCGCCGAGCGCCGGAGCCGCGTCCCCGAAGTGGAGGCGGTCGCCGACCGGGAGACCGTCCTCGCGCTCCAGGAGGTCCCCGAGACGGTTCGAGTGGACGAGGCGATCCGGGAGTACGTCGTCGACGTCTGCAGAGAGACCCGCGAGGACGGCCGCGTCGAGGTCGGCGTCTCCCCGCGGGGGATCCAGCGGCTGTTCGAGGCGTCCCGTGCGCGGGCGGCCCTCGCCGGCCGGGAGTACGTCGCCCCCGAGGACGTCCGGCGGGTGGTCCATCCCGTCCTCGATCACCGGATCGTGCTGACGACGGAGGCCGACGTCCGCGGCGTCGAGAAGGGGGCGGTCGTCGAGAGCGCGGTCACGAGCGTTCCGGTGCCCGCGATGGATGCAAATTCGGAGTAACCGCTAGAGTGTTCTGGAACCTTCGCATGCCTGCTGTCGGCTTCGGAATCCGGTCACTGAGGGTGCGAACCGATCAATAGCCTGGTTCAGGCCAACGGTACCGAGTGATTTACTGGTCAAGAATCATAGGCTATGTGTTCAACAGCTACGGAAATCCGATAGAGAAGATATACTGAAACTAACCCGAGACCGATCCACAACAACCGTACTACAACCCCTAGCATTCCAAATCCGATTCCGACTACTAAACCGAAAATAGCGAGAACACTTAGGACAGCTGTGGTCGGAATCATCTCATTATGGTCTATATTTCTGGACATACGATTGATGTAAAACTCCAAACGCAAGAAGGTATGGGATCGTTCGACTTACTTTTCCTCACACGAGCTTCCCCTCTGTGTCCTGGGGATTTTGGTAGCTGCTGGAGAGAGAACGATGATCTAGTAGCTCGCTCAGTTATCCGAATACGGGAACCGAACCGATCGGGTCGAAAACGATCACCCCGAACGAGTTTCGATACCCCCCTGGGTATCGAATACCGTCGTGAGAGGGGTCCCCAACGCTTTCAGGCGTCGTTCGCGGCCTCGACGGTCTCGCGGACGGCCTCGACCCCGCGGTCGTGGGCCAGGTTGCCGACGACGATCACGTCGGCGTGAGCGGCCATCCGGTGGGCCGAGTCGTAGTCGTGGATGCCGCCGCCGTAGAAGAGGGCGGAGTCGGAGACGGCGTCGCCGGCGGCCGCGACGACCTCCTCGTCGCCGTAGGTGCCCGAATACTCGAGGTAGACGATCTCCTGGCCGAACATCCGCTCGGCGACGGTCGCGTAGGCGGCGACGTCGTCGGCCGAGAGGTCACAGTCGGCCTCGGTGAGTTCTGCGACGTCGGCCGCGGGGTTCATCACGATGTAGGCCTCCGTCCAGGTCCGGTCCCACTCGAGGTCGCCCTCGAGACGGATCCACTCCTTGTGGGCGCCGGTGATCCAAAAGGGCGAGCCGGCGTTGAACACCGTCGGGACGAGGTAGCCGTCCAGGGCCTCCTCCTCGACGACGACGCTCGGGTTCGAAGGCTCCTGGTAGAGGGGAACGTCGTGTTCCGCACACGCCCGGATCACGGCGGACATGTTCTCCTCGGTCATCCCCGTCGTGCCGCCGATCTCGATCGCGTCGGTCCCCGTCGCACAGAGGTCGCCATAGGTGACCCCGTCCGGAAGCTCCTTGTCGGGGTCTAGCTTCAGGACGTGGTTCCAGTCGTCCCAGGGTGCAGTCATACCGCCTCGTTTCTCGGTACCGAGCAAAAGCCCTGCGAAAGCCCGGGTCGCCCGCAGCCGGCGGCTCCGGAACGTTCTAATTTCCCGGAACGGGACACCGGTAACCGTACATAGCAAGCACCTGAGGGGGAACCTTCTTGCCGGTCGCGTCTGAGTGTGGGCCATGAGCGTTCGAGCCGTCCCGCTCGCCGTCGGTAGGGACGCGCTCGCGGCCGGCGACGACGCGGCCGAGGGGGCGGTCGGACCGGTCGACCCGCTCTCGCTCGTCCTCGTCGTCGGGCTGGCCGCCACGGTCGTCGGGCTCTGGTGGCTCCTCCGGTGGGTACGACGTCCTCCTGCCGTCCGGCTCCGGGAGGTCTTAGAGGAGTACGAGGAGGTGACGGTGTTGCTCCATCCGAACCCGGACCCGGACGCGATGGGCGCGGCGATGGGGGTCGGGGCGATCGCCGAGTCGGTCGGCGCCGAGGCGACCCTCCAGTACCCCGGCGAGATCCGCCACCAGGAGAACCGCGCGTTCCGGACGGTGCTCGGCCTCGAGCTCGGCCAGCTCGAGGCCGCGACCGAGCTCGCGAGCGACGCGATCGTGCTCGTCGATCACAACACGCCCCGCGGCTTTACCGGCTCGGAGCTGGTCGAGCCCGTCGCGGTCGTCGACCACCACCCCGGAAACGGGACGGGGACCCGCTTTACGGACGTCCGGACGGGCTACGGCGCGACGTCGACGATCGTCGCCGAGTACTTGGAGGACCTGGGGGCGACGGTCGGCGCCGGGAGCGACGAGGAGGGGATCGTCGTCTCCCCCGAGATCGCGACCGGGCTCGTCTACGGCATCCAGTCGGACACGAACCACCTCACGACGGGTTGTTCGGAGGCCGAGTTCGCCGCCAGCGCCTACCTCTTTCCGGGGATCGACGAGGACCTCCTCGATCGGGTCGCGAACCCTCAGGTCAGCGACGACGTCCTGCAGACCAAAGCCGAGGCGATCACCGGGAAACGCGTCGAGGGCTCGTTTGCGGTCTGTGACGTCGGCCGGATCGACAACGTCGACGCGATCCCACAGGCCGCAGACGAGTTGATGCACCTGGAGGGAGTGACGGCGGTCGTCGTCTTCGGGGAGACCGACGGCACGCTCCACCTCTCGGGGCGCTCCCGGGACGACCGGGTCCACATGGGCGAGAGCCTTCGACACGCCGTCGGCGACGTCCCAATGGCCAACGCCGGGGGCCACGCCCGGATGGGCGGCGGTCAGCTCCCGGTCGAACACATGCGGGGCGCGGGCGGCGATGGGATGAGCAAGGCGGACCTCGAGGAAGAACTGTTCTCGGTGCTCTCGGGCGAGCGGTGACTCATAGCGGCGGAGACGAGTCGTTCCACCGTCGGTCGGAGTCCGTTGTCGCGACCGAACGGTACATCGTCGCCTCCGCCCCTATCAGTCGCTGGTCAAGTGCGGGCGATACCCCTTGGGCTCGAACCCGCGCCGGCAGACCACCCGGCGGCCGCCGACGTCGATCGCGCTCACCTGACCCTCCCGTTCCATCCGGTCGAGACAGGCCTCGAGTCGTTCCTCGGACCAGCCGGTCTCGCCGACGATCGTCGAGCGCTCGACGCGACCGCCGCGTTCGACCAGCAGGCGGAGGACGCGGTCGTCCTCGGGGAGGTCGCGGTCGTTGACGCCGTACTCGACCCGGTCGGCGTAGTAGGATTCGTGGCCCGCTTCCGTGGTGTTCTCGGACGATACGTCGGCCGGCTCTCGTTCCCGGAGATCGGCGAGCAGGGATCTGAGTGTGTCCAGTACCATGTTGTTGTGTCACCGCTGGTGGAATACGTCACCGCGTCCACGCACTTCTCCCTTGGTGTTACGCCCGACCGGGTATATGGGCCTACCGCCGTCGTTCACGAACTGAGTGAGGTTCCCGGGTAGCGCTCGGCGAGGTCGTCGAGGGCGTCGTGGTGGCGCGTCGAGTGGGGTGCCGTAAGCGGCGAGACGCTGACCCGGCCCTCGACGACCGCCCGCCGGTCGGTGCCGGCCGGGTCGGGGATCGACTCGGCTTCCATCTCCTCCCAGACCCTGTCGTGGAGGACGACCCGCTCGCCCTCGCGGACGGCGTCCATCTCGTAGCGCCTCGAGGGCCGGGTGATCTCCATCGGGGCGGGGTCGCCCGCCGCTTCTTCGGGAACCGGCGCATTGACGTTGAGGTAGGCGGCCTCCTCGAAGACGCCGGCCTCGAGAGCGTGCTCGACGAGGTAGGTCGTCGCGCGGGCGGCCTCCCGGTAGTCGCTCCGGCCGGTCTCGACGTCCTCGAAGGCGAGGTCGCCGACGGGGACGTACATCGACGTCGCGATCGCGGGGACGTCGAAGAAGGCGGCCTCGACGGCCGCGCTGATCGTCCCCGAACGCCCGAGGACGTACTCTCCCAGGTTCGCCCCCTTGTTGCAACCCGCAACGACCAGGTCGGGGAACGGACCCAGCTCGGCGAGGCCGGCGACGACGCAGTCTGCGGGCGTTCCCGCGACGGCGTAGCCCAGGTCGTGGTCGGTGACGCCGACCTCGCCCGACAGCGATCGCCCGACGGCGCTCTGGTCGTCGGAGGGTGCGACGACGGTGACGTTCCCGACGTCCGAGAGAGCGTCGTAGAGGACGCGGATCCCCGGCGTCTCGATCCCGTCGTCGTTCGTGAGCAGGATCTCCGGCTCGGTCGGCTGGCTCATTCTCTGTCGGGGCCTCGGAGCGGGGCGCGAAAAGCCCTCCGCCTTACACCCGGTCTACGACCGTTTCCTCGTCGACGACGACGTTGTACCCCTCCTCATCGTCGTTCCAGAGCACGAGCGCGCCCTCGAAGACACAGACGTCGCCGTAGCCCGCCTCGAGCAACGGGCGGTTCAGGGCCGTCACCGAGGGACAGACGGCGTAGTGATCGACCGACTCGCTGCCGTCGCTGATCTTGAAGATCGGATTGGAGTCCTCTGGACCGGGATCCGTGACGAACGGGTCGCCCGACAGCGACCGGCTCAGCTTCGCGGCGACGAGGTCGACCCGGTTGGTGACGTGGCGCTCGCTGTCGGCCATCCTCGCCCACCGGCCCGAGTCGAGCGAGAGCTCGATCCGCCGTTTCCCGTCCCGCCGGAGGATCGAGTAGGTGTACTGGACGTCGACGTTTTCGAACTCGCCGTCGCCGGCGTTCTCGCGGTCGGCCCCATCGAGCCGGCGCTGGAACCCCGGGACCGCGAGGTCGGGGCGGACGTCGAACGACCAGCCCCGGTCCGTGGGACGGTGGTCGGGCCAGAGCCGGACGGTCGGTCCGTAGACGGTCGCTCCCTCCCTTTCGAGGGCCCGCTCTCTCTCGCGAAGCTGGATGCTCGTCTCCCTGTCGGCGGGCGCCAGCGCGAGCAGCGAGCCGTCGTCGGCGACGCGGTCGAACAGCTCCCTCAGGACGGCTTCGGGGTCGTCGAGTTCGCTCAACACGTTCGCGACGAGCACGAGGTCGTACTCCTCGTCCGGGTCGGCGTCCTCGATCCGCTCGCGCCGGATCGTCGGATGGACGTTCCGGCCGGCCTCCTCGAGCAGCGTCTCCAAAATATCGGCGGCGGGGCTCGGCTCGACGGCGTGGTATTCGAGGAGGGCGTCGTCGGGCAGGAAGTCCGCAAGCCCCAGCGCGGGACCACCGACGCCTGCGCCGACGTCAAGCACCCGCAGGTGCCGGCCGAGCAGGCCCCGGTCGGCGAGATCCGAGAGGGCGTACTGGACGGCGGCGTAGTACGCCGGCAGGTGGTAGATCGCGTAGCCGGCGGCGACGTCCGCATCGTACTCGACCGACCGCCCCTGGCTCTCGAGATACTCGGCTTTGACCTGCCGGATCACGCTCCGGAGGAGGTCGCCGCTGGCGCCCGTCTGCCAGTCCGGGCCGTAGCGATCGACGAGGACGTCCTCGAGGGCGCGGGCGTACCGCTCGGGAAACGCCTCGATCGGTCCCGAAAGCGGGGCGACGGGGTCGTCGGGGACGGGGACGAACCGGCCGTCCTCGCGCTCGACCAGCCCGAGATCGGTCGCCTCCTCACGGAGGATCCTGCGGACGACGGCGGGGTGGGCTCTGCCCTCGACGTAGTCGCTGATCTCCTCGGGGTCGATCGGGCGCACGTTCCGAAGGTACTTCGCGTTCGACCGGACGGCCTCGCGGTCGGTCATCGCTTCCCCTCCCAGCGGGCCGTTGCCTCGCCGTAGAGGGTCTCGAACTCCCCGCGGTCGGCGGCGGCGAGTTCGGCGGCGGCCTCGGCGACTCGATCACTTCCCGGAAAGCTCTCCTGGATGTCGGCGTACACCCGCGGGGTGCCCCCCGTCACGATTCCCGCGAGCTCGGCCATGCGGTCGTAGACGGGCGTCGAGAACGCCGGGGCGGGGTCGGCCGCGAGCGCGAACGCGAGGACGGCGGCGTGGGTCGCGGCCTGTACCGTCTCCATCGCCTCGTCGTGCTCCCGGGGCGTGGTCTCGACGAGTTCGTTGCCCGCTCGCTCGACGTCCCCGAGGATCACCTCGGTCGTCGGGCCGGGCGCGTCGCGGACGACCGCGACGGTCCCCGGCGCGCGCTCGGGGGCGAAAAGCGGGTGGAGGCTGACCCGCTCGCGGCCGGGTGCGGCCGCCGCCATCGCCTCGACGGCTTGCCCCATCACGCCCGAGACGTCGAGGACGGCGTCGTCTGCGTACGCGGAATACTGCTCAACGGCGTCGGCGAGTTCGGGGATCGGGACGGCGAGACAGACGGCGTCGAACCCGCCCTCGAGTTCCCCGGTCGAGCACGCACGGCCGCCACATGCGTCGGCAGCCCTGCGGGCGGCGGCGCCGTCGACGTCCGTGAACGTTGTCGTGGCATCGACGGCGCCGGCGAACCACCGACCCATCGCGCCCGCACCGACGATCAGTACCTCCATTCGCTCCCGACAACTAGCCGGCGGCCGTCCAAAAGGCGTTCGATCCCGGTGACGGGATCCAGTCGAACCGGTATCGTTTTCCCCCATGGGGGTCCTTGGGTGTGACATATGAGCGACTCTGCCGGGGTCGACACCCTTCTCATCGGGATCGATTCGGGGTGTCTACCGGTGTTCGAGCGGCTGTTTGCGGACGGCGACCTTCCCAACCTCGAGGCGCTTTGCTCGGAGGGACTCTCGATCCCCCTCGAGTCCCAGATCCCGCCCTGGACGCCCAGCGCCTGGCCCTCGATGTACACGGGCGTCAACCCCGGCAAGCACGGCGTCTACACTTTTACCGGCTTCGACGGCTACGACTTCCACGTCGTCTCTGCACGCGACGTCCGCGAACACCGCCTCTGGACCCTGCTCGACGACCACGACCGCTCGAGCGTCGTCGTCAACGTCCCGGTTACCCACCCGCCCGACGAGTTCGACGGCGCGATCGTCCCCGGCTTCATCGGCCCCGAAAACCCCGATTGCCATCCCGAGGGGCTGCTTTCGGACGTCCGCGAAGCGATCGGCGAGTACTACGTCTACCCCAACTACACCCGCGGCGACGACACGATCTCCGACGAGGAGAAACTCGAAGAGTACAGACACCTGGTCGGGATGCGCGCCGACGCCTTTCGCTACCTCGCCGACCGGTTCGACCCGGATTTCGGCTTCCTCCAGTTTCAAAAGCCCGACACCGTCTTCCACGAGTTCGAGGGCGACTGGGACGCCGTCCGGGAGGTCTACCGGGCGACCGACGAACGGATCGGCGAAGTGCTGGAGGACTGCGATCCCGACCGTGTGTTCGTCGCCAGCGACCACGGGATGGGCCCGATGGAGAGCGGCGAGTTCCGGGTCAACACCTACCTCCAGCGGAAGGGCTACATCGAGACCAAGAAAGGCGGCAAGGGGATGCCGACCTGGAACGTCCTGAGAGACGACCTCCGGGAGGGCGAGGACAAGACCGAGTGGGAGCCCGGAACGGTCGAACGTCTCGCGAGCATCGCCGCGAAGGCGGGGGTCACGACCAACAAGGTCGGCAACCTCCTCGAGGCCGTCGGTCTCGCCGACGTCGCGGCCAGACACGTTCCGAGCGGGGTCGTCCGGACCGGAAACGAGCAGGTCGACTTCGCGGCCTCGACGGCGTACATGCGTTCGCGGACCGAACTCGGTGTCCGGATCAACTTACAAGGTCGGGATCCCGAGGGCGTCGTCCCCCCCGAGAAGTACGACGCCGTTCGCGAGAAACTCATCTCGGACCTCTCGGGGGTCACCGGCCCCGACGGCGAACCGGTCTTCGGCGAGGTCGTCCCCCGCGAGGAGTACTACGACGGCCCCTTCACCGAGGACGCGGTCGATATTCTCACGGTGCCGAACGACTTCCAGTACTTCCTCTCGGCGGAGCTGCGCGAGGACCTCTTTAGCTCGGCGACCGAGCCCTGGAACCACAAGTTGGACGGCGTCTTCGTCGCGACCGGCGAGGGGATCGATACCGACGCCGACGTCGACCGGGCCCACCTCTACGACGTCGCGCCGACGATCATGGCCGCGCTGGGGGTTCCCTACAGCGACCGGATGGACGGGGAGGTCATCCCCTGCGTGGACGACGCGGGAAGCCAGTCCTACCCCTCCTATTCGGGCGCCAACGGGGAGGGTAGCTCCGAGGCCGACGTCGAGGACCGGCTGAGCGATCTGGGCTACCTCGAGTAGGAGTTTCCGGGATCCGTTCTCCGCAGGCGACGCCGGCGACGAAATGGGAGGCCTTTTAGGCGAGTCTGCGAGAACTGTATACCAAGATGAGCCACGAGTACGAGAAGGTCGACGTTCCGGAGAACGGGGAACCGATTACGCTCGCCGAGGGTAGCGACGACGAGATCGACGTCCCCGAGAACCCGATCGTCCCGATCATCCACGGCGACGGGATCGGGCAAGACGTCGCGCCCGCGGCCCAGCGGGTTCTGGAGGCCGCCGCCGACGCGACCGGCCGGTCGATCGCCTGGATGCGACTCTACGCCGGCGAGAGCGCCCGCGAACGCTACGACGAGAACCTTCCCGAGGACACCGTCCGCGCCATCGACGAACACCGCGTCGCGATCAAGGGCCCGCTGACGACGCCCGTCGGCTCGGGCTTTCGCTCGCTGAACGTCGCGCTCCGCCAGACGCTCGACTTCTACGCGAACGTCCGCCCGACGTTCTACCTCGAGGGCGTCCCCTCGCCGATGAAGGCCCCCGAGGAGATGGACATGGTCACCTTCCGGGAGAACACCGAGGACGTCTACGCCGGCATCGAGTGGGAGCAGGGAACCGAGGAAGTCGAGCAGGTCCGGGAGTTCGTCGAGGAGGAGATGGGCTTCGACGAGACGATGCACGACGGCCCCATCGGGATCGGCCTCAAGCCCATCTCCGAGACGGGCTCGAAACGGCTCGTTCGGAAGGCCATCGACTACGCCTTGGAGCACGACCGCGAGAAGGTCACGCTCGTCCACAAGGGCAACATCATGAAGTTCACCGAGGGCCAGTTCGGCACCTGGGGCATGGAAGTCGCCGAGGAGGAGTACCCCGACGAGGAGGTCTTCGCGGCGCCGGACTCGCTGTGGGAGACCGAGGACGAAGTCGACATCCCCGAGGACGCCGTCATGGTCGAGGAACGCCTCGCCGACGCAATGTTGCAGTGGATCCAGCTTCGCACCGACGAGTTCGACGTCCTCGCGATGCCGAACCTGAACGGCGACTACATCTCCGACGCCGCGGGCGCACAGATCGGCGGCTTAGGCATCGCGCCCGGCGCGAACTTCGGCGACGGCCGCCTGCTGGCCGAACCCGTCCACGGCTCGGCGCCCAAGCGCGCGGGCCAGGACATGGCCAACCCGACCGCGATGATCCTCTCGGGCCGGATGATGCTCGAGTACCTCGGCTGGACCGACGCCGCCGACCTCGTCCGTGACGCCGTCGAGGAGACCATCTCCGGCGGAAAGGTCACCTACGACCTCGAACGACAGCTCGAGGGCGTCGAGAAGGTCTCGACCAGCGAGTTCGCCGACGAGATCGTCGACACCGTCGAACGGCTCTCCTGATCGCGGTCTCGACCCGACTCGTTTTCGACGCTCCAGATGTCGGCTCTCCGTCGCGGGCCGATCGATTCCATCACTAACGGCCGGAAGCGGCGGCTTCTACCCGGGATGATCGCGAGGGGAGTCCGACGAAACGAGTGAGGAGCCGAACCCGCGGGTTCGGAGCCGACGTCAGGAGAGATCGACGGGACAGGCGTCGCCGTACTGGATCCCCTGGACGAGCCAGAACGTCGACAGCGGGACGAAAACGATCGCCGCGAGCAGGAACTCGAGGCCGCCGAAAGGGAGCACCGTCATGAGCCCGGCGGCGCCGAAGAGGCCGAGGACGGCGCTCGCGATCGCCGCGCCACAGGCCGCACAGCCCGCGCCCATCGTCCCCAGGATGATGCCGGCGATGCTGCCGCTCCCGTGGACGACCGAGAGTCCCTGGGTACTCAGGTGGTAGGCCAGCATGGCGACGTTGACCCCGACGAGGAGGCTCGTCACGACCATCCCGGTGCCGGTGACGGGATCGGTTCCGCCGCTGACGAACGGGAGCATGTAGTAGAGGATCTCGAGGCGGGCCTCGATCGGGAGCGGCCCGAAGACGACCACGTCGGTGAAAAGCGACATGTTCTGTGCGACGACGATTCCCAAAAGCGAGACGACAGCGGCGACGAGCGCGAGGGCGGCGTAGGCGGGTCCCGAGAGGACCGCGCCGACGGTCCGCCCGACGAGTCGGACGTCCTCGCGGCCCCGCGGAAGCAGACGGTTACCGAACATCGCGTCTCACGTCCATACTGGGTGATCGGTCTCGGGTCCCATCAATCTTGTCGGTCCCGTTCGGCTGACTTCCAGTCGTGGTTACAGCTCGAGGGTGTTCGCGAAGACCTGGTACTCCTGGTAGCCCCGGATCTCGGTGCGGTGTTCGCCTCCCCGGAAGAGATGGAAGTAAGGGGTGGCATCGACGTTCGAGCGCCCGGCCGCGTCCTCGTCGTAGGCCATGCGCTGCTCGTAGGCGCCGGACTCGGCGTCCTCCCGGATCGCGTCGGTATCGAGGTCGGTGTTCTCCTCGAGAAAGGCCACGGATTCCTCGATGGCACCCTCGTCGCTGTCGATCGACTCTCGGTTCTCGAAGACGTGCTCCCGGAGGTCCCAGAAGGCGTCGGGATCGCGGTCGTAGGTCGCCCACTGGATCGCCAGAGCCGCCTCCGACCACTCCGAGATGACGCCCAATCCGCGCCAGACGATCGAGAGCTCGCCGGCATCGGTATGCTCGCGCAGGTCGGGCATGACCTCCGCCTCGAAGTCGGCACACGCCGGACAGCCCGGATCGTCGAACATCACGATCGCCGCGTCGGTCTCGGTCGGGTACGGGCCGATCACCGGCGAGTGATCGGAGTTGCGCGTCGAGGGGTGGTCGATGACCTCGCTCAGCGGCGGGTTCCCCGACTGCTCCTCGGTTTCGGTCTCCTCTTCGGTTTCCGTCTGTTCCTCGGTCTCGGTCTGCTCTTCGGTTTCGGTTTCCTTGTCCGTCTCCGTTCCCTCTTCGGTCTCCTCAGTGGTCTCGGTCTCTTCTTCGGTCTCGGTTCCCTCGTCCGTCTCCGTCTCTTCGTCCGTTTCCGTTCCCTCTTCGGTCTCCTCAGTGGTCTCGGTCTCTTCTTCGGTCTCGGTTCCCTCGTCCGTCTCCGTCTCTTCCTCGGTCTCGGTTTCGTTTTCGGTCTCCGTGCCCGTCTCGTTATCCGTTTCCCCCACGGTTTCGTTGTCGGTCCCCTCCGTGGTTTCGGGTGGTTCGGTTTCGTTGTTGGTTCTCGCCTCGGTTTCGGTTTCCGTTTCGTCGGTCTCGTTGTCGGTCTCCGTCGACTCGCCGGTGGCCTCGTCGCTCGAGTTGTCCTCGAGCGTCTCCGGGTCGGCGACGTTCGCGCCCTCGTCGTCGTCCGATATCGCGTCGGTACAGCCGGCAAGAACTGCCGTCGCCCCCGCCGTCGCGAGGAGCCGTCGTCTGGTCGGTCCCGGTCGGGACTCCGAGGCCCCGTCCTGTGGACCGACACGTCGCTCATCGACCATTGGAGGCTGAAATCGGAGCCACAGTGATAAGTGACCTGATTCTCCCCTCTCCCCGATATACCCGCTCGTTGATCGCTCTCCCGGGGTAATTCCCTCCTGGGGCCGACGGTGATATCGTTCAGTCGACTCCGCCGACAATCGGTCCGACCGACGAACAACGTGTACGGCGACGGCGTGGTAGGGTACTGGGCAATGTCACCGATGCTCACGGACGACGCGGCGGTCGTCACGGGCGGATCGGGTCAACGGCCGAGAGAGCGCCCGCCGGTTCGCCGCGGAGGGTAGTCACCGCCGAGGCGTAGGTCGTAGACTGCGGGATAACCGACAGTGAGTCAGCGGACGACGATCACCGTGACGGGGGCCCGACGAACGACCCCCTCGGCGACGCTGCCGAGCAGAACCCGGGAGACGCCCTCCCGGCCGT
Organism: Saliphagus sp. LR7; assembly: GCF_003344565.1. NCBI lineage: Archaea > Methanobacteriati > Methanobacteriota > Halobacteria > Halobacteriales > Natrialbaceae > Saliphagus > Saliphagus sp. LR7. The sequence continues at coordinate 105,456 of NZ_QPND01000008.1, read as the reverse complement.
GGCTCCCGACGACGATCCGATTGACGTCGTGGTCCTCGGCGTAGGTGACGATCTCGCGGGCCGGCTCGCCGCTGACGACGTCGATCTCGTACTCCGCGTCGGCGTCGATCCGGTCCGTGACCTCCTCGCGGAGCTCCTCGGAGGCGTCCGCGCGCCGCCGGCCGAGCACCTCCTGGACGGCCTGGAGGCTCATGCTCGTGAAACTGTCGGCGACCTCCACGACGCGCAACAGGACGATGTCGTCGTCGTACTCGTCGAACGCGTACTCCACGGCCTTCCGTGCGGGTGCCGAGCCGTCGTACGCGACCAGGACGGTCATACCTGCCGTACGAACTCGACCGTCTAAGCTCCGCCGATCGCTTCGACAACCGGCAGTGGACGCCGCCGCAGCGCCGGAGTCGATCGCTCAGTTCTCGAACACGAAGGTGCCGTCCTCCTAGACGACCTACGCCCACCTTTTATCTCGCTCGCGCCCGCAGCACTCGCTCGCAAAAGCTGGAGCAAAAGGGGCTCGCTCAGTTCTCGAAGACGAAGGTGCCGTCCTCCTGGACGACCTCGCCGTCGACCTCGATCCGCGAGTCCTCACTCATGTCGACGATCATGTCGACGTGGACCGCCGAGTCGTTTCGCTCGTTACCCTCGCCAACGGTGTCCTCGTACGCCCGGCCGACCGCCATATGGACGGTGTCGCCCATCTTCTCGTCGAACAGCATGTTGTAGGTAAAGCGGTCGATGTCGCGGTTCATCCCGATCCCGAGTTCGCCCAGCCGCCGGGCGCCGTCGTCGGTATTCAGGACTTCGGTCAGCAGCTCCTCGTTTTTCGCCGCCGAGTGGGCGACGACCTCGCCCGCTTCGAATTCGAGGGAGACGTCCGTGATCTCTCGGCCCTGGTGGTACAGCGGCATGTCGAACAGGACCTCGCCCTCGACGCTGTCGGGGACCGGCGCGGTGAAGACCTCGCCGCCGGGCAGGTTGTGCTCGCCGTGGTCGTTGATCGTGGGGTTGTCCGCGAGGCTCATCGTGACGTCCGTGTGTTCGCCGCTCACGATCCGGATCTCGTCGGCGGGGTCGAGGATTTCGACCATGTTCGCCTGGAACTCCCGCTGGTCGTCCCATTCCTTGTTAACCGCGTCCCAGACGAAGTTCTCGTAGCCCTCGGTGCTCATCTCGGCGAGCTGGGCGTTGGCGGGCGCGGGAAACTGGGTGAGACACCACCGCGTCGAGAGCCGTTCGTCGAGGATCGGGCCGTGGGCCTGGCGGTGGGCCGAACTCGTCTCAGGGGAGACGTCGCTGGTCTGGGTGACGTTGTCGGTCGCCCGGATGGCGATGTAGACGTCCGTCTCCTCGATGAGCGCGAGTTCGTGGTCGGGGGTCTCGAACTCCCCGTCGGACGCACGGAGGAACGCCCGGTGGGCGCGCTTGCCCGTGCGCTGGCTCGTCCTGATCGGGTTCGCGCCGACCTCGCCGATCTCCTCGTGGAGGGCGACGACGAGGTCCTCGGCGACGGGATGGGCGTCGACGACCACGTCGTCGCCCTCCTGGAGGGAAACGGAGTGGTTCGCGATGATCCGGGCGTGCTCGCGGATGCGCGGGTCCATGGTCGTCCATCGCCCGAGGCCGTCATACTCCTTTTGGAACCGGTTCGGACTCCGGCGTCCCCGTTCTCGCCCCATCCGGGTGCCGTGACCGCCGACTATTTGCGCCTCCCCGCGCTACCGCGTCCATGATCGACCTGCGGTCGGACACCGTCACGAAACCGGACGACGAGATGCGCGAGGCGGCCGCCGGCGCCGCGGTCGGCGACGACGTCTACGGCGAGGACCCGACGGTCAACGAACTCGAGGATCGTGCAGCCGAGGCGGTCGGCAAGGAGGCGGCCCTCTTCGTTCCGACGGGGACGATGGGCAACCAGGTCGCCGCCCGGGTCCACACCGACCGCGGCCAGGAGGCCGTCGTCGAACGCGAGAGCCACGTCTACAAGTGGGAACTCGGCGGGTTCGCCCAGCACTCCGGCCTCCAGTTGCGCCCCGTAGACGGGGGCTCCCGCGGCGTGCCGACCGGAGAGCAGGTCCGCGGGGCGTACGTCGCGGAGGACGTCCACCGGCCCGGGACCGGCCTCCTGAGCCTCGAGAACACCCACAACAGCAAGGGCGGGGTCGCGATCGACCCCGAGAGGATCGGGGCGGCCGCCGCGGCCGCCCGCGACCTGGGGGTGCCGGTCCACCTCGACGGCGCGCGGGTGTTCAACGCCGCGACGGCGCTCGACGTGTCCGTCACGGAGATCACCGACCACGTCGACTCGGTGATGTTCTGTCTCTCGAAGGGGCTGGGTGCGCCGATCGGGTCGATGCTCGCCGGAAGCGAGGCGTTCGTCGAGGAGGCCCGCCGGACCCGGAAGCTGTTCGGCGGCGGGATGCGCCAGGTCGGTGTCGTCGCCGGTCCGGGGCTCCGTGCCCTGGAGAACGTCTCCGACCTCGCGACTGACCACGAGAACGCCCGCGCGCTCGCGGAGGGGATCGCGGACGTCGAGGGGCTGTCGGTTCAGGAGCCCGAGACCAACATCGTGCTCGCCGACGTCTCAGGGACCGGCCTCGAGCCCGACCACGTTCTGGACCGGCTCGAGGACCGCGGGGTCCGGGCGACCCCCTTCGGCCCGGGGACCGTCCGGTTCTGTACCCATCGCGACGTCGACCGCGAGGACGTCGAGCGGGCGGTCGAGGGTGTGTCGGGCGCGCTCGCCTGATTACTTCCCGCGCATTCCGTCGCGGAACTCGAGGACGGTCCGGCGAAGCAGCAAGTAGAGGAAGAACACGAGCGCGAGCAAGACGAGGACGACGACGAGGATCACCGGGTCGTCCGGGAGGAGGCCAGTCGGCATACCCGCAGGTATACGGGGCGAGCGCAAAGACGTTTCGCCCGAGCGGTGGGGTCGGCCGCCGGAAGCGGCCAACGCAACCCCGCCTTTCAGGATCCTTCGTTGCCTCTGCTCGCCCATGAACGACGACATCGACCGCGAGCTCCCGATGGCGGTCGCCGACGCGCTCCGCGACCGAGAGGAGACGGTCGCGGTCGCCGAATCGTGTACGGGCGGGCTGATTGGCGCGGCCCTGACGGCGATCCCGGGCGCGACCGACTACTTCGATACGGGGCTTACGACCTACGCCTACGATTCCAAGCGCCGCCACCTCGGGGTGAGCCGCGAGCACCTGGACGAACACGGCGCGGTCTCCGAACCCGTCGCCCGCGAGATGGCCCGCGGAGTCCGGGACACGACCGACGTCACCTGGGGGGTCGCGACGACGGGGGTCGCGGGCCCGACCGGCGGCAGTGAGGAGACCCCCGTCGGCACCGTCTTCGTCGCGGTCGCCTACGCGGGCCCGTGGGGCAGCGAGAGTTCCTACGCGACAGTCGAGCGCATCGAGTTCGACGGCGACCGGGCGGAGGTGCGCGCGAAGACCGTAGACCGGGCGCTCGAACTCCTCCTGGCGGAGGTCGACGCGCGGTAACGACGGAGGACTTTTGGGGGTCGCCTGCCGCCTCCCCGCATGAACAGCGAGGGCGGGGGGCGGATCCGGGCCGCCACACCGGGGGACGCGGCGGCGATCGCGGCGATCTACGCACCGTTCGTCGAGGAGACGCCGATCTCCTTCGAGGAGCGTGCGCCGGGCGAGGAGGAGATCGTCGACCGGATCAAATCCACCCTCGTTGCCTACCCGTGGCTGGTCTGTGAACGCGGCGGCGAGGTCGTCGGCTACGCGAAGGCGGGACCGCTGCGGTCGATGGACGCCTACCGCTGGACCGTCGAACTCACGGTGTACGTCGCGGGCGAGGCACGCCGGTCGGGGGTCGCGACCGGGCTCTACACCGCCCTCCTGGAGCTACTCGACCGGCAGGGGTATCGGAGCGCCTACGCCGCGCTCGTGGTTCCAAACCCCGAGAGCGTCGCCTTTCACGAGCGGATGGGGTTCGAGCCCGTCGGGACGTTCCCGCGGGTGGGCTACACGCAGGGCGCCTGGCGGGACGTCCGGTGGCTCTATCGCCCGATCGGGGAGCCGGAGGGCGACTCGAAACCCGACGAACCGCTCCCCTTCCCCGACGTCCGGCGGGGGCCGGGCTGGGGGGAGGCATTGGCCACGGGCGAGGCGGCACTCGAGCCATGAACAAGCGCGGCCACGTCCTGAACGCGGCCCTGCTCTCGGTCGGCCTCGGATTCCTCGTCGAGCCCGCCGGCTCGGTCGAGACCTACGTGACGGTCCTCGAGGTCGGGGTCCCGGTCGTCCTCGGCGCGCTCTTTCCCGACGTCGACACCGCCTTCGGCCGTCATCGCAAGACCCTCCACAACCTGCCGGTGCTCGTCGGCTTTCTCGCCTTTCCCGTCGTCTTCGGCAACCTCGAGTTCGTCTGGATCGGGATCTTCACCCACTACGTGCTCGATGCCGCGGGAAGCAAACGCGGTATCGCCCTCTTCTACCCGCTCTGGGACCGGGAGTTCGGCCTTCCGATGGGTGTCTCGGTCGGAACCAGGGGAGCGGGAGTCGTGACCGTTGTCGTGACGGCCCTCGAGCTCGCCGTCGCCGCCGTCGTCCTCCACTGGCCACCCGAGCGGGCGATCGAACTGGGCGAGGCGGCGATCCGAGCCGCGGTGTGGACCGCCGTCGGGTAGGGAAACGAAAGGTTGAATCGACGGCCCGGCCAACGCCCGGCCATGAGCGACGAGGAAGACGAGGAGACCGAGCCGACCGTCGAACTCGGCGAGGGGCCGGCCGTCGAGGGCGCCCCGCTTGCCCGAGTGACCTCCCGGCTGACCTGGCCCAAGGAGGCGAGCGAGGTCGACCGGCTCGAGGGCGAAAGCGTCATCCGAACCCCCGACGGTCCCCGCGAGCTCTCGACGGTGATTCGCGAGATCGACGAGACCTACTTCGAGCGCAGCCAGGAGTTCGAGGGCTACGTCCGGGAGGTCGTCGGGACCGGCCCCGTCGAGACCACAGAGGAGTAGCGACGCCGTGGCGACCGACGAGACCGCCGCCGGATCGGGTCTCCGGGAACGCCTCGCCGGACTGACGTGGGTCCAGCGGTCGCTGCTCGTCGGCGCGGCCTGTACCGTCGTCTGGATGAACGTCGTCGAATCGGGGCTGACCAACCGCCTGCTCTACGACGGCCTCCTCCTGTTCGGCGGGCCGCTGACGCTGGCCCTGACCCACGGGAGACGGATCGGCTGGCGGATCGACCGCCTGGCGGTCCGGAACGCCCTCTTGCTCTCGCTTTTCGTCCTCCCCTTTTACCTCGTGGGCTCGACGCTGCCGACCATCCGGACCTACTACCCGATCTGGGAGACCTCGACGGCTCCCGTCGAGTTCGTCCCCCACGCGCTCGGCCTATTCTTTCTCGCGCTGGCCTCGGAAACGTACTATCGAGGGTTGCTCTGTGTCGGAATCAGGGAGATCGGGTTCGTCGCGGTGTTCATCAGCCCCGTCCTCTACATGTTCCACCACTGGGAGAAGCCGCTGCTCGAGTTCTTGCTTTCGGGGCCGACGGACGTCCTCTTCGGCGCCGTCGACTACCGCTCGAACTCGATTCTCCCCTCCGTGATCGCCCACGGGGCCGGCCTCGTCCTGCTCGACTGGCTCGTCCTCCACGACCCGCTGTTCGATCCCGCTCCGATCCTCCGACACCTCGACTGGCTCCCGGTTCCGTTGTGATGGGGTCCGCGGTATCGATGCCGGAACCCCCGCCGGGTCGTGGTCCCGTCGGACGGCCCGTTCGGGGGAGGACTTCGGAGAGGACGAGCGCGAGGGTCGAGGGGACGTTCGCCGCGCCGTACGGCGTTCGAAAATTACCGACCGCAATCAATATGTAGCCCCGTGATGTACCCGGGTAGGCACATGTCTGACGATGGTTACAGCGGCCGACTGGAGAAACGAACGGTCGGCCAGCGGTCGCGCCACGATCGCCTCTTCGAACTCCTCTCGGAGCACCGCCGACGCGTCCTCCTCCGATACGTAGAGGACCGACCGGTCGTCACCGTCGGGGAACTGGCCGCCATCGTCAGCGAGGAGACGGGCACGGCCACGTCGGAGGCCGCGATCTCGCTTCGCCACGCCGACCTCCCGGCGCTTGCCGACGCCGGGCTCATCGAGTACGACTCCCGGTCGTCGACCGTCCGCTACGACGGCGACGACCTCGTCTCGGACCTCCTCGAGGTGGCGACTCGAGCGTAGACGGGTTCGAGAGCAGGACGTGCCACAACACCCTTACGGACGGGACTGTCACCTTCCGAGAGATGTCCGAGTCGGAACTCGACGAGACCGACAGGGCGATCCTCCGCCTGCTGGCCGAGGACGCCAGACACACCACGCCGGTCGATATCGCGCGCCGGCTCCCGGTCTCCGACGGCACCGTCCGCAACCGGATCGAGCGCATGGAGGAGGCGGGCGTCATCCGGGAGTATCTGCCGGTGATCGACCACGAGTCGGCCGGCTACCCCCTGACCGTCGTCTTCACCTGTGACGCGCCGATCGCCGACCGCGGGTCGCTCGCCGGCGACGCCCTCGAGGCGGACGGCGTCGTCTCCGTCCGGGAGTTCGCGACCGGCGGCGGCGACGTCGAGGTGACCGCGGTCGCCGAGGGCGTCGCCGACATCACGGAGACGGCTCGCCGTCTCCACGAGGTGGGCCTCGAGGTCCGGAACGAGCGGCTCCTCCGGCAGGAACGCCGAAGGCCCCGTGGCACCCTCGAGGGAGACCGGGCCGATCCGGACGAGGAGCGGCCGTAGCTCGATTCTCCCTCCACGGTGAGAAAATTACAACGACTGCGCCGTCGAACCGGATTCGTTTGTCCCGACCGGAGCGTTTTTACAGAATAACGAAATACACCGCAGCCATGGAGATCGGAGACGCCGTCAGCCGGACGGTCGCCGACGACGAGACGCCGACCGGGGTCGTCGTCACCGCGGTCGCATGTGTCACTGGCTCCACCGTCGGGGAGGTCTCGCCGCTCCACCACAGCGTCGATCCCGCTTCCCTCGACGAACTGTTCGACCCGACCCGCCGGGGTCGGCGCCGCGGGCGTGTCGAGTTCGAACACGACGGCTGTGAGGTCTCCGTGCGCTACGACGGCGATGTGACGGTCGCCGTCGCCCCCTGCGAGTAGGGCGAGCGGGCGCCGCCACGTCATCCGCCACCGACAACGAGTTTCCCGCCCTTCAGGACCCGATCGACGGCGTTGCCGTCGTAGTCGTAGGCGAGGTGGCGGTAGGAAGGCGCCCCGAGGACCACCAGGTCGGCGGGCGCGCCCGGCTCGATGATTCCCCGCTCCGGACGGTCGATCGCTCCTGCGGCCCGCGACGTGATCCCGACCACCGCCTCCGCGGGCGTCATCCCCATCCCAACGCAGGCGAGGGTGGCCGAAAAGCCCATGCTCCGGGCGTAACAGTTCGGGTTGAAGTCCGTCCCGACCGCAGGGACCGTCCCTCGGCGGCGGTAGGGTTCGAGGTCGGGATATTCGCCCCCGAGTCCGAAGGCGGTCCCCGGAAGGACGACCGGGGTCACGCCCGCCGAGAGCAACCGCTCGACGTCGCTGCTCTCGGACTGGAGCAGGTGATCGGCGCTCGCGGCCCCGAGATCCGCAGCGAGGTCCGTCCCGCCGATGGTCGTGAACTCGTCGGCGTGGATCTTCGGCGTCAGCCCGTGATCGATCCCGGCCTCGAGGACGCGTCGGGACTGTTCGACCGAGAAGGCGCCCTCCTCGCAGAAGACGTCACAGAACTCGGCGATCCCCTGCTTCTCGACGGCGGGAAGCTGGTCCTCGACGACCCGCTCGACGTAGGCGTCGGCCTCGCTTCCCTCGGGAACCGCGTGGGCGCCCATGAACGTCGGGACGACGTCCACGGGGTGGCCGGCGCCCGCCCGCTCGATCGCCGACAAGAGCTCGAGTTCGGTCTCGCTTTCGAGCCCGTACCCCGATTTGACCTCCACCGTGGTCGTCCCGTGGGCGAGCATGACGTCCAGGTGCTCCCGGAGGGAGGCGACGAGGTCGTCCTCCTCGGCCTCCCGAACCGCCCGGACGGTCCGGAGGATGCCGCCGCCCTCCGCGAGGATCTCCTGATAGCTCTTCCCGCGGAGTTTGGCCTCGAACTCGTCGGAGCGGTCGCCGGCGAAGACCGCGTGGGTGTGGGGATCGACGAATCCCGGCAGGACGGGGTTCCCCTCGGCGTCGATCGCCGTCGCCGCGTTCTCCGGGGGGTACTCCCGGACGAGTTCGTCGGACGGACCCGTCGCGACCACCTTGCCGCCGCTGGCGACGACCGCCGCGCCCTCCTCGCGGACGAGGACGGGCTCGTCGGGCGGCTCCGGACCTCTTTCTCCCTCGCGGTCGGCCGGTCCGGTCACCAGTTCGCCGATCCCGTGGACGATCGTATAGTTCGCGTTCGTGCTCATCGTTCGACCTCCAGGTAGCCCGCCAGTCCGTGGGCGACGGCCCGTGCGGCGGCGTCTACGGTCCGACCGCCCCGGTCGAGCGGCGGCGCACACTCGACGATCTCGAACCCCGCGAGCCGGTCGTCGCTCGCCATCAGCCGCACCGCCCGATATAGTTCTCGGGTCGAAAGCCCCCCAGGGGTCGGGGCACTCACGCCCGGCGCGGCCGACTCGTCGAGCACGTCGAGGTCCACGCTGACGTACAGGGCGTCGAGATCGCCCATCGCGTCCATCGCGAGTTCGGCCGCGACAACTGGATCCTCGCCGACCTCCTCGGCGGTCACCACCTCGCCGCCCCGCTCGTCCACGTAGTCGGCGTACGCGCTCGACGTCTCGAAGTGTCTGGCGCCGATGCAGGCGTAGGCGTCGAGTCCGGCCTCGAACAGTTGTCGATACGGGGTCCCGCTTGTCGGGCCGTCCCGGACCTCCCTGACGTCGAGGTGGGCGTCGAAGTTCACGACGCCGAGGCTGCCTCGATCCAGTAACGGAGCGGCGTTCGGATATGTCAGGGAGTTGTCCCCTCCCAGGAACACGGGGAGCGCGTCGGAGGCGTGGATCTTCCGTGTGGCGAACCGCTGGAGGTGGTCTTGCTTCTCGGCGACGGTCTCCGGGAGGGGGTCGCCGGCGTCACCCGCGAAGCCGAGATCTCCGAGGTCGCCGATCGACCCGACGGGGTCGGCGTCGAAGTGATGGGTCTTCGTCGCCGCCAGCCGTTCGCGGATCGCCGTCGGTCCCTCCGCGGCTCCCGTCCGGCCGATGACGGCGTCGTCGAACGGTTCGCCGACGATGACGGCGTCGTAGTCGTCGGCGTCGGCGAACTCGATGGATTCGACGACGTCCCCGAACTGACGGTCGTTCGGATCCGACGAGGGAGCCGTCCATTCGAAGGCGGGTTCCCGGTAGCTCATCTCGATCCCCGTTCTTCCATCGGGATCGCAACGTCCGATTCCGCCGCCTCCTCGATGGCTTCCTCGTAGCCGGCGTCGGCATGACGAATCACGCCCATGCCGGGGTCGGTCGTGAACACTCGTCTGGCTTTCTCGGCGGCGAGGTCGGTACCGTCGAGGACGACGTGGTTGTTCGCGTGGATCGCGTTCCCGATGCCGACGCCGCCGCCGTCGTGGACGCTCACGATGTCGGCGCCCGCCGCACAGTTCAGCAGGGCGTTCAGGATCGGCCAGTCGGCGACCGCGCCCGTCCCGTCCCGCATCGCCTCGGTCTCGCGGTTCGGACTCGCGACCGACCCCGCGTCGAGGTGGTCTCTCGTGACGACGATCGGCGCCGAGATCTCGCCGTCGGCGACAAGGTCGTTGATCCGCAGCGCGAAGCGGGCGCGCTCGGTCAGACTCTCCTCATTATCTCCCGCCTGATATCCGAGCCAGCAGACCCGCGAGGGCAGCCCCTGGAACCGGACCCGCTCGCGGGCGAGTTCGATCCAGCGCTGGAGGTGGCCCTTCCCGGGGAACAGTTCGAGGACCGCCTCGTCGGTCCGGTGGATGTCCGCGGGGTCGCCCGACAGCGCGAGCCAGCGGAAGGGGCCCTTGCCCCGGCAGAACTGCGGGCGGATGTAAGCGGGGACGAATCCCGGGAAATCGAACGCGCGGTCCATCCCGCGTTCGTCTTTGACCTGTCCCCGGATGTTGTTGCCGTACTCGAAGGCGATCGCGCCCCGTTCCTGTAGGTCGAGGATCGCCTCGACGTGGCGCTCCATCGTATCGAGGCTTTCCACGCGGTACGTCTCGGGATCGCGCTCGCGCAGTGCGTCTGCCTCCCCGACCGTGTAGCCGACCGGATAGTACCCCTCCAGAGCATCGTGGGCGCTGGTCTGGTCGGTGACGACGTCCGGAACGGCGTCCCGTTCGAGCAGCCCCTCCAGAAGATCGACGGCGTTACAGTGGACGCCGACGCTGTAGGGCTCGCCTGCTTCGGCCGCCGCCTCGGCGCGGTCGATCGCCTCCGCGACGTTACCGACCTTCTCCTCGCAGTAGCCCGTCTCGATCCGGCGATCGATCCGTGCTTCGTCCACCTCGGCGGCGATACAGACCCCCCGGTTCATCGTCACCGCGAGGGGTTGGGCGCCGCCCATCCCGCCGAGGCCGCCGGTCGCGACGATCTTTCCCTCGAGATCCGCCTCGCCGTCCTCATCCCCGTACTCCTGGCGGGCGAGTTCCGCGAGCGTCTCGTACGTTCCCTGGATGATCCCCTGGGTGCCGATGTAGGCCCACGAGCCCGCCGTCATCTGGCCGTACATGATCTTTCCCTCCGCCTCGAGCTCGTGGAAGTGCTCCCAATTGTCCCACTTTCCGACGAGATTGGAGTTCGCGATCAGCACCCGCGGCGCCCGCTCGTGGGTCTCGAACCGGCCGACGGGTTTGCCCGACTGCACAAGCAGGGTCTCCCGATCGCCGAGTTCGCGCAGTTCGGCGAGGATCGCGTCGTAGGCGTCCCACGACCGGGCTGCTCGGCCCGTGCCGCCGTAGACGACTAGGTCCTCCGGGCCCTCGGCGACCTCCGGATCGAGGTTGTTGTTCAGCAGGCGGAGGGCCGCCTCCTGGCGCCACCCCTCACATTCGAGGTCGGTCCCGGTGGGCGCACCCCGGTACTTCTTCCACTGCTCGCTTGGCTCTCCGCTCCCGAGGAATGTCTCCGGATCGTTCTCGGCGTCCATGCCATTGCAAACCACGCGCGGATCCAAGGCCAGTGGGGTTCCGTTCGGAGGGTTATTTATATGACGAGCGCGCCTACCGCCCCGCGTGTACGAGGCCACCTTCTCGATTCCCGACTCGAGCCCCTACACCGAGCCGACCGACGGCACGGACTGCCGTATCGACCTCTGGTGTAACGACCACGCCGACCTGCTCTCGGTCCGCGGCGAGGTCGGGGCCGTCGTCGAGCGGGTCCGGACCGACGTCGGGATCGACGGCGAGATCCGTACGGGAACCGAAGCCGTCGTCGTCACGAGCGCCTGCCTCCGCGAGCAAGAACCCACGATCGAGAGATATCTCCAGCCCCACGGCTGCCTGTTGCTTCCGCCGCTCCGGTACGCCGACGGCGCGAAACACTGCCGGGTGCTGGCGCTCGACTCCGCGAGCCTCGCCGACCTCTACGCCGCCCTCGTCGATGACGGCCTCTCGATCGACGTCCGGTCGAAACGCGAGGTCCACGCCCCCACTCCCTCCTCGCCGCTGGTATCCGTAGAGGGCGTGCTCCCCGAACTGACCGCCCGCCAGCGGGAGGTCCTCGCCCTCGCCGTCTCCCGGGGCTACTACGAACTCCCTCGGGAGACGACGACCGCCGAGCTGGCGGCGGAGCTGGGGGTCGGTCGCCGGACCGCCGAAGACCACCTCCGGCGGGCCGAGGGAAAGCTGCTTCCCGCGCTTGTCTCGTATCTGTACTGAAACGGGTCGCGTTTGGCGAGCCGTTCCGAACGATTCCCTACAGCAGGCCGGCGGCGGCCACGACGTGGGTCATGAGGGCGATGACGGGTACGAGGATGATCGTCCGCAGGACGAAGAGGACGACCAGATCCCGAAAGCGGATCGGGATATCACTGAACATGTCCATCATCATCGGGCCGACCGCCGAGAAGAAGATCAGCTGAGAGATCGAGAGCACGGCGATGAAAAAGCGGGCCATCGGCGCGGCCTCGGCGACCAGCAGCGCGGGGATGAACATCTCGGTGATCCCGATGATCGTCGCCGGCGCGACGACGTCGGCGTCGGGGATGCCCAGCAGTTCGATCACCGGCACGAGCGGCTGGGCGATGATCTCGAACGTCGGCGTGAACTCGGCGATGACGACCGCGGCGAGCCCGATCGAGAGGATCGTTCCGAGGATGAGCACAGCGAGTTTGAGCCCGTCGATGAACCCCCGGACGGAGGCGCCGACGATCGTCCCGCCCTCCTCGGCCTTCGCGACCGCCTCCGAGAGCCCGAAGCGGAGGTAGTCGACGGGCGCCCCTTCGAAGGGAGTTTCGGGGTTAGGTTCGGCGACGTACTCCTCGGGCACCCGGCTCAATCCCGCCCGAACGCCGCGAGGTTCGACTGGACCCCCGCGGCGAGCTCGGACTTCCGACGGAGGCGGTCGGCCGACACGGGGAGGTGCTCTGCGATCGCTGAGACGGCGCCGTGGAACGTTTCGGCCTCGCCGTGTTCGCCCTCGAAGGCGTTCCGGACGCTCTCTCTGACCTGCCAGACGCCGACGGGCGCCCAGTAGTCGTCGCTGACCTCGCGGAGGACGAGACACTTCGCCTGCCGGCCGATCGACTCCAGATGTTCGAGCACACCGAGGCGCGCCGCGTAGTACGCGCCCGCGGTCTCCTCGACGTAGCCCGTCCGGCCCTCGTAGCCCTCCGAGGCACTGGCCATCCAGACGCCCCCGGCGGGATCGGGGTTCCAGATGCTGCCCGGGGCTTTCATCTCGACGAGTTCGAACTCCCAGCTCCCCGGGGAGAGCACGACCCAGTAGCGGTTGCCCATGTACTCGTTCTCCCAGACCTGGACCGTGTCGATGCTCTGCTCGGTGCGAATCGACCCCCGGAGGAACTTCCCGACGGTGTCGTCTACGGCGGTGATCGACCACCGCGTGGGAACCAGCCGGCGCTGGGCGGCCTCGCCCAGGGCACCGGCAGAGAGGATCGAGTTGATCTCGTAGACGTCGAACCCGCGCCGATAGAGGTAGGTCATCGCACCCTCGGCCTGCCAGTCGTCGTCCTCCAGGGTCTTCTTCACCGGTCGGGGGACGTGGGGGTTTTCGGTCAGGTCCGCCGACTCGGCGGACGCACGCGGCCCCCGCGGCGTGGCGACGTCGGTCCCCGCGTCGAGTCCGAGGTCGGGTTTGCCGTCGAGACCGATCTCGACGTCCACGGGCCGGTCGGCGATGGCGACCTCGCGCTGGACGCCGACGAACCCCTCCCACTCGTCGTGGACCGAGGGGGCGAGTCGGCTCGCGATCCCCGGCGAGTCGACGTTCGCGCGCTTGTTCGAGTTCAGCAGGCCCGTCCGGCGGCCGAGCACGTCGTCGATGCCGTATCCATCCTGGTACCAGCCGCTGTCGGTGACGTACTCCTCGGCGCGTGCTTCCTCGCCGACCGGCGAGAGCAGGCCGACCGGGATGTCAGGGTAGTTCGAACGCCCGACGAAGATCGAGGGCGAGGTCGAGCCGACGAGGGTGTCTCCCGATAGCGCCCGCTCGAACTCGCGTTCGAACCGCTCTAAGTGGTCGGTGATCTCGTAGGACTTCTCCCGGGCGAGCCGGCGGCGTTCTGCCTCCTCGTCGGGCTCTAAGTCCTCGAAATAGTCGTCGAGGCGCATTCGTCTCCGGTAGGCGATCCCGGAGTATTAATGTTGAGTTCGGGGAGCCAAACCGGACCACTTTTGCTCGTGTCGACGAGACGAAAATACATCCGTGAGTGAGGATCCGTCGGAGCTGTTCGCCCTCCTCGACGACGAGTACGCGAGAGCGATCCTCACCGAGACCAGCGACCGAGCCATGTCCGCACGCACACTGAGCGAGCGCTGTGACGCCTCCCTCCCGACGATCTACCGCCGGCTCGACCGGCTCGAGGAGTGTGGTCTGATCGGCGACCGAACCGAGATCGCACCGGACGGCAACCACTACAGCGTCTACGAGGCCCGCCTCGAGCGCCTGGAGGTCACCTTGGAGGAGGGCGCCCTCGCAGTCGAGGTCACCCGCGAGGAGGACGTCGCCGACAGGTTCACCCGGCTCTGGGAGGGGTTGCGGTGACCGACGTCGTCCGGCTCGATCAGGCGCCGCTCGTCGAACTGCTCTCGGTGGCAAGCCTCCTTCTCGTCGCGCTTCTGGGGACCGTGATCGCCGTCCAGGCCTACCGGGGCTACCGGCGCAACGACAGCCGACCGATGCTGTATCTGGCCGTCGGTCTCTGGCTGCTGACGCTCGTGCCCTTCCTCCTGAACGTCTCCCTTGCGACCACGGGCGTAGACAGGGTCGAAATCGCCCTCGCGGAGAACGTCGCCCGGCTCCTGGGGCTTCTCGCCATCACGTACTCGCTGTACGGGATCGACTGACGGGCCCGGTTCGAAGCGGTCAGGTGAGTGAACTTTTTTGTCGCCAGCCACGTTACGACGGCTATGAGCGCGATCGAGTCCGTGGCCGCCCGGGTCGCTACCCGGCGGCCGACGCGGGCCGAAGCCCTCCTGGGATGGCTTCTGCTGGTCGCGGTCCCGTACTGGATCGTTACCCTGGAGCCGATACGGCCGTGGCTGATCGCGTTCGCCGCCGCCGGAGCGTTGATCACCGTGGGAGCGGCGGCCGAACTCCGCGCCCCGGCCGGCGACCGGACCGACGGAACCATCTCCCGATGGCTCGTTGCCGTGGTCGTCCTCGCGTCGCTCGTCCTCGCCCGCCACCGTCTCCCCGCGGCTCTCACCGCGAACGTCGGGCTGGGGATCCAGCTCGCGGCCGCCGTCGGCGTCTGGTCCCGCCTCCTGCTTGCGCGGTGGCTCCCCGATGCCCGATGAGCCGGGAGCGCCGGGAAGTTGCGACCGGTTCCGGCGGCCGAACTGATAAAAGCGGCGTGGCGTTTTCTGTCCCTGAACACGCCCTCGACGATTGATACTCCCCCGGCGGAAAGACCCGACTGCGGCCCGTCGGTGGACACCCCCGGACGCCCTCTCCCCCCGAACGTGCCTCTGACATCACGGTCGCCGGGAGGGGCCGCCCCGCTTCCCCGACCCACGGCCGCGTACCTGCCCGCGTGTCGATAGTAATCACTTTATCCCCGTCTGATAACACGACGACAATGGCCTCCACGCGGCTCGCTCTCGCGGCCGTCGTCGTCCTCGCCGTCGTTGCCCTCGCCGGCTGTACCACGACCCTCTCGAACGATTCGAGTCCCGACGCGGACGCGTTGGTCGCGGACGCGATGGAGGGTGACGACGCCGAAGCCGTCGTCGGCGAACGGACGGTCGAGTACGCCGACGGAAACGGGAACGAAACGACCACCGAGCGGGTCTGGGAGACGGGCGACCGCTACCGTCTCGAAACCGTCAGCTCCCCCGAGGGCGAGTATGACGGGGACGTGGTCGTCGACAACGGGACGTCGATCCTCTCTTACGACGCCGATACGGACGAGGCGATCGTCCGGGATCCCTCGACGACCGCGAACGTAACCGAAGGCCTCGAGTCCACCTACGTCGGGACCGACACCGTCGCCGGCCGGGACGTCCACGTCGTCGACGTCGACGTCCGCAACGAGTCCGTCAAGCGGGCGATCGACGTCGTCGTTGGCGACACCCGCTTCGTCTATCCCGTAGCGATCGAGGAGCGCGACATCGCCTTACAGCACCAGCGCCTCTGGATCGACGAGGAGTACGGCTACGTCCTCAAACAGCGCGAGATCTACGAGGACCCCGACGGGACCGAACTCGAGGTCACGTCCACGTTCGAGGAGGTCTCCTTCGGAGAGCGGATCGACGACGACCGGTTCGAACTGCCCGACGACGCGGACGTCGTCGATCCCGACCCCCAGCAGTGGGAGTTCGCCGACCGCGCGGAGGCCGACGATCACGTCGCCTTCGACCTTCCCGACGCCGAGTTCCCCGACGACTACGAACTGCGCGCGGTGAGAGCCGACGAGTACGAGGGACGGATCACGGTCCACGAGGAGTACGCGGTCGGCTCCGACCTCCTCTGGTACAGCGTCGCCGAGGAGGGGCTGATGCCCGCCGAACCCGACCGCGAGAACGTCGGCACGGTGAACGCGACGGTCCTCGAACTCGACGGGCCGACGCTTCTCACCTGGGAGTGTGGCGGGTTGCAGGTCCAACTCAGCGGGCCGTTCGACGTCGAGGGGCTGCTCGAGCTCGCGGAGGGAGTTCCCTGCGAGTGAGCCTTAATCGAGCGGAACCCCGCCCGTTCACAGTAGTTGCTGAAGTGACCAAGTGACGATTGTCGTTGTCCCCGTTGTCTCGATATGGTCGAGACAGCTGAGGCAACGCAGGTGACTCGCGCAGTGTCGTAACCGCTGTTTCCTGAACTTGAGTTTGGAATCGCTGCTAACGCCACATATTTGAGCGAGGACTTCCAGCGAGTCCTCGCTCGGATTGCCTTCGACAATTCACGGGTGGGTCCGAGCGGACGAATCGGCCACAACCGCACGGTTTAGGCCCGCAGGGGTCGTTTGTTGGCGTAACTCAACCGGGAAACCTGGGGCTGGTTTGGGCTTCCCCGTCAACAACTACAGCACCCCTGCCCGGTGGGGCTTGCGTCGATCCGGCTCGCCGCAAGTACGGCCGATGGCGCGGCCTGTGTGCCACAAGCGGGGCGACCGCGACGGACTGTCGCGGTCGGTGTTCCCATGCGTTTTCCGCCCCGACGTGGAGCATACGAACCGAGACCGTCCAACCGTTGGACGGGAAGTTGCCTCCGTCGGAGGTCGGTTGCAGTGACTGACCCCGAGCGTGCGGACGAGGAATCCCACGACTTCAGTCGTGTGGAGGGCGTCAACCGTCAGCTGTGGATCCCCATCGCCTCGATCTGTTCTTGATACCGGTTCCGGATCGTGACCTCGGTCACTTGCGCGACGTCCGCGACCTCGCGCTGGGTCTTCTTCTCGTTACAGAGCAGGGAGGCGGCGTAGATCGCCGCGGCGGCGTACCCCGTTGGGGACTTGCCCGACAGTAACCCCTCCTCGGCGGTCTTCTCGATGATCTCGTTTGCCTTGGACTGGACCTCCTCGCTGAGTTCGAGTTCGGAGCAAAACCGGGGGACGTACTTCTTCGGATCGACGGGACGCATCTCGAGACCGAGTTCCTGGGAGATGTATCGATACGTTCGGCCGATCTCCTTTCGCTCGACCCGGGAGACCTCACTGATCTCCTCTAACGAGCGGGGGATACCCTCCTTGCGACAGGCCGCGTACAGTGCCGAGGTCGCGACGCCCTCGATCGACCGGCCCCGAATCAGGTCCTCCTTGAGTGCGCGCCGGTAGATCACGCTCGCGACCTCTCGAACGGATCGGGGAACGCCCAGCGCCGACGCCATCCGGTCGATCTCGGAGAGCGCGAACTGGAGGTTTCGCTCGCCAGCGTCCTTCGTCCGGATGCGCTCCTGCCACTTTCGGAGCCGATGCATCTGGGAGCGTTTCTCCGAGGAGATCGACCGGCCGTAGGCATCCTTGTCCTTCCAGTCGATGGTGGTCGTCAGCCCCTTGTCGTGCATCGTCTGGGTCGTCGGCGCGCCCACGCGGGACTTCTCCTGGCGCTCCTGGTGGTTGAACGCCCGCCACTCCGGCCCGGGGTCGATCTTTTCCTCCTCGACGACGAGCCCACAGTCCTCACAGATGAGCTCACCCCGGTCGGAATCCTTCACGAGGTTCTCCGAGTCACATTCGGGACAGACGTGAACGTCCTCCTGATCCTCGGTCTCCTCGTCGGTCTCGCGCAGTCGCTCCCGCTGGCGGGTGGACCGTGTCATCGCACTTTTATAGTAGTACGATAACCACACATAAACCTTTGGCAAGCCCCAAAATCCGGCGGCTCGAATCGCCCGAAACGAGGGGTTTCGGGCGACCCTTCCGTCGAATTCCGGATCAAAAGGACAAGGGTTTTAGCCCGGATCCGGCGACTCCCACCCATGCCGGTGATCGAATGCGACGTGGCCGACGCCCGCGAGCGTCTCGAGGACGCAGGCGTCGAAGTCGAACCCGGAAACACCGATCACGAACGCTGGCGCGCCAGCCACGGCGGTGCAACCGCGGTCGCCTACGACGGCAAGGTCGTGATCCAGGGCGAACGCCCACGCGACATCGAGGCGCTCCTCCGGGAGGGCGGCGGACGCGCCCACGTCTACTTCGACGGCGCCTGTCGGGGAAATCCCGGTCCGGCCGCGATCGGCTGGCTGATCGTCACGAGCGAGGGAATCGTCGCCGAAGGAGGCGAACGGATCGGCGAGACGACCAACAACCGCGCGGAGTACGAGGCGCTGATCACCGCCCTCGAAGCCGCCGACGACTACGGCTACAGCGAGGTCGACGTCCGGGGCGACGCCGAACTCATCGTCAAACAGATCCGGGGCGAGTACGACACGAACAACCCCGAACTCCGCGAGCGCCGGGTGCGCGCGCTCGAACTGCTCTCGACGTTCGACGCCTGGTCGATCGAGCACGTCCCCCGCGAGGTAAACGACCGGGCCGACGAACTCGCGAACGAGGCCTTAGACCGGTAACCGACAGGCCAAAGCCCGGCGGGACGCTATTCCGACCATGAGCGATCCCGAGCCGGAACCGGTTCCCGGGAGCGGACCCGACGACGGAAGCGAGGGTAGCGACGGCGACAGCCACGACGGCGAAGAACTCCCCGAGTCGGCCGTCGAGGAGGCCGAACGACTGACCCGACTCGCCAGGGCGGCGACCGACGACGACGAGCGCGCGGCCTACCGCGGCCACCGCGAGGAACTCCTTGAGGACCACGAGTTTACCGCGCGGGTCCGCGAGGAGGACACCGGTGACGTCCTCGTCGTCCACCCGGCCGAGTGGCACGACGAAGCCGAGGGAGTGATCCGAACCGACCGGATCGAGGATCTCTCGCGGGCGAGGGAGGTCCGCCTCGAGGGAGCGGGCTCGCCCGACGACTGGGAGGACGTCGAAAGCGAGAACCGGGCGCTCGTCGCGGACGTCCGGGAAATCCACGGCGACGTCCACGCCGACAACGCCGCCGCCCTCGCCGATTTCATGGGCAATCACTACGCCCGGCCGATGACGGAGGCGACGGCCGCGGAGCTATCGGAGTTCCGTTCCGAGTACTTCGTGAGAAACGCCTGGCCGACCGACGACCAGCGGGCCGTCCTCGCGGAGTCGATCCGGCTGGTCTTCGAGACGGCCGACGAACCGCTTCCCGACTACTAGCGGTGCTCCTCGATGCGCTCGAGGATGTCCTCGCCGTCGTCCTCGCCGACGACGTTCGAGAGCGTCCAGCCGACCTGATCGAGGACGGCGTCGTAGCCGTCGTCAGTCAGCGCGTACTGGTTGGTCCGCTTGTCCAGTTCGCTCTTCTCGACGAGGCCGAGCTCGACGAGCTCGTCCAGGTTGGGGTAGAGCCGACCGTGGTTGACCTCGGTTCCGTAGTAGTCCTCGAGTTCGCGTTTGATCGCCAGGCCGTACATGGGCTCCTGGGCGAGGATGACGAGGATGTTGTGCTGGAACGCGGTCAAGTCGCGCGCGATGCCTTTCGATCCGGTGACCGATTGTGCCTCTGACATAGGTGTTTGTAATGTCACCGAACTATTTAAGACTTCTCAACCATTCGTCTAGTTCCGGTTTCTCGGTGGACGATCGGTCAGCGATCGTCGAACGGCGGAGTCTCGTTCGGTGACGTGGCCGACGGTTGTATACGGTCGGTCGTTCGTCGCGACCGATCGTATATGGCAGCCGTCATCCGTACCTGACGCCGATTACGAAAGTACTTTTCCCCCGACCGCGGAACTCCCCCACGCATGACGAACCTCTGGGAAGACCTGGAAACGGGACCGAACGCGCCCGAAGAGATCTACGCCGTCGTCGAGTGCCTGAAAGGCGAACGCAACAAGTACGAGTACGACAAGGACGTCCCCGGCGTCGTCCTCGACCGCGTGCTCCACAGCAACGTCCACTACCCCTCCGACTACGGCTTCATTCCCCGAAGCTACTACGACGACGAGGACCCATTCGACGTGCTGGTCCTCGTCGAGGATCAGACGTTCCCCGGCTGTATCATCGAGGCCCGTCCCGTCGCGCTGATGAAGATGGACGACGACGGCGAGCAGGACGACAAGGTCATCGCCGTCCCGAGCGAGGACCCCCGCTACGACCACATCGAGGACCTGGCGGACATCCCCCAACAGCAGTTAGACGAGATCGACGAGTTCTTTTCGACCTACAAGAACCTGGAGGAGGGCAAGGAAGTCGAGACCCAGGGCTGGGAGGACCGCCAGGCCGCCTACGACGCGATCGAACACGCCCAGGACCTCTACGAGGAACACTTCGGCTGAACCGGCGATTCCCGCGAGTAATTACAGTTCGCTCGCGGATGTGTTATGAGCATGGGTAATTTTATTGGACGGGAGAGCGTTACGTTCTCGCATGGCCGCGAGCGACCGATCCCCCGACGCCGATAGCCCCGATTCCCCGGGAATGGCCCACCCCACGGTGGTTCCACGAAACTTCGACCCCGACTCTCCCAACGGCCGCTCGGACTGACCCGCGGCCGTGGTTGCTGGGTGGGCATCCAGCCTCCGGCCCAGCCCATGGCTTCGGTGCCTCACGAAATCGCGACTCCCCGACCGTTTTTATCCAAAACACCAATACGTTGGCCATGGGAACCGCCGCAAGTCTGCGTTCGACGGTCGCCGACCGTCGCGTCGTCCGCGGGTTCGCCCTGCTCGTTTCGGTTCCGCTCGGACTCGCCGTCGTCGAGATCCTCCTTTCGAACCGGCTTCCGGAACCGGCGATCTCCGCCCTGGAACCGCTGTACGCGGTGTTCGTCTATCTCCCCGTCGCGGTCGTCGGTGCCTTCGTCCTCGAACCGCTCGGGATCCCCGAACTGGTCGCCGGAAGTCCGGTCACGGCGGAGATCGTCCTCCTGGCGACCCTCGTCTGCTTCTACTATCTCCTCGCGGTCGCGACGGCGACTCTCGCGTCGGTCGGACGGCGACTCGCCGCGGAATGATGGTCCGTCGGCCGCGAGGACGGGCCGTTACCGGGAAACCGCGGACGAATCGCGGCTTCGCTGGAGGCGACGCACGGTGGTCCGCCTCAGCGCTCTTCCTCGCGCAGTTCCGCGAGGTCGGCCTCGACGTCCTCGTCCACCTCGGCATCCTCCAGGTCCTCTAAGTCCGCCTCGTTCTCGAGATCCGCCTCGACGTCGCGTTCCTCGGTCTCGCTGCCTTTCCCCATCTCGGACTTGAGGGTCTCGAGTTCGGCGTCGACCTCGCTGCCCGAGGAGAGGCTTTCGAGTTCGCGGTCGATCTGATCCTTGTCCGACATGACGTCCTCGAAGGCGCCCGACTCGTGGAGTTCGTCGAGAGCCGCGGCCCGTGCCTCCATGTCCTCGGTCTGTTCTTCGGCGCGTTCGATCGCCCGGCCGACGTCCTCGAACTGTTCGCCTGTCGACGTCATCGCCTCCGAGACGGTCGAACTCGCCTTGGCCGCCTGGTGACGGGCCTTCATCGTCTCCTTTTTCGTGCGGAACTCCTCGATGCGGTTCTGGAGGGTGTCCTTCTGCTCGATGAGCTGGTCCTGTTGGCTCTGGAGTTTCCCGATCTGACCTTCGAGTTCCTCGATCTGGCTCATCTTCGCTTTCTTTTTCTCGAGGGCTTTCCGCGCCAAGTCGTCGCGGTCCTGTGCGACCGCGCGGCGGGCCTGGTCGTTGTGTTTGTCGACGTTCTCCTCGAGGCGTTTCTTCTGCATCTCGAGGCGTTTCTTCTGGGTCGTGAGGTCGGCGATCCCGCGTTTGACCTGCTGGAGCTGGTCTCGCATCTGCTCGTAGGAGTAGTCCAGGGTCTCCGTGGGGTCCTCGCTGCGATTCAGGATCGCGTTGATCTTCGACCGGATGACGTACGACGTCCGCGAGAGGATGCCCATACTACCTACGTGTCGTTCGTTCCCCTTAAAAACATCACCTCTTCAACAGTCCGGTCGGTGGGGCGCCGAACGCGGACGATTCATACCGATCGCCCCCGAACTGGAACCGTGACCGACGTCCCGATCCCCGGCGGGCGAGACGTTAGGGGGACCCTCGACGCAAGCGAATCGTCGGCAGTCGTCGTCGCCTGTCCACCCCATCCACAGCAGGGTGGCCACCGCGGCGACCGGCGGCTGGTCGCCGTCAGCGACGCGCTCGCAGAACGGGGGGTCGCCTGCCTTCGGTTCGACTACGGAGAATGGGACGAGGGCTACGGCGAACGCGAGGACGCCCGCAACGCGATCCGGTGGGCGGCCGATCGATACGACCGGGTCGGCGTCTTCGGCTTCAGCTTCGGGGCCGCGCTGGCGATCATCGCGAGCGCGACCGTCGGTCGCGATGTCCATGCGATATCCGCGCTCGCGCCCCCGGCGCGGCTGACTGCGGACCTCGACGCCGTGGCGGCCCTCGAGACGCTCGACGCTTCGGTCCAGATCTGCTACGGCGAGCGCGACTCGACCGCCGACTGGGAACCGGTGGTCGAGCGGGCGCGCGAACTCGGGTTCGAGATCCGGGGGTTCTCCGCCGACCACTTCTTCGTCGGACAGCATCCGAACGTCGCCGAGGCGGTCGGAGTGTTCCTCGGGAGCCGTCTCGAGTGATCCGTCTACCTGCCGGGAAGGTTCCCGAAATCGTTTTCAACCGGTCGCGCGGACAGTCGGTATGCCGACCGATTCTGACTCCGAGTACGACCCCTCGCTCGGAAACAAGTTCATTTTCGTGACCGGCGGGGTCATGTCGGGCCTGGGGAAAGGGATCACGGCCGCGAGCACGGGCCGACTGCTGAAGAACGCCGGCTTCGACGTGACCGCGGTGAAGATCGATCCCTACCTCAACGTCGACGCGGGGACGATGAACCCCTACCAGCACGGCGAGGTCTACGTTCTGAAAGACGGCGGCGAGGTCGACCTCGATCTGGGGAACTACGAACGGTTCCTCGACGTCGACATGACCTCCGACCACAACGTCACGACGGGCAAGACCTACCAGCACGTCATTGAGCGCGAGCGCTCGGGGGATTACCTCGGAAAAACGGTCCAGATCATCCCCCACATCACCGACGACATCAAACGCCGCATTCGGGAGGCCGCCGAGGGAAGCGACGTCTGTCTCGTCGAGGTCGGGGGCACCGTCGGCGACATCGAGGGGATGCCCTACCTCGAGGCCCTCCGGCAGTTCGCCCACGAGGAGGACGACGAGGACATCCTCTTTACCCACGTCACGCTGGTCCCCTACTCGAAAAACGGCGAGCAGAAGACCAAACCCACCCAGCACTCGGTAAAGGAAGTCCGGTCGATCGGCCTCCAGCCCGACATCATCGTCGGCCGGTGTGACGACGAACTCGAACCCCACACGAAAGAGAAGATCGCGCTGTTCTGTGATATCCCCACCGAAGCGGTGTTCTCGAACCCCGACGTCGAGGACGTCTACCACGTCCCGCTGGTCGTCGAGGAGGAGGGGTTAGACGAGTACGTCATCGACCGGTTCGGGCTCGCCGAGCGGGCCCTGCCCCGCGAAGAGCGCGCAAACGAGTGGCGCGAGGTCGTCACCAGCGAGAAGGAGGGAGAAGTCGAGGTCGCGTTGGTCGGAAAGTACGATCTGGAGGACGCCTACATGTCGATCCACGAATCGCTGAAACACGCCGGCTTCGACCTCGGGGTCGACGTCACGGTCCGCTGGGTCGACGCCGACGAGATGGCCCCACGTCACGCCCGTCGGCTAGAGGACGCCGACGGCGTCGTCGTCCCCGGCGGCTTCGGGATGCGGGGGACCCAGGGGAAGATCGACGCCGTCGAGTACGCCCGCGCGAACGACGTCCCGTTCCTCGGACTCTGTCTGGGCTTTCAGATGGCCGTCGTCGAATACGCACGCAACGTCCTCGGCCTGGCGGGCGCCCACTCGGCGGAGGTCGACGCCGACACGCCTCATCCCGTCATCGACATCCTCCCCGAGCAGTACGAGGTCGAGGACATGGGCGGGACGATGCGCCTTGGCACCCACGAAACCGAGATCGAGCCCGGAACCCTCGCCCACGACCTCTACGGCGCGGAGAGCTGTCACGAGCGGCACCGCCACCGCTACGAGGTCAATCCCGACTACTTCGAGGCGTTCGAGGACGGCACCCTCGTCTTCTCCGGGTCGGCGGGCAACCGCATGGAGATCCTCGAACTCGAGGACCATCCCTTCTTCCTGGGCACCCAGTTTCACCCCGAGTACCGCTCACGGCCCGGCCGGCCGAGCCCGCCGTTCGTCGGCTTCCTCGACGCCGTGATGGATCGTGCCGAGGCCCGCGAGGGGGTGACCGCCTGATGGTCGACGCCGCGGAGTTCGCCCCCGAAGCGGTCGCGGAGATCGGCGATCAGGTCGGCGATGCGAACGCGGTGATCGCGCTCTCGGGCGGGGTCGATTCCTCGGTCGCCGCCGCGCTGGCCTACGAGGCGATCGGCGACCGGCTGACGCCCGTCTACGTCGACACCGGACTGATGCGAAAGGGCGAGACCGCCCAGATCCGCGAGACGTTCGACTACATGGAGTCGCTGCGTGTCGTCGACGCCAAAGACCGGTTTCTGGACGCTCTGGAGGGTGTCACCGACCCCGAGGAGAAACGGAAGGTCATCGGCGAGGGGTTCATCCGGGAGTTCGAGCGCGAGGCCCGCGAGGCCGACGCCGACTACCTCGTCCAGGGGACGATCTACCCCGACCGGATCGAGAGCGAGGGCGGGATCAAGTCCCATCACAACGTCGGCGGGCTCCCCGACGTGATCGATTTCGAGGGGATCGTCGAACCCGTCCGCGACCTCTACAAGGACGAGGTCCGGGAGGTCGCCCGCCACCTCGGACTCGACGACCTGGTCGCCGAACGGATGCCGTTTCCGGGGCCCGGGTTGGCAGTCAGAGTCATCGGCGAGGTCACCGAGGAGAAGTTGGAGGTCGCCCGCGAGGCCTGTCACGTCGTCGAGGACGAACTCGAGGAGTACGAGCCCTGGCAGGCGCTGGCGGCGGTGATCGGGAAGGCCACGGGCGTCAAGGGCGACAACCGGGTCCACGGCTGGGTCGTTTCGGTTCGGTCCGTCGAGTCCCGGGACGGGATGACCGCCCGCGCCCAGGAGGTAGACTGGGAGACCCTCCAGCGGATTCAGTCGCGGATCACCGGCGAGAACGAGTCGGTCGCGCGGGTCGTCTACGACGTCACCCACAAACCGCCCGCGACCATCGAGTACGAGTGACCATGCGTGCAATCGTCGCCGGCCCCGACGAGGAGGGCATCGCCGACGCCCTCGAAGGGGAGGGCGTCACCGTCTCCCGTCTCGACGGGGTGATCACCCGTCCGGCCCTGGAGGACGCCGGGATCGTCGACGCGGACCTCTACGTGTTGACCGACGTCTCCCAGGCGACGTCGATCCCGATCGTCAGGGACCTCACGGAGATCAGGACGGTCGTCTACGCGCGGGACTCGACCCCCGAGTTCGTCAAGGCCCAACTCGATCTGGCGGTCGACCCGCGGGTCGCCGGCCCTTCGATCGTTGCCGAGGAACTCGCGGGAACGGCCGACTGACCGGACTGACCGCATTCGACACGTTCGTTCACTGTCGGTCGGAAGCGTTCGTTTGCGGTCGGTTTCGACCGTTAAACTGGAGTGAATCGGGGCCAAACCCGGGTCAATCACCTGTAGCATCGGCCCGGTTGAAGTGGGTGTGGCAGGTAGGGGTGAGTGGAGGCCGGCGGGATCGCTCGCGCGGTCCTGGGGCTTCCACACCACCCACGGGGCGGCTCCCCGGCCGCCCCGCGCCGGTTACCGCCGGCATTCCCCACCCACCCATTGTCGTTTCCGACGCGGGTCCCCACCACCCGCGTCGGCGTTTTCGACCCCGATCAGCGGATGCGCTCGCCCGGCTCCGCGTCGCCGTGTGTCGTCAGCAGATCCGCTTCGTCGCCGGCCGCGAGGATCATTCCGTTCGATTCGACGCCGAACAGCTCCGCGGGCTCCATGTTCGCGAGCAGGATACATTTCTCGCCGGGCAGCTCCGAGAGGTCGTGGAGCTGTTTGATCCCCGCAACGACCTGGCGACGCTCGAGCCCGACGTCCACCTCGAGGCGCGCGAGGTCGTCGGCGCCCTCGATCCCCTCGGCGACTTCGATCCGCCCGACGCGGATATCGAGGTCCTGGAACTCCTCGAACCCGATCCGGTCGGCGAGGAGGGGTTCGAGGTCGGCATCGCCTCCCGCCTCGCCGGTCTCGCCGTCGCCCTCCTCGGCGTCCTCACTGCTCTCGCCGTCATCGAAGCTCGCGACCCGCTCTTCGAGTTTCGCCTCGAGTTCGGCGACGCGGTCGTCCTCGATCTTCTCGAACAGTTCGTCGGGTTCGTCGAACTTCCGGGGTGGCGCCGCGAGGGCGGCCTCGAGGCGGGCGTCGTGGACGCTACCGTCCTCGGCGAGCTGGTCCCACAGCGCTTGGGCCTTTCCGGGCGCGATGGGCTCTATGAGGACGCCGACGGCCTTGGCGATCTGGATGCAGTCGCGGATGACCTGCCGGGCCTCGTCGCTTTCGGCCTCGAGCTTCCAGGGTTCGTTGCGCTGGATGTACTCGTTGCCAAAGCGGGCGAGGCGGGTGGCGGCCGCCCCGGTCTCCCGGAGCGAGTAGTCGTTGAGCCCCTCGCGGAACTCCGCGATGGCGTCCTCGATCCTGTCTCGCACCTCCGTCGAGAGCTCCGCGTCTGGGGTGCCCTCGTAGTTGCGGTAGGCGAACAGCAGCGAGCGGTACCAGAAGTTGCCGACCGTTCCGACGAGTTCACCGTTGACCCGTTCCTGGAACCGATCCCAGGCGAAGTCCACGTCCTGCTGGAACCCCCCTGCCGTCACGAGGTAGTATCGAAGGAGGTCCGGGTGAAAGCCCTCCTCGAGGTAGTCGTCGGCCCAGATCGCCCGATTCCGGCTGGTCGAGAACGCCTTTCCGTTCAGGTTGACGAATCCGCTGGCCATCACCGCGCGGGGCTCGTTGTAGCCCGCACCACGCAACATTGCGGGCCAGAAGACGGTGTGGTGTTGGATGATGTCCCGACCGATGATGTGGACGATCTCGCCGTCCTCCTTCCAGGCGCGTTCCCAATCGTACTCGTCGCTGCCGACGCGCTCGCTGTATTGCTTCGTGCTGGCGACGTACTCGATCGGGGCGTCGACCCAGACGTAGAGCACGAGGTCCTCCTCGCTTTCGCCCGGATAGTCGATCCCCCAGTCCATATCGCGGGTGATACAGAGGTCCTGGAGTTCGCCCTCGACCCACTCGCGGGGCTGGTTCCGGGCGTTGCTCGTCCCCTCGAGACGGTCGAGGAACTCTCCGAGATACTCCTTGAAGTCGTTCAGCCGGAGGAACTTGTGCGAACGGGTGCGGTACTCAGCGGGGTTGCCCGTGAGCGTACTGGTGGGATCCTCGATCTCGCCGGGCTCTAAGTGGCGCTGGCAGCCCTCGTCGCACTCGTCACCGCGGGCTTTCTCCCCGCAGTAGGGACACGTGCCCTCGACGAACCGGTCGGGGAGTGGTTCGTCGACCTCCGGGTCCCAGGCGACCTCGATCTCCTTTTCGTAGACGTGGTCGTTGTCGATCCAGGCCCGGACGAACTCGCGGGTGAGTTCGGCGTTGGTTTCGTCGTGTGTGTGGCTGTAGTTGTCGAACTCGATCCCGAACTCGGGGAACGTGTCGGCGTACTTCTCGTGGAGCCGGAGGGCGTACGTCTCGGGGTCTACCCCCTCCTTTGCGGCCTGGACCGCGACCGGGGTCCCGTGCATGTCCGTCCCGGAGACGAAGGCGTTGTTCTGGCCGAGCGTGTCGAGCGCCCGTGAGAGGACGTCGCCGCTGATGTACGTCCGGAGGTGGCCGACGTGCAGGTCGCCCGTCGCGTAGGGCAACCCGCAGGTCACCACCGCCGGTCGGTCCGTCGGAAAGTCGTCGTGGCTCATGGCTGTGGTCAGTCGGTGGCGGGCGTAAAACCCGCCGGTTTCGGTCGATGGTCCGGTTCGAAATCCCTGGTCCGGGTTTCGGTGGCCACGTCCGGGCCGCATGACCGGCGACGCGTGGCCCCTCCACCCGGCGCTACCGCCGCATCCGCATAGAACGAGCCTCGGGGGCGGAAGGAACCGTCACGGTCGACTCATAGGCTCGGGCGGACAAAAGCCTACTGACCCCGGGCGAGACGCGATCAGCGGATCGAGTCGAGCACCAGCTTCTGTTCGACCCGCTTGACCTCGTGTTGGACGTCCCGGACGGCGTCAATGTTCGCCGAGATCGAGCTGACCCCCTCCTCGACGAGGAAGTCGACCATCTCCGGGCGCGAGCCCGCCTGCCCGCAGATGCTCGTCTCGACGCCCTCCTCGCGGCAGGTCTCGATCACGTCCCCGATCAGCCTGAGCACGGAGGGGTGGAGCTCGTCGAAGCGGTCGGCGACGCGTTCGTTGTTCCGGTCGATCGCGAGCGTGTACTGGGTGAGGTCGTTCGTCCCGAAGGAAGCGAAGTCGATCCCCGTCTCGGCGAGGTCGGCCACGCCGAGGGCGGCGGCGGGCGTCTCGATCATCACGCCCCAGCGGCGTTTCCCGGGATCGATCCCGACTTCCTCCATACAGTTTTTCAGGGCGTGGACGTCCTCTGCGTCGTTGACCAGCGGGAACATGATCTCGACGTTGTCGTAGCCCATCCCGTACAGCCGCCGGAACGCCTCTAACTCGTGGGCGAAGACGTCCGGTCGATCGAGACTCCGGCGCACTCCGCGATAGCCCAGCATCGGGTTGTGCTCGTCGGGCTCGTCCTCGCCCCCCTCGAGCTGACGGAACTCGTCGGTCGGCGCATCGAGCGTCCGGACCCGGACGGGCCGGGGGTAGAACTCGTCGGCTACCGTTCGAACGCCCTCGACGATCTCGGTGACGTAGGCGTCGACGCCGTTCTCCTCGATGTACTTCGCCGGGGTCTGGCCCAGCGAGAGGATCATGTGCTCGATCCGGAGCAGGCCGACGCCGTCGGCGCCGGTCGCCGCTGCCCGGGAGGCGGCCTCGGGGATCGAGACGTTGACTTTCACCTCCGTCGCGGTCATCGGCTTGACCGGGGACTGCGGGCGGACCTCCTCGACGGGTTCGCGTTCGTCCTCCCCGTCCCGGCCCGCGACGACGGTGCCTTTCTCGCCGTCGATCGTGATCGCCTGGCCGTCCTCCAGTACGCGACTCGCGTTCGTCGTCCCGACGACCGCGGGGACGCCCAGTTCCCGGGAGACGATCGCCGCGTGGGAGGTCATCCCCCCCTCGTCGGTGACGATCCCCGAGGCGCGTTTCATCGCGGGGACCATGTCCGGGGTGGTCATCTCCGTGACGATTACGTCCCCTTCACCGACTTTGTCGAGCTCGTCGAGTTTCGTCACGATCCGGGCGGCCCCCGAGGCCGTCCCCGGACTCGAGCCCAGGCCGTCGACGAGGAGATCGCCGGTCGCCGGGCCGGTCCCGGCGGAGCCACTCGACTCCGAGCGGACGGCGCCGCTGCCGTCGGTGACTCCGGGAGCGGTCGCCCCCGCTCCGGCGTCCTCCAAGTCCGCGACCCCGCCCGCGGGCGGGTTGTCGGCCTCGCTGATCGTCGTGATCGGTCGGGACTGGAGCATGTAGACCTCGTCGCCGACCATCGCCCACTCGACGTCCTGGGGTTCGCCGTAGTGGTCCTCGACGCGCTCGCCGATCTCGACTAAGGCCTCGATATCGTCGGCAGAGAGGACCCGCTCGTCGCGTTTGTCCTCAGGGACCTCGCGCTCGACGGTCTCGCCCGTCTCGTCGTCGCGCTCACAGAGCAGCTTCTTCTCGGCGACGGTCGCCTCGACGTCCCCGCTCTCCCGCTCGACGACGTAGTTGTCCGGGGAGACCGATCCCGAGACGACCGCTTCACCCAATCCCCAGGCCGCCTCGACGATCATCGTCGCCTCGCCCGTCGAGGGGTGGCTGGTGAACATCACGCCGCTTTTCTCGGCGTCGACCATCCGCTGGACGACGACGCCGATGTCGACGTCGTCGTGGGAAAAGCCCTGCTTGGTCCGGTAGTAGATCGCCCGCTGGGTGAACAGCGACGCCCAGCACTCCCGAACGCGCTCTAAGAGGCGTTCGTCGGTGACGTTGAGGAAGGTCTCCTGTTGGCCCGCAAAGGAGGCGTCGGGGAGGTCCTCGGCGGTCGCCGAGGAACGGACCGCGACGAACGGCTCGCCCTCCATGTCGGCGTAAGCGCCGAGGACCTCCTCGCGGAGCTCCTCGGGGAAGGGGGTCTCGACGATGAGCTCGCGGGCGCGCTCGGCCGCAGTCGAGAGCGCCGCCGAGTCCTCGACGTCGACGTCGACGGCCTCGAACAGCGCGTCGTCGATCCCGGCCTCCTCGATGAACGCGCGATAGCTGTCTGCGGTGACCACGAACCCGGGCGGAACGGGGAGGTCGGCACCGGTGAGCTCGCCGAGGGAGGCGCCCTTGCCGCCGACCCGGGGGAGGTCGTCGGCACCGATCTCGTCCAGCCAGAGTACTGCCATCTCTACCGGAGGGTCCACGCTCGCCCTAATGAGCCTTGTGAAAGAATCACAAAATTCACAACTCGATGGCGAATTAACGTTCTTCGCACCGGTCGGCCCGTGAGACGATCCCTCACGGTTTTTCGATATCTGATACGTTCGGCCGGGTCATAGAGCCGGAAGAACCCATTTACCGGCGATCACGGCCCGTATCGCGATCGATGGCGCAATGACGTCCTTCCGGCCCTATCAGGCCTCGAGGATCCCGTCGTCGCCCCGTTCGGGCGCTCGAACCATCCCCTCGAGGGCGGTGACCGCACGCCCGCCGATCCGGACCTCGTCGTCGATCCGGACGAGGACCGTCCCCGGACGGGAGACGTAGTGGCCCTGCTCGAGGCGGAGCTCCTCGGGCGTGGGATCGAAGGCGTCGTACGCCTCGAGGTAGGCCGCGACGGCACAGCTCGCGGTGCCAGTCACGGGATCCTCGGGGACGCCCGCACCGGGGGCGAACATCCGCCCGTGGAGCGCCGACTCCGGTTGGAGGGTGTCGAACGTGAACGCGTAGATCCCCGTCGCGCCTACCGAGTCGGCGAGGGCCTCGATCGCGGCCATGTCGGGGTCCGCGTCGCCGAGGTCCGAGAGGTAGGTGATCGGGACCATGAGGAAGGGGAGGCCGGTCGAGGACACCGCGAGCGGGAGGTCCTCGCGGGCGCCCTCCAGAGCCGCGCGCTCGACGCCGAGTGCGTCGGCGACCGCCCCGTAACTGGCGTCGGCCTCGCGGATTTCGGGGTCGTCCTGGCTCATCCAGACCGTTCCATCGTCCTCGACGTCGACCTCGATGACGCCGACGTTCGTCTCGAGGGTCGTCGTCCCCGTCTCGACGTCGCCCGTCTCGTGAAGGTACGAACCGGAGGCGATGGTCGCGTGCCCACAGAGGTCGACTTCCTGGGTCGGCGTGAAGTACTGGATCCGGCGCTCGGCCTCCGCGCTCGCCGACAGAAAGGCCGTCTCGCTGACCGAGAGCTCGCGGGCGATCGCCTGCATGGTCGGCTCCGAGAGCTCGCCGGCATCGGGGACGACCCCCGCGGCGTTCCCGGTGAGGGGGTCGTCGGTGAACGCGTCGACGAGCGCGACCTCCAGATCGTCAGTCATGGCGGATCCGACGCAGCGTGGTCCAATAGGGGTGACGGAAGGGCCGCCAGCGAAATCCCATCGGCGTTACATCCGTGTGCGTACGTAACGTGGATACTTCCGTCAGAAAATATGGATATTGAGGGGCTGTGGTGCCTAAAGGTAGTCAGGCAGACCCTCCTCGTAGTCGGCCGCTTCGGCACGTTGGATCAGATCCGCAACGACATCCGACTTTGCTTTGGTGTAGTCGCCGGGGTCATCGGCGTGGTTCTCGACAGCCTCGCGCTTGATTTCCTCGTACTCCCTGCGTGCGTCTGCGTGATCGCGAAGGTAATCGCGGAAGAGAATCTGGTTTCTAATCTTGTCCTCGTCGTCCATGGTATGCATCCTGTGGAAGACAGCGTGGTCGTCGGCCCAGTTGATGAGCAAAATCGAGGTGTCAGTCTCGGAGAAACGCTCGAACTCTTTGTGTTCCTCCTCGATCTGCTCTCCGGTTGCGTCCATTTGTTCAAACGCGTCGAAGGCGACAAGGACGTCTAGTGCGGGTTTGCCAGGGACGTCCGGAATCGCAGTACTCCCTACGTGGTGTATTCCGAGTAGTCCCTCACCAGCTGCCGCTCGAAGTCGCTGTTCCTCGCGCTCGTATTTCTCTGTCCAGACCGGATCTTCGACCAGTGTGATATCTTCATCGGGGTCCATCGCTGGACAAGAACGTAGCGGCTGCTATCGGAAAAGATTTATCTGTTAGATTTAGTTTACCCTATACTTACTATTTCGAAGTTTGCAAATTTAACTCTTTCGGAAAGTCTAGTGCTGACGTCATGATGAATGAATAATTTGGCAGTCGTTGGGTGAGTCGATAGCTGCTCCGTCACCTGCTTGACCTGTATGTAACGACAACTCGTCTGATCGGCTTGAGCCAACCCACGCGTTACATCCGAGTGCGGATGGAGCGACTGGTCGCCAGTCGGATTCGCGCGATCGGGTCTCACAAGCGCGTTACATTGAGGTGCGGTGGAAATCCTCACAAACGCGGCCGAACGCCTCCGAATCGGGGGAGACTACCTGAATCCGAAAGAGCGACCGGATTCGCTCGAGGGCGGTCGCAGCGAGAGCGGGGTCGGTTCGGGAGAGTTTGAACGCGATGAGCTTCCCGAGAACGTATCCTGTGGTATAGAGCGGCCGATAGGCGTGGTTTCCGGTCCTCGATCGTATCGAACATAGCACACGCGCGTTCGTGGCTCAGATCGATTGGTCTCGGATGGAAGTCCAACTCACCCGGCGAAATTCGGGCTGGTTTTGACGTTTCTTGTACCTTTGACGAACCCTTAGGGGTAGAGAATCAACAGAACGATTATGATGGGGTTGAAACATGGAATTGTCATGCCCCGCTCACGACGGGCCCTCCTCAAAACCGCAGGTTTCACACTCGGTAGTGGGACGCTTGCCTCCATGTCAGGCTGTCTCAGCGACTCGCTGGCCGGCAGTGACAATACCACAACAAACTCATCATCGTCTTCATCATCTACGTCGGACGTATCAGAGAAACCCACAGCGACGGAAGCTATGCAGTGGATCCCAAATCCTCAAAACACCCCCCTGCGGGACGGTATCGGGTTCCTGTACTTTGACATTGAGGGCATTCGCTCCAAGCAAGAGTCCATTCACGAGAACGCCTACTCTCAGCTCGAAGAGGAAATGTTACGCCCCGTATGGCGCCGCGAGTACGTCGATGTCGCTGCCGTCAGGGCCGCAATGAAAATCGGCAACATTAACGTGATTTTTGGATCGTTCGATCGTGAGGCAATCGCCGAGAACGTCAGCTCGGACTCACAGTCATCTTCGTCCAATACAACGTCGTCACAGACGACAGAGCCTTCGTGGTCGGAGCCAGAATCGTACGAAGGCTTCGATCTATACGGCTCAAGCCTCATCTACGCTATCTCGGAAGACGTCCTGATAGATGCGTCGCCGATGGTGTCGCCAACGAGAGACGATCCCACGACTGTCTACGTGAAAACCGTGATCGATGCACCGAGTGGGGATTCTGGCTATTATGATGACGGCAATGAGTATGTTGCAGCAATGATGGGGGTCGTTGAGGACCCAGATGCGCTTTGGTGTTATCCAGAGGCGGTGGACGGGTCGACGTCGCGTGGCTTCCGGAAGGACGTTATCACGGGAAAACTCCAATCGTGGCGGTTCGGATCCGAGACGACCCATCTCACGTGGGCCAACACCTATCCTGATGCCGAGACGGCGGAGAGCGGCGAACTGGCGGACTACATCCAATCGGAATCCGATCGATTTGGTGCGTACAATGGCATCGATGTCACCGTTGAGGGCAACCTGGCATGGACCACCGGGACGATTCCGACGGAGAATTTTAACGGACCGTAGTACCGTCGTGGACTGTTACGACATCGTGGCTTAGCCGAGACGAGTAAGAAGCCCCTCGCGGTCCTGACTGGAGCGGAGGGTTATGAGTTCTGTCGCTTCACGGGTCCGTGCCATCTCTTTTAGCGAGGGACGTTTCTCCGTGTTGAACCGCCACGTGTACAGAAGGAAACTCGGTTCGACTTTGGGCGAGCAGCCTTCTGCCATAGCGGGGTTGTCCCGAAGGAGTCTGCGCTTTAGGACACGAAACAGGCAAACGTACCGCGAGGATTCCAGAAAGATCACGGTATCTGCGGCATCGAGCCGCTCCGCTGCCGTCGAGCCGTAGTTTCCATCGATTATCCATGCGTCGCCTTCGATGAGTTCCCGATGGGTTTGCCGCCATTCGTCGGTCGGCGGCCCCTCCCAGTTCGGCCCCCAATAGTGCGCATCGAGATGGATGACGGGAAGCTCCGTCCGCTCACCCAACCGGCGCGAAAACGTGGATTTTCCAGCGCCCGGAGGTCCCATCACCGCAATTCTATTCATACTTGCGAGGCACGTACGCGAGATTGACATCCTCACCGCGCCTAAAGGCGCGGGAATCCTCACGTTGGGGGTCTCGGCTCATGCCGAACCACCACGCGAGCGACTTTCTCCTCCCCGTGGATACTCCGGTTCGTGCGCGCTTCTTTGGGACGTTCGCGAGAGTGTGATATCTCCGACCAGTCGTGGTCGCCCCACTCGAATCGCACG
Source organism: Saliphagus sp. LR7 (assembly GCF_003344565.1). Lineage (NCBI taxonomy): Archaea > Methanobacteriati > Methanobacteriota > Halobacteria > Halobacteriales > Natrialbaceae > Saliphagus > Saliphagus sp. LR7. Next base: position 70,506 of record NZ_QPND01000008.1, on the reverse strand, counting down.
GGCCGTGCCATCGGCCGTGGTACGTCTGTTTCGTGCCGTCTCAGGAACGTCTCGCTTGCCGAAAGATCCGCGTGGCCCTCGAAGCCACACTGGCAGATCAGCGTGTCCTGGTGCCGAGTAGTGTCCGTGGTCGAACCGCAGTTTGGACACGTCTGGCTTGTCCACGCTTCGGGGCGGAGTTCGACCGTGATTCCGTACTCTTCGGCAGTACACGCGAGCCGGTCGATGAACGTGCGGAACGCCCAGAAGTTGTGCGTCTTCGCGTTCGTCCGCACCGACCAGTGGGTCTCGAGAACGTCGGTGAGCTCGCCGACGTACACCGTCGAGACACCTTCGTCGTACAGTCGTTCGATCAAGTCGCGGGCAAGCGCGTCCATCGCATGGTCGCGCCGTCGCGTCCGGCGTCGGTACAGGTGTCGAATCCGGTTCGAGGAGTGCCGGCCCTCGCGGAGTTTCGACTGTAACCGGGCGATCTCTCGCGTCGTCTCGCGGAACCGTTCGAACAGGTCGCGGCCCTTGTACAGGTACTGCTTGCCGGTCGTGGTCGTACAGGCGACGATGTTGTTCGCACCGATATCCAGAGCGGCGGTTTCGTCCGCCAGTGGTGAATCCAGTCGAGAATGGACGACGGTGACTGGCTGAAAGGCCCTGAATTGGCCCGAAGATTCGTCGTAGTACAGTTCCAACCGGCCCTGTTTGCCGTCCCACTTCGGATCGCCCGCAACTTCGAGGCGAAGACGCTCGGTGTGTCCGAGGCCGTACTTCTCCTTGAGTTCCTTCCCGACGGGAATCTCGAGTCGAGAGCGGTCGCCCATTTCCAGTGTGTACTGGTCGTTTCGAACGTAGGTCCGCAACGTTCGACCGTCGTCCTCGTTGCCCCAGTAGCCGGGTGGGGAACACTCCTCGCTCTTCTCTTTTGACGAGAAGAACGAGTTCCACGCGCTCTTGTTCTTGCGAATGAGCTGTTGAGCGGTTGCGCTTCCGAGAACGCCGACGTACTGTTTGCGGTAGTCGGCGGTGTCCCAGATGCTTTCGCCGTTGAAGTATTGCTGGCGTCGTTCGTAGGTGAGTTCGTTCCAGAGGCTGGCAGAAGCGTCCAACAGTTCGTGCAGTAGCTCCCGGTCCTGTTCGGATCGGGGGCGAACGACGAACTGGTTGGTCCGCTTCATCAACTATCTCTTGTAGCGCAATACACATATGCGTGTGGTTTATGTGATGGTGTGTGGTTGAGATCCGAATCGAGTTCGACGACGATGAACAGTACGAGCGTCTGAAGGAACTGAAGCAACACCACGGGCTGACGTGGAAGGGGTTGCTCCTTGAAGGCGAGAAGCGCGTCCGCGAGGAGACCCCAGACGGCCAGTAGTCGGCGGTTGTTCGGCAGTGCCTACCGCTCGACCCCCGCCTGAAGGCGGAGGCATGCGCTTTATTTTGTGTCATATCGTACGTGATCGTTCGGTCGGTGGCGATAGTAGTCAGCGAAACAAATCACACACCGAGCACAGTCATGCGATCAGGTGTGTATTGACGTTCACTGACTGCTATCGCTCGCCCGGGCCGAGTGAGACGCGATCCTCCGTACGTACCCAGTCAATCGACCCACTCGCTCGGAAAGCACCTCGGAAGCGGTTCTCCGACATCCCGTTGACGGGAGTCAGTCGTCAGCAGATAACTCTTCAGGTCGGGGATACTCGCGATCGAGATCGCCCCCCGTTTCGTGGGTGCCCACGGGCGGGAGGTTGACCTCCGCAGCCGACGACTCCGCGAGATCGGTCTCTCCGTTCAGTTCCTCGAGTTCCCCCTCCTCTCGCTCCGCGCGGGCGTCCTGGTCGATCCGCATCGAACAGAACTCGACGCCACACATCGAGCAGAAGCGCGCCTCCCTGTAGTTATCCCCGGGGAGCGTCTGGTCGTGGTAGGAACGGGCGCGTTCGGGATCGAGCGAGAGTTCGAACTGCTCGGACCAGTCGAAGGCGTAGCGGGCCTCCGAGAGGGCGTCGTCCCAGTCGCGGGCGCCCGGCAGGCCGTTTCCGACGTCGCCCGCGTGGGCGGCGATCCGGTAGGCCGCGAGCCCCTCCCGGACGTCCTCGCGCTCGGGGAGCCCGAGGTGTTCTTTGGGGGTGACGTAACAGAGCATCGCCGCGCCCTCCCGGGCGGCGATCGCGGCCCCGATCGCACTCGTAACGTGGTCGTACCCCGGCGCGACGTCGGTCACGAGCGGCCCGAGGACGTAGAACGGCGCGCCGTCACAGACCTCCCGCTGGCGCTCGACGTTCTCGGCGATCCGGTCCATCGGGACGTGACCCGGTCCCTCGACCATGACCTGGACGCCATGCTCTCTGGCGACCTGGGTGAGCGCCCCCAACGTATCGAGTTCGGCGTACTGGGCCTCGTCACAGGCGTCGGCCAGACAGCCCGGCCGGAGGCTGTCGCCGAGGCTGAACGTGACGTCGTACTCCCGAAAGATACCGCAGATCTCCTCGAATATCTGGAACAGGGGGTTCTGCTCGCCGTGGGCCTCCATCCAGGCGGCCATGATCGACCCACCTCTCGAGACGATCCCCGTCTTTCGGCCCTCGGTGAGCGCGAGGTGTTCGAGCAGGATCCCCGCGTGGATCGTCATGTAATCGACGCCCTGTTCGGCCTGTTTCTCGATCACGGAGAGGAGCAGGTCCGTCGTGAGATCCTCCGGATCGCCCGCGCGCTTGACGGCCTCGTAGAGGGGGACGGTCCCGACGGGTACCGGCGAGTGGGCGACGTTGGCCTCCCGGATCCGGTCGAGATCGCTTCCGGTGCCCAGGTCCATCACCGTATCCGCGCCGTGGTGGACCGCGACGTGGAGCTTCTCGAGTTCGCCCTCCAGGTCGCTCGTCTCCTCGCTGTTGCCGATGTTGGCGTTGACCTTCGTCGCGAAGTCGGCGCCGATGATCATCGGATCCAGGGTCCCGTGATTCCGGTTGGCCGGGATCACCGCCTCGCCCGCGGCGACGCGCTCGCGGACGAACTCGCGGTCGCGGTTCTCGCGGTCGGCGACGCGTTCGATCTCCGGCGTGATCTCCCCATCCCGGGCGGCCTCCAGTTGGGTTCGTGCCATCGATAACTCGATTGTATTACTGGATAATAAATCCGGTCCTCGGTCGGCGGCTTCACCCCCAGTTAAGGGGGCTCGTGCCCTCGGTCCGGCCACGAGAATGGCCGACCTCCCCGAGGACTTCGACTGTACGATCACGAACTGGGACTACATCTACGGGCTCTGTCGGGACGTCAGCGACGAGGTCCGCCGCGACGAGTTCGAGCCGGACGTCATCGTCGCGCTCGCCCGCGGGGGCTGGTTCGCCGGGCGATGCCTCTGTGACTTCCTCGGTCTCGACGATCTGACGAGCCTGAAGATGGAACACTACGTCGGCACCGCCGAGAAAAGCGGCGAGCCGACGATCCGGTACCCGATGCCCGAGGGCAGCGTCGAGGACAAGGACGTCCTGATCATCGACGACATCGCCGACACCGGCGGCTCGATCCGGCGGGCCGAGGAGTACGTCACCGACCGGAACGCCGGCGACGTGCGGACGGCAACGCTCCAGCTCCTGGGAACCAGCGAGTTCGAACCCGACTACGTCGGCGAGCGGTTAGAGGAGTGGACCTGGGTCGTCTACCCCTGGAACTTCATCGAGGACATGGTCGATCTGGTCTCGACGGCGATCGAACGCGCCGACGGCGAGGAGTTCTCCGACGAGGAGATCCGGGGCCTACTCGCGGAGTTCCACGACATCGACCGGATCAGCATGGAGATCGCCCAGCCCAACCGGCTCTCGGAGATCCTGACCGAGATGGAACGCCGCGGCGAGATCGAGATGGCCGCGCCCGGCGAGTGGCGCCTCGCGTAGCCGGTCTCGCTCAGTCGGTCGGATCGGCCGGGGTGGTCGAGTCGGTCGAATCGCGCTCTCCTCCGCTCTCGACGAGCGACTCCTTCCACGTGCCCCGCCGGAACCAGGCGATCGCGGCGATCGCACCGACGATATCGCCGACGACGACCCCGAGCCAGATCCCCGTCGTCCCCCACCCCGCCACGAAGACGAGGTAGTAGGTGACGGGGACGCGGGCGATCCAGAGGGTGACCACGGAGAAGGCGAGGGCGGTTTTCGTGTTACCCGCGCCCCGGAAGGCCCCGAGGATCACCTGGAGGACGCCCATGAAGACGAACATGGTGGCGGCGAACCGGAGGTAGGTCGCGCCGTAGTCGATCGTCGCCGCCGCTCCCGGCGTGTCGGCCATCATGAAGACGCCGACGATCGGTTCGGGGACCGCGATGGCGACGAGCGCGACCGCGAGCATCACCGCCGCGACCACCCCGCCTGCGACCCAGGTCGCCCGCGCGGCGCGCTCGGGTTCGCCCGCGCCCAAGTTCTTTCCGACGATCGTATCGGTCGCCTGTCCCATCCCCATCGCGGGGAGAAAGGCGAGCGAGATCAGCCGATTGCCAAGCCCGTAGGCGGCGACGACTGCCGGCGGGAACGTCGCGACCATCGCCGTCAGCGAGATCATCGCGAGCGAACTCATCGACTGTTCCAGAGCAGTGGGCACGCCCAGCCGGGTGATCTCGCCGACGTACTCGAGACGGGGCCACAGGTGTTCGGCCTTGATCGCCGGCCCGACGTCGGTCGCAAAGAGTACATAAAATCCGATCGCGGTCGCGACGCCCCGCGAGGCGACGGTCGCGACGGCCGCGCCCTGGATCCCCAGGGCCGGGAGCGGTCCGACCCCGAAGATCAAGAGGGGGTCGAGCGCGAGGTTGATCGCGACGCTGACGGCCATCACGCGCATCGGAGCGCGGGTGTTGCCGTAGCCCCGCATGAGCGAAACGAAGACGTAGAAACCGAAGAGGAAGGGGAGCCCGAGGAAGAACACGCGCATGTACGCCGCCGCCTGGGGAACGATCTCGACTGCGGTCTCGGCGTCCGCGGGCAACAGGGCGAGCATCGGATCGGTCGCGAAGTAGCCGGCGATCCCGAGGACGATCGCGACCAGCGAGATAACGGAGAGCGTCTGGCCCGCGATCAGTCCGTCCTCGCCGCTTTCGGCGCCGGTGTGCTGGGCGATCAGGATCGCGCCCGCGGCGGTGAAGCCGCCGCCGACGGAGATCAACAGGAAGATGAGCGGAAAGGCGAGGCTGATCGCGCCGACCGCCGTCTCCGAGAGCATCCCCAGCCAGAACGTATCGCCGACGTTGTAAGCGACCTGCAGGAGCTGGATCACGACGAGGGGCCACGCCAGCCGGACCATCGGCTTCAGGAGAGTCCCCTCGGTCAACTCCTCTGCGTGCTCCCCGGAGGCCATAGGGTTCAGGAGACGGGGCGGGTATTTCAACGCTCGCAGGAGTTGGTATCACGCCACATACGCCGAAAACGAGGACGGGGAGAGCTACCGCAGCGAGGAGAGACGGCCGACGACGCGGGCGACCGGCGCCGGGAGATCGGCGGCGTCCGGGAGGGCCTCGGAGTGCTCGGCGATCCGCTCGCGGGCGAACCGTCGGAGGAGGTCGGCGTCGTCGACGTGCAACAGCGAGAGGATCCCCCGCAGGTTGGCGGAGTTCGCCGCCGCGAGGGTCTCGGAGTCGAGTCGCCGGAGGTCGGCCATCAGCCGGTCGTAGCGGTCGTTTCCGGCCAGATAGAGGAGTTCGGTCATCAGGAGTCGGGCCCGGACCTTCGGGGCGACGGTGTCGCGCCAGAGCTGGTTGTAGATCGCGGTCTCGGAGGCGGAGGTATCCGGCGTGGCCCGGGAGAGACAGCGATCGATCGTGATTGCGGCGGCCCGGCCCGAGCGCATGCACTTGTCGATCCCCTCGCCCCAGAGGGGGTCTACCGTCGGAACGGTGTCGCCGATCGCGATGAAGCTATCTGTCGTCATCTTCCCGGGAGGCTGGATGTGGGCCGAGCCACGGTGTTGTTTGCCCTCGAGACGGTCGGCCTCGGCGAAGCGGGGGTCACGATCGAGCCAGTACTCGAGGTAGTCGTCGATGACGAACCCCTCGCGGGACTGCTCGCGATACCGGTCGTTCTGGATGTAACAGAGCCCGACCTTGGCCTCGCTCCCGCCGGTGTGGAAGATCCAGGAGTAGCCGCCGGGCGCCAGGTCGTGATCCAGCCGGAGCATCATCGCGCCGGTCAGGTCCGCGAAGTCGGGGTGGTCGATCTCGATCCCCTCGAGTTCGTACTCGATGCCGATCGCCTGGCGGTCCCGCTGTAAGTCGGTGACGTCCAGAGCCTTCGCCAGCGGCGCGCCCGGTCCCGTCGCGTCGACGACCACCTCGGCTCTGACCTCCTCGCTGCCGTTGTACGTCACCCCGACGACGTCACCGTCCTCGACGATCGGCCTCGTCGCCCGGGCGTCGAAGCGGTACTCCGCGCCGTCGACCTCGCTTTCGGCGACCAGCCACTTCTTGTAGTCGGCGAACTCGAGGACGGCGCCGGGCTGGTCGGTCCGGTAGTGGTCGTTGGGCGACTCGATGACGACGCTGTCGGTGAAGTTCATCACCACCTCGTCGGGAATCCCGAAGGAGGCCATCGTCGAGGGGAACGTTCCCGCGGTCGATTTGTTGCTCGTCTTCGGGAAGACGTCCTCGGACTCGGTCTCCAACACCACCACGTCGTAGCCCCGGGCCGCGAGGTCGCGGGCACACTGTCCCCCCGCAGGTCCCGCACCGGCGATCACTGCGTCATATGTCTCGGTCATGGATTAAACTCGGCTCACGCGTCCGTCGATGTCCGCCCGTTTGCGATCCCCCACGTAAATTGTTCCGGTTGCGAGGACAGTGACCCGTAGCGTTTACTTCCCGGACTCGGTAGGATGGGCCATGACCATCGGCGTGATCGGCGGCAGCGGCGTCTACGAGGCGCTCCCACTCGAGAACACCCGGACGGAGTCGGTCTCGACGCCCTACGGCGAGCCGAGCGACGAGGCGACGATCGGCGACCTGGCGGGCCGGGAGGTCGTCTTTCTCCCGAGACACGGCGAGGCCCACCGCCACACCCCTACCGAGGTCCCCTACCGCGCGAACGTCTACGCGCTGAAGTCCCTCGGCGTCGATCGCGTGATCTCGACGAACGCCGTCGGCAGCCTTCGAGAGGACCTCCCGCCCCGAACCCTCGTGATTCCTGACCAAACGTTCGACCGGACTAAACACCGCACACCCACCTTCTTCGGCGACGGGATGGTCGTCCACATGGGGTTTGCCGAACCCTACTGCCCCGCGCTGGCCTCCCATCTCGCCGAGAGCGCCCGTGAGGCCACCGAAACCGGGATCGAGGAGGGCGGTACCTACGTCTGTATCGAGGGCCCCCAGTTCTCGACGCGCGCCGAAAGCGAGTTCTACCGCTCCCAGGGGTGGGACGTCGTCGGCATGACCGCGATCCCCGAAGCGAAACTCGCCCGCGAGGCCGAAATAAGCTACGCGACCGTCGCCGGGATCACCGACTACGACGTCTGGAAGGAGGACTCCGAGGTCACCCTCGGGGAGGTCTTGGAGAACGCCGCGGAAAACCGCGAGGCGATGAACGCGACCATCGAGCGCGCGATCCGGACGATGCCCGCCGACTTCGAGAGCGACGCTTGGACGGCCCTCGAGGGAACGATCAACACCCCGACCGAGGCGATTCCCGACGAAACGAAGGATCGGGTCGAGTTGCTCGCCGGAGAGTACCTCGACTAACCGGCGATCGCTTCCTCGGGGTCGGCCTCGGTCGGCGCCTGCTGGACCCAGAGGTCGCCGAACAGTTCGTCCTGGTCCAGGTGGAGCCGTCCCCGGTGGGCCAAGAAGAGCACGGCGAGGTAGCTCATCACCCGCGAGCCGCCGACCTCGGCGATCTCGGCGAACAGGACCTCCGAGCGCCCGCGCTCGTACTGGGTTTCGAGGGCTCCCTCGACGTCCTCGATCACGTCCTCGATGTCCTCGCCGTGGGCGGTGTGGGTGACGTCGTCGGCCGTGGGCTCCTCGTCCACCCGGAGTTCGTCGCCGGAGTGGTAACTCAGCTCCTGAGTCCCGCGGCTGTACCCCTGCGGGGAGTCACTGGTGTCGTAGGTCCGGGACTCCTTCCACCACGACCCCCGCTCTGCGTCCCGGAGCTCCCGGACGAGTTCGTCGAGCGTCTCGGGGCTTCCCCGGGCCTGTTTTCGCTCGAGCCGGCGATCCATCTCGGCCTCGAGGCGCTCGACCGGATCGAAGCCTCCGGCGTCGGCGGGCTCGCCACCTTCCATCCCGCCCATCGGGGCCTCCCACGGCGGGAGCTCCTCCTCGTCGGGTTCGTCGGGGTCGAACAACACGTCACTTTTCATCCGCAGAAGGACGCTTGCATAAAAGAGCGCCCGCCCCGACGTCCGGAGATCGGCCTCGTCGAGCGCCGAGAGAAAGCGATCCGTGACCCGGACGATGTCGATGTCCCAGGGGTCGATCTCGCCCTCCTTCGCGAGCGAGACCAGGAGCTCGACGGGTTCGACGTCTTCCCCGTCGGCGTCCTCGCCCTCAGTTTCGGACTCCTCGGAGCCCGCGTCGAACTCGAGGGCCGTCCCCTCTCCCGGCGGCTCGCGCTCCTCGTGGCCGGCGATCGAGAGCGGGATCTCCTCCGAGTCGTCGGCGTCCTCGCCCGTCGCGTCGTCGGGCCGACCCGAGCCGTCCGCTCTCAGCCACTTCCTTTCTCGCGGCTCACTCCGTTCCCCACTCGACTTACTGGAGTCGCTGCGCGACTCCCTCTCTCGCGGCTCGGTACCCTCGCCGCTCGGCCTATTGGAGCCACTACGTGGCTCCCTAGTCATCGGCCGGAACCTCCATCTCCCCGCTCAGATCGATCCCGGTCACCGCGCTCACGTTGTTCTCCTGCATCGTGACGCCGATGGCGCGCTCCGAGCGATCCAACATCGCGGAGCGATGGGAGACGACGACGAACTGGGCCTCCTCGGCCAGGTCGTCGACCATCTCGCCGACCCGGTCGGCGTTGACCGCGTCGAGGAAGGCGTCGATCTCGTCGAGAGCGTAGAACGGAGCGGGGTTGTGTCGCTGGATCGCGAAGATAAAGGCGAGGGCGGTCAGCGATTTCTCGCCGCCGCTCATCGCGTCCAGGCGCTGGATCGGCTTGTCGCCGGGCTGGGCCTTCATCGTCAGTCCGCCCTCGAAGGGATCGGCCTCGTCTTCCAACTGGAGACTGCCGGTCCCCTCCGAGAGCGTCTCGAAGATCTCCGTGAAGTAGCCCGCGATCGCCTCGTAGCTCTCCATGAACGTCTCCTTCTTCCGGGCCTCGTAGCGGTCGATCCGATCGCGGATCGCGTCGGCCTCGGAGACCAGCGTCGCCCGACCCTCCTCTAAGCTCTCCAGATCCTCGCTGACCTCGTCGTACTCCTCGATCGCGAGCATGTTGACGGGTTCGAGGGCCTCCATGTCGCCTTCGAGCAACTCGAGCATCTCGACGACCGTCTCGTGATCGGGAACCTCCTCGGCGTCGTACTCACCGACTTCGACCTCCAGATCCTCGATCTCGCCCTCCAGGCTCCGGACCCGGCCGCGGTAGCTCTCGAGTTTGCCCTCGAGTTCGGTGACCCGGTCCTGCTGGTCGTCCCTGGCCTCCTTGGCCCCGGCGAGTTCCTCCTTGAGCTCCGTGCGTTCCCCTTTGAGCTCGGTCAGCTCCTCCTCGAGGTCGGCGACGGCCTCCCGCTTTTCGTCCAAGAGCTCGCGTTGCTCCTCGATCCCGTCCTCGAACTCCTCGATTTGCTCCTCTAGCTCCGCCTTCCGGTTTTGGGCGGTCTCGATCTCGTCGTGGAGCTCCTCGACTGCTTCCTCGGCGTACTCCTGTTCTAAGCGCAACTCGTTCAGTTCGCCATCGAGTTCGTCGATCCGCCCCTCGCGGTCGTCGATCTCGCCCTCGATGTCCTCGATCTCGGCGGTGAGCTCAGGAATCTTCGAGTCCGCGAGTTCTTCCTCCAGGTCGGCAATTTCGTCCTCCAACGCCTCGATCTCCCCGGTCTTTTCGTCGATCTCCCCCGAGATCTCGGTCATCCGCTCGTCGACCTCCTCGCGTTCGTCCTCCAGCTTTTCGAGTTCGTCCTCCAACTCCTCGATCTCCTCTTCGAGCTCCTCGCGTTCCTCGGCGACGCGCTCGAGTTCGCTCTCGATCGACCGGACCTCGTCGGCGGCGTCGCTCCGGCGTTCTCTGGCGTCGTCGAGGCGTTCCTCGACGTCCCGGAGATCGTCGCGTACCTCCTTGCGTTCCTCCTGGAGTTCGGTGATCCGGGCGGCGACGCGCTCTAACTGCCCCTCGCCGCCGCCGGTAAAGGAGTACCGAGAGCCCTTCCGGGAGCCGCCGGTCATCGCGCCGCTTTTCTCGACGAGATCGCCGTCGGTGGTGACCATCCGGTAGTCGCCCATGTACGACCGGGCGGTCTCGATGTCGGAGACGACGAGGGTGTCCCCGAGGACATAGGAGAAGATCCCCGCGTACTGGGGGTCGAACTCGACCAAGTTGTACGCGAAGTCCACGACCCCTGGGTCCGAGGGCGCCTGCGGGAGCCCCCGCTCGTGCATCTCGGTCATCGGGAGGAAGGTTGCCCGGCCCGCGTTCCGGGATTTGAGGTAGTCGATCCCGTGCTGGCCGACGCCGTCGTCGTCGACGACGACGTTCGCGAGCCGACCCCCTGCTGCGGTCTCACAGGCGACCGCGTACTCGCTGGGGACGGTCCCCAACTGGGCGACCGCGCCGTGGACGCCCTCCATCCCGGCGTTGAGGATCGTCGTCACCGCGCGGCCAAAGGAGGAGTCGCCGCTTTCCTCGGCGTTCGCCTCGAGCTCGGCGTACTCCTGTTGGGCGGCCTGGATCTCGTCGTCGAGTTCGTCGACGTCGCTCTGGAGCCGGCGTTTTTCGGCGGTGAGGTCGGAGACGACCTCTGCGATGTTCTCCCGGTTCGTCTCGGCCTTCGAGAGCTCCCGCTCCAGGTCCTCGCGGCGCTCCTCGAGTTCGGGAAGCCGCGCCTCGGCCTCCTCGATCGCCTCCTCGGCCTCGGTCACGGCGTTCGATCGCCGCCGGGCCTCGTCCAAGAGGCGGTCCTGCTCGCGCTGGAGTTCGTTTCGCTCGGTCTTTGCCTCCTCGAGGACTTCCTTCCGGTCGGCCAGATTGTCCTTCAACTCGTCGAAGGCAGTGTCGACCGCCTCGATCTCGGCTTCGAGTTCCTCCAACCGCTCCTCGCGCTCTTGAATCTCCGAACGGATCGAGGCCTTCTGGAGCTTTATCTCGCGAGTCTCTCCCTCCAGCTCCTCGAGACGCTCCTGTTTCCGGTCGATCTGGACGAACGCCTCCCGCCGGTCTCCCTCGGCGTCCTCGATCTTCTCTTCGTGGGATTCGATCCGGTCTTCGAGTCGGGAGAGATCGCCTTTGACCTCCTCGATCTCGCCTTTGATCCGGAGCTGTTCGTCCTCTCCCTTGCGCTCGATCTCGGCGTTCAAGTCCTCCAAGTCCTCCTGGAGGCGGACCACTGCTCCCTGGCGCTCGTCGAGTTCCCGCCGGCGTTCTTCGAGTTTTTCCTCGAGTCCGGAGACGCGGCTCCGGGCCTGCTCTAGGTCCTCGCGTTTGTCCTCGAGTTCGCTCGCCTTCCGGTAGCCCTCGTAGGTCTCGCGTTCCCGGCGGAGCCGGCGGTATCGGAGGGCGGTCCGGCGTTCGTCCTCGAGTTGCTCGAGCCGATCTCGCTTCTCCTCGATCCGGAGTTCGGCCTCATCGATCCGTTCCTGGACGGTGGCGAGTTCCTCGAAGGCGTCTTCCTTTTTCGCGTCGAACTCCGCGACGCCGGCGATCTCGTCGATGATCTCCCGGCGGGCGCGCGGGGTCATGTTGATGATCTCGGTGACGTCGCCCTGCATGACGACGTTGTACCCCTCGGGGGTGACTCCGGCCTGGGCGAGTAGGTCCCGGATGTCGGCGAGGTTCACCGAGCGGTCGTTCAGGTAGTAGTAGGAGTAGTAGTTGTCCTCGGTCTCCTTGACCCGCCGGCGAATGCGGATCTCGCTTACGTCGCCGACGTCGTCGCTGCCCGCGGCGCTGACGACCTGGGAGCGATCGAGGGTGCGGTCGTCGTTTGCGAGGACGACCTCGACGCTGGCTTCGCGGGCGCCCCCCTTTCGGTCGCCGTCCTCGTGACCGGGGTTGTAGATGAGGTCGGTGAGCTTCTCCGCGCGGATTCCCCGCGTGCGGGCCAGGCCGAGCGCGAACAGGACCCCGTCGATGATGTTCGACTTCCCCGAGCCGTTCGGGCCGGTGACGACCGTGAAGTCCTCGTAGAAGGGGATCTTCGTCCGCCGCCCGAAGCTCTTGAAATCGTCTAGGATGAGCGCCTTGATGTGCATTCTCGTCGGCTCCGTGGTCCGCCGGGTCGCTGGTTATGCGACGATAATGTCGCTCGTACCTGAGTCTTCCGTTTCCGCCTCCTCGTCTTCGTCCTCGTCGTCGAACGGGGTCTCGGTCGACACCGATTCGGTCCGGGTCGGGGCCGTCTCGCCGCCGACGTCGTCCTCCCCATCCTCTCTCCCTTCGCGGCGCTCGGGCACCCTCGTCGGCGCGTCGGTGTCGAGTTCGGCCTCGAGCACGCGGATCCGCTCTTTGGCCTCGACGAGTTCGTCGGTGAGTCCTCCCACCGTCGACTGCATCTCCTCGACGGTTCGCTCGAGCTCTTCGACGCGATTGGCTGGCATATCGCCTAGGGACCCGTCCGCGTACTTAAACGTGAGTCAGACACGTTCAATTCGACTTACAGGACCGCCTCCGGTAACTTTTCCCTTCCCCGCCTCGAACCCGCGTCAATGACCGCTCGAACCGTCCAGCGGGGCGAAGGCGACCTCGTCACCGTCATCGGCCTCGAGGTCCACGTCCAACTCGAGACCGAAACGAAGATCTTCTGTGGCTGTCCGACCGAGCCCGCCGACGAACCGAACGAGAACGTCTGTCCGGTCTGTCTGGGTCTGCCCGGTGCCCTCCCCGTCCTCAACGAGGGCGCCGTCGAATCGGCCGTCAGGATCGGGAAGGCGATCGACGCGACGATCCCCGAGGAGACCCGATTTCACCGCAAGAACTACTACTACCCCGACCTCCCGAAGAACTTCCAGATCACGCAGTACGACGAGCCGATCTGTGCCGACGGCGAACTCGAGATCACCGTCGAGGGCGACCGCCGGACCGTCACCATCGAGCGCGCGCATCTGGAGGAAGATCCCGGAAGCCTCCAGCACGTCGGCGGCGGCGGGGGAATCGACAGCGCGGAGTACACCCTCGTCGACTACAACCGCGCCGGCGTCCCCCTGATGGAGATCGTGACGGCACCGGACTTCCGCTCGCCCGCCGAGGTCCGGGCCTTCCTCGCCGAACTCACCGAGGTCCTCGAGTATCTGGGCGTGTTCGACGCCGAGCGCGACGGCAGCCTCCGGGTGGACGCCAACCTCTCGATGATTCCCGGCGAGGAGATCGAGGGCGACGCCACGGAGATCGGTACCGACGCACTGGAAGCCGCGAACCGCACCGAGGTCAAGAACATCTCGAGTCACAGGGGCGCCGAGAAGGCCCTGGCCTACGAGGAGACCCGCCAGAAGAACGCGATCGAGCGCGGGCGCGCGATCGAACAGGAGACCCGCCACTGGGACGAGTCCCGCGGAATCACCGTCTCGATGCGCTCGAAGGAAGAGGAGAAGGACTACCGCTACTTCGAGGAGGCCGACCTCCCGCCCCTGCGGGTCGCCGACTGGAAGGAGGAGATCTCGATCCCCGAACTCCCCAGCGCCCGCCGCGAACGCTTCCAGGGGGAGTACGGCCTGAGCGAGGAGGCGGCCTCGAAGCTCACCTCGAGGAAGGAGGTCGCGGACTTCTACGAGGACGTCGCCCGGGAGTACGACCCCGACCTCGCGGCGACCTGGGTCGCAGACGAGTTGCTCGGCGAACTCAACTACCGCGGGACCGAGATCACCGCGGTCGAGGACAGGTTAGCGGAGGTCCGGCGACTGATCGCCCTCGTTGCCGACGAAGAGATTACCGCCAAGAACGCAAAGGAGGTCGTCCTCCGGGGGATGCTCGACGACGGCGACGATCCGGAGACGATCGTCTCCCGCGAGGACCTCGGCAAGACCGACGAGGGCGAGGTCCAGCGGGCGGTCGAGGAGGCCATCGAGGACAACCCCGAGGCCGTCGCGGACGTCGAAGGGGGCGACGACGGCGCGATCAACTTCCTGGTCGGCCAGGTGATGGGCAAGACCGGCGGCAGCGCCGACCCCGGCGAGGTCAACCGGCTGCTCCGGGCTGAAATCGAGGGCTGAGACGACGATTCGGGTTCTCCGACGGCGTTCGTCAGTCGTCCTCGGAGACGGCCGACGTGGAGGGGATCGACTTCTGTGGGGCCGTTTCGCCCCAGTCCAGCCGACGCCGGAAGTAGAGCGCGACGTTGACCAGCGCGAGCAACACGGGGACCTCGATCAGGGGCCCGACGACCGTCGCGAAGGCGACGCCCGAGCCGACGCCGAAGACGGCGACCGCGACGGCGATCGCCAGCTCGAAGTTGTTCGAGGCGGCGGTGAAGCCGATCGCGGTCGTCGTCGAGTAGTCCGCGCCGATCCCTCTCCCCATCCCGAAGCTCACGAGGAACATCGCCACGAAGTAGATCGTCAGCGGGACGGCGATCAGGAGCACGTCGCCGGGCGCGGCGACGATGGCCCCGCCCTGGGTCGCGAACATCACGACGACGGTAAACAGGAGCGCGACCAGCGTCAGCGGATCGATCCTCGGGACGACCTCCTCGTCGTACCACGCCTCGCCTCTCGCCCGTGTCCCAGCGTAGCGGGTCAGGTATCCGCCGACGAACGGAATGCCCAGGAAGATTACGATCGCCCGGAACACCTGGGCCGGCGTGACGTCAAACGTCTCGATGCCGGCGACGAGGGTCTCCATGCCCAGAAGCGGCGGGAGGAAGAGCCCGAACAGCCAGACGTAGGCCCCGTAGGTCAGGATCTGGAAGAGGCTGTTGAACGCGACGAGACCGGTGACGTACTCGGTCGAGCCCTCGGCCAGCTCGTTCCAGACCAGCACCATCGCGATACACCGAGCCATTCCGATGAACACGAGTCCGAGGAAGTAGTCGGGACGGGCGGGGAGGCCGGGAACGACGCCGCCGAAGAAGACCACCGCGAGGGCGAACATCAAGGTCGGCCCGATGAACCAGTTCTGGACGAGGCTCAGCCCCAACACGCGCCAGTTGCGGAACACGGTCGGGAGCCGGGAGTAGTCGGCCTTCGCCAGCGGCGGGTACATCATGAGCACGAGCCCGATCTCGACTAAGTGAAGGTCCTGGATCGGTTCCGTCACCGACGGGGCGGCGAAACCGAGCCCGACGCCGACGGCCATCGCCCCGAAGATCCAGAGGGTGAGGTACTTGTCGAGGAAATCCATCGACCGCGGGTCGCCACAGCTCGCACAGTCACAGTCCGGGCCGTGGACGTGTGTGGCGTCGCTCATTCCGCTCCTCCCGATTCGTCCGGCTCTGGATCAGGCAGGCCCGTCCACCTCGGCTTCGATCTCGTCGAAGAGATCGTGGACCCGCCCGCGGATCTCCGCTCGAATCTCCCGGACGGTCTCGAGGCCTTCCTCGCCGGGGTCGTCGAGCGCCCAATCCCTGACCTCGACGGCCGCGGCGTCGAGTTCGAGCGTCGAACAGCCCATCGTGGCGACGTAGGTACAGGACTCGAGTTCGGCCGTCGTGATCTCCCGTGGCGTCCGCCCTTCGAGGTCGATCCCCTCCTCGGCCATCGCCTCGACGACGACGTCGTGGACGTGCTCTGCGGGACGAGTGCCGCCGGTGAGGAGTTCGACCTCTTCCTCGAGCCCCCGCTCCCGGCGCTCCCGCTCGGCGAACGCGGTCGCCATCTGGCTCCGGCCGGCGTTGCGGACGCAGACGAAGGCCACGCGAAGGCGCTCGTCCGTCATCGCTCCCCCCTGGTTCCGTCGAGCGCCTCGAGGAGCGCGGTGGCCCGCTCGGTCGGCTCGTAGTAGTGCCAGGTGCCGTCCTTGCGACGCGCGATGAGGCCGGCGTCGTACAGGTCCGAGAGCGCGTGGCTCACCGCGCTGTCGCTGACGTCGAGGACGGGCGTGATCTCACAGACACAGAGCTCGCGCCCGGCGGCGGCGAGCAGGCGGACGATCGTGTAGCGGGTGTCGTTGCCCAGGGCCTTGAGCGCCGCCCGGTCCGTCGCGGCGTCCGGGGGGAAGGCGGCGACCAGCCCCTCGAGGGTCTCGACGTGCGTCTCGAGGTCGTCGTCACAGCACTCGCATTCCCGACCGTCGACGAGGCGCTCGAGGCGTTCGGATCGTTGTCCCATGATTGAGTAGATGAACACTCATTCATATGGATGTTGTGGACTCCGGATTGGGGGGACCGAGGCCGCTCGGCACCCCGTACTCCGCCGGGTAGACGGCTGCTGTGCTGTGGACGGGGTGTGTCCGGAGGTCGAGCCCGACCGAGACCGGGAGAACCGGCGCGGGAAGTCGTCGATGCCGGGGTAGCGGGGCGTCGGCGGTAGTTAAAGGTGTGCGCGCAGCGCCTCGTTCATCGTTTCGACCGGCGCCTCCCGACCGGTCCAGGTCTCGAAGGCCTCGACGCCCTGGAACAGCAACATCCAGGCGCCGTCGACCGTCTCCGCGCCCGCGGCCGCCGCGTCCCGGAGGAACCGAGTCTCGAGGGGCGTGTACACCGCGTCGAACGCCACCAGGTCGGCGTGCCAGGCGTCGGCGGGGGCGACCGACTCCTCGGACTCCAGCCCGACGCTGGTGGCGTTGGCGACGACGTCAGCCTCGGCCATCAGGTCGGGGAGGGAGTCGAGTCCGTGGCCGGTCGCGCCGGGAACGTCCTCGGCGAGGTCGTGGGCGCGCGAGGCGGTCCGGTTCGCGACTGCCACCTTGGCACCGGTCTCCTCGAACCCGAACGCGAGCGCGCGGGCGGCTCCTCCGGCGCCGACGACGACGGCGCTCGCGCCCTCGAGGTCGACGTCGTGATGTTCGAGCGCCCGCATCGCGCCCGAGAGGTCGTAGTTGTAGCCCCGGACGCGCTCGCCGAAGTCGATCGTGTTGACCGCGCCGACCCGTTTGGCCCGGTCATCGGGCTCGGAAAACGCGAGGGCGTCACCCTTGAACGGGAGGGTGACGGTCAGCCCGGAGACGCCCAGGGCCTCCGCGCCGCCGAAGGCCTCCTCGATCCGGTCGGGGTCGGCCTCGAAGGTGACGAAAGCGGCATTGATCCCCAGCTCGTCGAAGGCGGCCTGGTGCATCGGCGGCGACAGCGAGTGGGAGACGGGGTTTCCGATGATTCCGTAAACGTCCATGGCTGTGCTGTATCTCAAACGGGGATCCAAAACGGCTTCGGTGCCTGCGAAGCGCACATCCCGGCGAGGATTCCGGAGACGTCCACACTTATGAGCCAGTCGCTCACACGCTCGGGCATGGTCGAACAACGGTCGCTCGAGGAGCTGGTACCGACGGTCGCCGACTACACCCTCGAACTCGACTTCGAGGAGTTCATCCAGGGCGAGCGCCCGATGGTCCTTCGGGGACTGCTCGCGACTGACGACGACGAACACACCGAGATCGCCGAACGGTACGTCGATCGGGCGGTCCGCTCGCAGTCGAGTGCGGGCCAGATGGCCTACGGATCGATCGACGTCGTCCCCGAGTGGGACGAACACCGGATCTTCCGTCCGGTACCCGACGCGGGCGCCGTGGCCTACCTCGCCCTGGAGGTCTACGAGAACGATGGACCGGAGTTCTATCTCGACGCCTGTCGCCGCCAGTTCGAGTCCTTCCACGAGGAAGCCCTGCGGACCACGGAGGGAGGACTCTCCCATCACACCGAGGAGATCGAGCTCTGGATCGACGCGGTCTACATGATGTGTCCGTTCATGGCCCGCTACGGCCAACTCGCCGACCGTCCGGAGGCGATCGACGAGGCCGTCGATCAGATCCTCGTCCACGACGACCGCCTTCGGGATCTCCACACCGATCTCTACAGACACATCTGGCGCGAGACGCCCAACAGCTACCCGGACGGCTCGCTCTGGCTCCGGGGCAACGGCTGGCTCGCGACGGGCGTCCTCGATACCCTGCGATACGTCCCCGATGACCACCCCGAACGCGACCGTCTGGAGGAACTTCTCGTGGACCACCTCGAAAGCATGGCGGAGTACCAGGACCGCAGCGGCTTCTGGCACCACCTCATCGACGACCCGAGCATGTACCTGGAGACCTCGGGCACCCTCCAGTACGCCTTCGCGTTCGTCGAGGCCGTCGAGCGCGGACTGCTCGACGACGACTACCTCGAGACCGCCGAGCGCGCGATCGGTGCCGCCAAGACCGTCGTCACCGACGACGGCGCGGTCCAGCGAAACGCGGCGATGCCCGGCGGTCCCGAGGCCCCCCAGGCGGTCAACCTCTACGGCCAGGGCTGGTTCCTGATCACCGGGACGCGCCTCCTCGAGTCGGAGATCGACGCCTGATCACGGGGGTCCAGGACGGATCCGTGCCCTCGGGACTCGAGGAAGGCAGCCGAAGGGAAACCGCCGGTCGATCAGGCGGCGTCGACCGCCCCGTCGGGCCGGACCGTCACGACCGGGACCGGCGCCGTACTGACGACCTTGTCGGTAGTGCTCCCGACGATGCGGCGCTCGAACCCGCTCCGTCCCGCCGTCCCCATCACGACCATGCTCGCGTCGGTCTCGGCCGCGTAGTCGGCGATCTCCTCGGCGGGGATGCCGGTCTTGACGACGGCCTCGGCGTCGAGGCCCGCCGACCGGGCGGCCTCGGCGAGTTCTTCTGCCCACTCCGCGGCGATCTCGGTTACCTCCTCGCTGGTCTTCCCGGGGCCGGCGCCGATCGACGAGCGGTGTGTCATGCTCGTGTCGCCGACCGAGAGCGCGTGGACCGTCGCGCCGGACTTCCTGGCGAGATCGAAGCCGACGTCGGCGGCGTTGTCCGCGTACTCGCTTCCATCCGTCGGGATAATCACGATATCACTCACTGTTCGACACGACTATCGCTGCGAACCCCGGACGTATAACCATTTCTCCGGGGTCCGGTCACTCGGCCGAACCGCCCGCGAGTCGTGAGCCTGCCGGACGCGGGGAGCCCAACGCGGCCGACCGCGCTACGGGCGGTCGACCGACGGCGAGGAGAGCCGGGGCTCGGGGATCTCCTCGGTCGACCGGAACTGCTCGAGGAGGGACTCCACTTCCTCGAAGTCCTCCCCGAGAACGACGTCGCCGCTCCGGAGGTCGTAGTCGACGACGGCGTGGTCGGCGAGCATGGGGAGGTGGGTGTGGACGAGTGAGACGTGGACCGACCGGCGCGCCGACTCGGGGACAGTCTCGGTCGGCTCCTCGCGCTCCCAGGCGGCGATCCGGGCCGCGAGTTCGGGGACGCTGGCGTAGTCGGTTCCCGAGAGGAGATAGAGCAGGTACCGACGCCGGCGATCACCGAGCAGGGTGTAGATCGCGTCCATCCGGTCACCGTCGTTCGTCCACGATGCCATGTCCCCCGAAACGCACCGACGGCTATTACACCTGACGCCAAAACAGATTGGGTCCCCCGTTCCCCTCCGGCGGTCGAATCGCCGGGTCGAACTCGCAGTCGGGTCATGGCGATCGACGCGGGAATCCCGGCCGGTTCCGGCGCCCGCGAACGCGCGCACACCCGCGCAGTCTCCCGGTTTCGTCGGCGTTTCGGCGAAAGGGTTATGCGGGATACGGGCGTATCGCTCGCCAATGACCGACAGCCGGCTACCGGGAGGTGAACCGGTGTGGAGCTGATCGTCACCGAGAAGGACAACGCTGCGAGACGGATCGCCGACATCCTGAGCGGGGAGAGCTACGACTCGAGCCGGGAGAACGGGGTCAACGTCTACGAGTGGGGGGGCACGCGCTGTGTGGGTCTCTCGGGCCACGTCGTCGGCGTCGACTTCCCGCCCGAGTATTCGGACTGGCGCGACGTCGAACCCGTCGAGTTGATCGACGCCAGCGTCGAGAAGACCGCGACCAAGGAAAACATCGTCGCCACCCTCCGTATCCTCGCCCGCCAGGCCGAGGAGGCGACGATCGCGACCGACTACGACCGCGAGGGCGAGTTGATCGGGAAGGAGGCCTACGAGATCATCCGGGAGGTAGACGGGGAGATGCCGATCCGTCGCGTGCGCTTCTCCTCGATCACCGAAAACGAGGTCCGGAGCGCCTTCGCCGAACCCGAGGAGCTCGACTTCGATCTGGCGGCCGCCGGCGAGGCCCGCCAGACGATCGACCTCGTCTGGGGCGCTGCACTCACGCGCTTTCTCTCGCTGTCGTCAGGCCAACTCGGCAACGACTTCATCTCGGTGGGGCGGGTCCAGTCGCCCGCACTGAAGCTGCTGGTCGATCGCGAACGCGAGATCCAGGCGTTCGATCCCGAGTCCTACTGGGAGATCGTCGCCGACCTGGAAAAGACCGAGGGCGGCGAGGACTTCGAGTCCCAGTACTTCTATCTCGACGAGGAGGGCAACGAGGCGGAACGAGTCTGGGAGGAGGAGGCCGCCGACGCCGCAACCGCCGATCTGGAGGGTGCGACGACGGCGACGGTCGTCGATGTCGACCGCCGGAGCCGGACCGACGCACCGCCAGCGCCGTTCAACACGACCCAGTTCATCCGCGCGGCGAGCGCGATCGGCATCTCGGCAAAGCGAGCCATGAGCATCGCCGAGGACCTCTATACCGCAGGCTACATCACCTATCCCCGGACCGACAACACCGTCTACCCCGACGACCTCGATCCCGAGGAGCTGCTGGGGGAGTTCTCGGGCCACCCGACGCTGGGTGAGGACGCCGACTCGCTGCTCGAGAGCGAGGAGATCGAGCCCACCGAGGGCGACGAGGAGACGACCGACCACCCGCCGATCCACCCGACCGGCGAGATTCCGACTCGAGGCGACGTCGACGACGACGAGTGGAAGGTGTTCGAACTCGTCGTCCGGCGCTTTTTCGCGACCGTCGCCGACGACGCCCGCTGGGAGCACCTCCGCGTCGAGAGCGAGGCCGCCGGCCGGTCGCTGAAGGCGAACGGCAAACGGCTGGTCAAGGCGGGCTACCACGCCGTCTACCCCTACTATTCGACGAGCGAGAACTACGTCCCCGACGTCGAGGTCGGGGAGGAGCTGGCCGTCGGCGAGGTCGAGTGTACGGGCAAGGAGACCCAGCCCCCGCGCCGATACGGCCAGTCGCGGCTCATCGAGACGATGGAGGGGATGGGGATCGGGACGAAGGCGACCCGTCACGAGATCATCCAGAAGCTCTACGACCGGGGCTACATCGAGAGCGATCCGCCCCGGCCGACACAGCTGGCGATGGCTGTCGTCGAGGCCGCAGAGGAGTTCGCCGACCGGGTCGTCAGCGAGGAGATGACCGCCCAACTGGAGGCCGACATGGACGCCATCGCGAGCGGCGAGGCCGAGCTCGAGGACGTCACCCAGGAGTCCCGGGAGATGTTAGAAGAGATATTCGAGAACCTCGCGGACTCCCGGGAGGAGATCGGCGACCACCTCCGGAAGTCCCTGAAGGCGGACAAGCGGTTGGGACCCTGCCCCGAGTGTGGCGAGGACCTCCTGGTTCGCCGGAGCCGCCACGGTTCGTACTTCGTCGGCTGTGACGGCTACCCCGACTGCGAGAACACCCTGCCCCTGCCCTCGACGGGGAAGCCGCTCATCCTCGAAGAAGAGTGCGACGAGCACGGGCTCCACGAGGTGAAGATGCTCGCCGGCAGACAGACGTTCGTCCATGGCTGTCCGCTCTGTAAGGCAGAAGAGGCCGGCGAGGGACCAGTGCTGGGGGAGTGTCCCGACTGTGGAACGCAAGAGGGTGGAGAACTCGCCGTCAAGACCCTCCAGAACGGCTCCCGGCTCGTCGGCTGTACCCGCTACCCCGACTGCGAGTACTCGCTTCCGCTCCCGCGGCGCGGGGAGATCGAGGTCACCGACGACCGCTGTGAGGAACACGACCTCCCCGAACTGCTCGTCCACAACGGCGAGGAACCCTGGGAGCTGGGCTGTCCGATCTGTAACTACCGGGAGTTCCAGGCCAGAGAGAACGGCTCGGAACTCGAGGCCATAGAGGGGGTCGGCGAGAAAACGGTCGAGAAGCTGGCGGCGGCCGGCATCGAGAGCATCGAGGACCTCTCGACGGCGGACCCCGACGCGATCGCCGACGACGTAGAGGGGGTCAGCGCCGACCGGGTGCGTGGCTGGCAGGCGAAGGCTTAGTCCTCGGCGCTCGCTGCCGGCGCCGGACCTTTCTCCTCGCGGTCTATGTAGGCTTCCTTCCAGGTCCCCCGCGAGAACCAGGCGACGCCGACGATCGCACCCAGGATATTGCCGACGGCCATCCCGACCCAGACCCCGCTCTCGTCCCACCCGAACACGAAGACGAGCGCGAAGACGCTGGCCACCCGGCCGACCCACAGCGTCAGCATCGAGATGACCATCGCGATCTTGGTGTTGCCGGCGCCCCGGAACCCGCCGAGGATCACCTGGGTGACGCCGATGAAGGCGAACTCGACCGACCGGGTTCGGACGTACTCGACGCTGTGGGCGATCGTCTCCGGGGCGTCGGGCACGTCCCCGAGGAAGACGCTCACGATCGGTTCGGTGAAGACGGCCATCACGACGGCGACCAGCAACATGACGCCGGCGCCCGTCGCGGCCGCGAGCCGGACCGCGCGTGCGGCGCGATCGCTCCGGCCCGCGCCCAGGTTCTGGCCGACCATCGTGTCGATCGCCCGCCCCAATCCCATCGCGGGGAGAAAGACGAGCGAGATCAGCCGGTTGCCCAGGCCGTAGGCCGCCACGACGGGCGGCGAGAAGGTGACGATCATCGCGGTCAGCGTGATCATCGCCATCGCGCTCGTGGTCTGTTCGACCATCGTCGGCACCCCGAGGCGAACGATGTCGGCGATGAACTCGAGGTCGGGCGCCAGGTGTCCGAGCTCCACGTTCGGCCCGCGTGTGGTGGCAAAGAGCAGCCAGAGCCCGATCACGGTCGCGATCCCCCGGGCGAGGATCGTCGCCGCCGCGGCGCCCTCGATCCCCCACCCCGCGAAGCCGACCGAGCCGTACAGCGAGGCCTCGACGGCCGCGAAGTCGACACCGAGCGGGGCGGCGTCGAGCCAGACGAACAGGGGGTTGCCGGAGAATCCGAAGATGAAGAAGGGGTCGAGGACGACGTTCGCGAGGACGCTCACGGCCATCACGACCATCGGCGTCCGGGTGTCGCCGTAGCCGCGCATGAGCGCCGAGAAGACGAAGAAGCCGAACATCAGCGGGATCCCCACGAAGAAGACCTCCATGTAGTCGGCCGCCAGCGGGATGACCTCGGCGGCCGTGTCGGCGTCGCTCGGGAGGAGCTCGAGGGCCGGGCGGGTGTAGAAGTAGCCGCCGACCCCGATGACCACCGAGAGGAGGCCGACGAAGGTGAACGTCTGTCCGGCGACCAGTCCCGCCGAGCGATCGCCCTCAGCGCCGGTGTACTGGGCGACGAGGATCGCCCCCGCGGCGGTGAACCCGCCGGCGATGGCGATCAGCAGGAAGATCAGCGGGAAAGCGAGGCTGACCGCGCCGACTGCGTCGGCCGACAGCCGGCCGAGGTAGAGCGTGTCGACGACGTTGTAGGTGACCTGCAGCAGCTGGATGACGACGATCGGCCAGGCCAGCCGAAACAGCGGCCGGACGAGACTGCCCTCGGTGATCGACTCGTCGTCGGGGCCGTCGCTTTCCGGCGGCGAACCCGCCGTAGACCGGTCGCGGTCCGGCCCGTCGGCGTCGTCGCTCACTGGCTTTCGAAACGAAACGTCAGGGGATCAACGTTGTGATTCGATCCGGGGGTGCGAGAGAACCCGGCCTACGGCGTCTCGTTGGTCTCGATCGAGAACTCGCCGCGGGGGTAGGCGACGCAGGTGAGCACGTAGCCGTCGCTCATCTCGTTCTCGTCGAGCATCTGCTGGTTGTCGTGTTCGACGAGGTCGTTCGCGTCGCCGTCGACCCGGGCGCCACAGGAGACACACGACCCCTCTCTACAGGCGTAGGGGAGGTCCCAGCCCTGCTCTTCGCCCTGGTCGAGGAGAGGCTCGTTGTTCGCGACCTCGATCGTCTCGCCTTCCTTGACCCACTCGACCTCGTAGTACTCGATCTCGTCCTCGGGGATGTCGCCGGGACCCGAGGCGGTGGCTCCGTCCCCCTCGCTCCCTTCGCCCTCCTCGCCCTCGGCGAGTTCGCCGCCGGCCTCGCCTCCGCCGACCGCGACGGCGCCGCCGCCCCCGATCGAGCGGTTCATCGGCTCGGGGAAGTCGGTCTCGGGGACCGTCTCCGCACGACGCTCTAAGACCTCCCCGGAGAGGTCCTCGCTCGGGGTCCAGGGCGTCCCCTTCAGGTAGTGGAGGACGACGGCCCCGACGGCCAACGCGACGCCGATGAGAAACGCGGTCGCGCTGAACTCCATCGTCCCTTCGGTGCCGCCCCCCGCGGCGGCGACCGTCGTGGCGATCCCGAGTGCGCTGATCTCCATATGGCTCGCGTTTGGGGCAGGTGGTTTAACTGTATTGTGTTTCACTCAGAGGGTCGGTTGTACCGACGTCCGGGTGATCGCCGGTAACGGACTACGACCGACCCTATCGGAGGAGGTCGGCCGCCGCGACGACAGTCGCGAACTCGCCTTCGAGCTGGGCGAGGGCCGTTCGGTGGACGAGGTCGGCGTCGAACCGCTCGCCCGCCAGCTCCCGGCCGAAGGTCGCGGTCGCATCCCGGACCACGCGGACGTCGAACCCGCGGTTCTCGGCCATCCGCGCGGTCGTCGAGACGCAGTGGTCGGTCGTCAGTCCACAGACGACGACCTCCCCGATCGCTCGCTCGCGGAGCCAGTCCTCGAGGCCGGTCCCGACGAACGCGCCGTTGACCCGTTTCTCGAAGACGGTCTCGCCCTCGCGGGGGGAGAGTCCCTGCTTGAACGCGAATCCCGAACTATCGCCCCGCAGCGGCGAGTCCGGTTCGGTCGAGTCGTGGCGGACGTGAATCACGGGGAGTCTCCGCTCGCGCCAGTTCTCGAGGAGGTCCCGGGCGACCGCCTCGGCGTCGGGGTTGTTCCGCTCGCCCCACGAGGGATCGTCGAACCCCCGCTGGAAGTCGACGAGAACGAGCGCCGGTCCCGGGCGGTCGTCGCCCTCGTGTCCGCTCCGACCTCTCCGTCGGTCGGTCATCGCGCCCTCGACGGGTCGGTCGCGTTGC
Organism: Saliphagus sp. LR7; assembly: GCF_003344565.1. Lineage (NCBI taxonomy): Archaea > Methanobacteriati > Methanobacteriota > Halobacteria > Halobacteriales > Natrialbaceae > Saliphagus > Saliphagus sp. LR7. Next base: position 45,171 of record NZ_QPND01000008.1, on the reverse strand, counting down.
CGTCGGGCTCGCCGGTCGAGTTCTCCCGGCGGAGACGGTCGGACTTGGGATGCTCGCGGGTGGTCGTGATCGGGCACTCCTCGGGGAACTGGTCGTCGTCGGCCGAGAACATGTACTGGACCCACTCGCGGTCGCCCTCGACGCCCCAGTCGCCCAGATCGGCGTGGGGACAGACGCCGTCGTACTCCGAGAGGCGATCCTGGATGACGTCCCGGGCGCGCTGGCCGGCCTCGGTGTCGGCGGTGACGTCGAGGCCCTCGAACAGCGCCCGAGGCTGGAAGGTAATTTCGAGACCGACCGGACAGTAGCGACTTCGGCGCTCGTCGTAAAAGGGTGCCCGGCAGGTCGGAAACATCGGCTCGCCCGAAAAGGAGAACTCCCAACGGGGATCGTCGGGGTCGGTGGGGATCGCCTCGGGCCAGGGCTCGGGATCGTGGACGTGGAGGAACTGGAGGATATGCCAGAGGGTTTCGTGGTACTCGGCCTCCGAGAGCTCCCGAGATGGCGGGCGAAAGAAGGCGACCAGCGACGCACGGTCGCTGTGGTCGGGCCAGACCTCGAGGTACTCTAGGAGAACGCGGCCGAGGTCGAGCAGCGCGTCCTTGTCGGTCGTCGAGGGGACGACTGTATAGAGCGGTTCGCCGTCCCGGACCGATTCGGCGCCGAAGAAACAGGGAAACGGGTTTTCGGTTCGCTCGCCCAGCAGCGCCCCACGGAACGTCCGCCAGTGAGCGCCGACCCAGTCCGGGGCCTCCCCGGATTCGACCCACGCGGCGAGGGTCTTCTGGTCCATGAGCCGCCCCGCGCCGGCTTCGTCCATGTTCGACGTGCGGGTCGCAGCGGGCTTGTATCCTTCGCCCGCTCGACACGACCATCGGGATTTATCCTGACAGTGGACCCAACGGGGGTATGGACGGACGCCGGACGAGCGAGACGGTCGAGAGCCTCCTCGACGACCTCACCCGCGAGGAGAAACTGGATCTCGTACGGGGCGCACCCGACCCCGAGGGAACGTCGACGGGTTACCTCCCCGGAGTTCCCCGGCTTGACGTCCCGCCCTTGCGGCTGGTCGACGGGCCGATGGGGATCCGGGCGGGCGGCTTCGAGGACCCACTGGCGGCGACGGCGTTCCCGGCCTCGATCTCGCTGGCCGCGACGTTCGACCCCGAACTCGCCCGCGAGCAGGGGGCGGCGATGGCCCGCGAGGCGAAGGCCCGCGGCCAGGACGCGGTCCTCGGGCCGGGCGTCAATCTCATTCGAGTCCCGCAGGGCGGGCGCAACTTCGAGTACCTCTCGGAGGAGCCGACGCTTTCGGCGGCCCAGGCGGGGGCGGTCGTGCGGGGGATCCAGGGCGAGGACGCCATCGCGACGCCGAAACACTACGTCGCGAACAGCCAGGAGACGGATCGGGTGACCGTGAGCAGCGAGGTCGACGAGCGAACCCTGCGGGAACTCTACCTCCCCGCGTTCCGGGCGGCAGTCGACGCCGGCGCGGGCTCCGTGATGACCGCCTACAACCGGATCAACGGGATCGACGCCAATGATCACGCCCATCTGATCCGGGACGTTCTCAAGGAGGAATGGGGTTTTCAGGGATACACCGTCTCGGACTGGTTCGCCACTCGGGACGCCGCGAGCGCGGCCAACGGCGGCCTCGACCTCGAGATGCCCGGAACGTCGGTCCGGGAGGCGTTCGGCGAGTACGAGGGCGAACCCGACCTCGACGCCATCGACCCTGGCGGGATGCCCGGCCCCGACCAGGGCGGGGTCTTCGGCGCTGATCTCGCGGTGGCCATCGAGGAGGGCGAGGTCCCCCTCGAGCGCCTCGACGACATGGTCGCCCGCGTCCTGCGCGCGATGGAGGAGATCGGGTTGCTCGGGGACCCGCGGCCGACGACCGAACGCCCGGATCGCGAGGGCGCGATCGACACCGACGACCACCGCGCGCTCGCCGAACGGATCGCCGTCCGTGGGACGGTCCTGCTCGAAAACGACGGGGTCCTCCCGCTTGCAGACGACGCGGACGTCGCGTTGATCGGTCCGAACGTCGACGGCGCGACCCTCGGCGGCGGGGGCTCCTCGGCGGTGACCCCCGTCCGCGAGCGCAGTCCGGCGACCGCGTTCTCCGACCGGGAGCCCTCGGTGACCGTCGAGGAGGGGCTCCCACCGGTCGAGGGCGCGGACCTGTTCGACCTGTTCGACGGCGACGGCGAGGAGGAGGTGGAGTCGGACGGCCGGGAGCCGAAAATGGACGATGCGGTCGCGGCCGCCGAGCGAGCGGAGGTCGCGGTCGTGGTCGTAGGGGACACGACCACCGAGGGCCGGGATCGCGAGGACCTCCGGCTTCCCGGCCGCCAGGACGAACTCGTCTCCCGCGTCGCCGACGCCGGGGGGCGGACGGTCGTCGTCGTCAACTCCGGTGGCCCCGTCGAGGTGCCCTGGCGCGAGAAGGTCGACGCGATCGCCGCGGCGTGGTACCCCGGCCAGGCCGACGGCGCGGCGCTGACCGCCGTCCTCTACGGCGACGAGGAACCGGGCGGGCGGCTCCCGGTGACGTTCGCTCCCGAGGGGGAGTATCCCACGAGCGACGAGCGCCGGTATCCGGGCGTCGACGGCGAGGCTCACTACGAGGAGGGACTCTTCGTCGGCTACCGCCACTTCGACGCGGCCGACGCCGAGGCGACCTACCCCTTCGGCCACGGCGAGTCCTACGCCGAGTTCGCCTACGGCGAGCCCGAACTCGTCGAGGGCGACCGAGCGGGACCGGGAGTCGCGGTCCGGGTACCCGTCGAGAACGTCGCCGACCGGCCTGGCCGGGAGGTCGTGCAAGTTTACGTCCGTCCGCCCCGGAACGACGACCGGCCGGTCCGGGAACTCGCCGGCTTCGCCTCCGTCGAGATCGGCGCCGGCGAGGAGCGGGCGGTCGAAATGGGCCTCGAGGGCAGGGCCTTCTCGCGGTGGGATGGCGAGGAGGGGTGGACGGTCGATCCCGGAACCTATACCGTCGAGGTCGGCCGCTCCTCGGGCGATCTCCGGACGACGGTTGCCGTCGAGATCGAGCCGTAGATGCCGTAGCTACTTCGTGTCCCCGCCCGACGGGAGGATATGGACGTCTCGACCGTCGCGATTGCCGTCTTCGAGGGCGTCGAGGAACTAGACGCGATCGGCCCCTACGAAACCTTCTCGGTCGCCGGGGACTCCGGCGGCGACCTCAACGTTTCTCTCCGGACGCTCGAGCCCACCGATCGGGTGACCTGCGCCCACGGCCTCCGGATCGAGCCGGACGGCGAACTGTCCGGCGGGGCGGACCTGATCGTCGTCCCGGGCGGGGGCTGGACGTCGGGAGAGGGTGGCGTCCGGACCGTCGTCGAGAACGGCCGCCTGCCGGCGGCTCTTGCCGACTGGTTCGAGGCGGGAAGGGAGGATCGGATGATCGCGTCGGTCTGTACCGGCGCGATGGTCCTCGCCGAGGCGGGGGTGCTCGACTGCCGTCCGGCCACGACCCACGCGAGCGCGCTCTCGGACCTGCGCGAAACCGGCGCCGAGGTCGTCGACGCCCGGGTCATCGACGACGGCGACCTGCTCACCGCCGGCGGCGTCACCGCGGGGATCGATCTGGCACTCCATCTCGTCGCCCGGATCTGCGGCGACGACGTCGCGCGGGCGACGGCGACGACGCTCGAGCACGACCGGCCGAGCGACGTCTACCGGTCCTGAGTCTCCTCCCGTACGTGCAGTCGGCTCGAGCCACCTCGTCTCGCGGGTCGCGGGGCTCCCCGCTCGACGGCCGTGACTCTTACTCGTTCCTCAGTCGTTCCGAGCAACCTCGTGACGCCCGAACCCGTACCGAAGTCGGTTTGCGAGCCGGCGCGAGAACCGTCCCTCCGACCGCGAGCCGAACCGTTCGGCGAGGGCGGTGTAGATCAGCGGGAGGGGGACCTCCTGTTCCAGAGCCTCCTGGACGGTCCAGGTCCCCGTCGACCCTCCTTCGACGCGGTCGGCGACGGTTCCCAAGTTCGTGCCTTCTTCCCGAAAGGCCTCCTCGCAGAGCTCAAGGAGCCATGACCGTATCACCGCGCCGTTGTTCCAGGTGCGGGCGACGGCTTCGAGATCGAGGTCGTAGCGGCCGTCGGCGAGCAGTTCGAACCCCTCCCCGTATGCCTGCATGAGCGCGTACTCGACGCCGTTGTGGACCATCTTCACGTAGTGGCCCGACCCCGCGGCCCCCATCCGGTCGTGGCCCGCGGGGCCGGTCGCGACGGCGTCGAACACCGGCACCATCGCCTCGTAGGCCCACTCGGGCCCGCCGACCATCAGCGAGAACCCCTCCTCGGCGCTCGCGGGGCCTCCGGAGGTGCCACAGTCGAGGTAGGCCGCGGGACAGCTCTCGGCGCGCCGGACCGAGTCCTGAAAGCGGGAGTTCCCTCCGTCGATCACGACGTCCCGGCTTCCGAGGTGGGCCTCGAGTTCCGCCAGGGCGGCGTCGACCGGCTCGCCCGCCGGAACCATCAGCCAGATCCGTTTGTCCCCGTCCAGACGATCCGCCAGATCGGAAATCGAGTCGGCGGGTTCGGCGCCGGCGTCGGCGGCGTCGGCGACGGCCTCCTCGGCGACATCGAAGGCGACGACGTCGTGGCCCGCGGCCATCGAGCGGTCGGCGACGATCCGTCCCATGCGTCCGAGTCCGAGCACGCCCAGTTGCATGGGAAAAGCTGGCGCGTTCGAGGTGGTAGTGGTTTCCGGTTCTACGCCTCGGGCGAGGACTCCTCGACGCGGGCCCAGCCGATCGCGTCCACCACGACCACCCGGTCCTCGCGGGCGACGTAGACGCCATTGTACTCCCCGCCGCTCCCCTCGTAGTAGGGCAGCGACCGGTGGAGGGCGTCGACCACTCCCCAGGCGCCCTCGCGGTCGATCTCGACGCCAGCCCACTCCTCGCGGGCGTCGTCGGCTATCGCCCGGTCGATCGCCCGGCCCGCGCCTGGAAGCTCCCGGAGGCGCCGGCTCGAGGCGTCGACGACCGTCGCCCCGACGGGTACGTCCTCGGCATCGACGACCCGGGCACCGACCTCCGCGCTGGAGGGTCCGTGCTCGGCTCGACCCTGTCCTCGCTGGATGACGTAGCCGGCCGCGGCCGCGGTGCCGACCACGAGCAGCGAGACGGCGACGTCCCTCCCCCGTACGTTCATGGTTCGCACCTTACAGCAATCGACCAAGTAGTTTTCGAAAGCTGTAAGAGGAGTTATCAGAACTGCCGGTTCGCGTTTCCGTCGCCGTCGCGGCGGTTTCGGTTCGATCGCCTCCTACACCATCGGGCGATCACGGCAGGGCGGTGGAACGATTGACCTCCTCCCGCGCCTGAAGACGCGGGAATCCGACCATCGGATTCGGACTGTCGCAGTCCTTCGGTTCCAACCCGCACTCGGAGGGAACCGGCGACACACCGGAGGAACTCTCGTTTGTCTCCCTCGTAGGGCTGTGGCCCGGCCAAACAGGCCCCGTCGGAGTCCATGTCATCGCCGTGCGAACCACCGCCGGTTCGCCACCCCTTGTGGTTCGGGGACGGCATCTCACCGACTCCGTAGCATCCGTGTGAACGGGGGCCACAGTCATAACCATTCCGGGACAAACGGACCGAGTGTCGCTTGACCTCCGCCTGAAGACGGAGGTATGCGCTTGAATTTCTATCAGACGACGTGCTCGCCCTGGTAGCTCCCGTCGTAGAGTTCCTCGTGGTCGGCTTTCGCGAGGACGAACTGGGCGATCCGGGCGCCGCGCTCGAGTTCGACGTCGTGGTGGACCTGGAGGAGGCCCTCGCCGCGGCCCTCGTAGCCGGCGTCCCAGACCGCCGTGTTCAGCATACAGGAGTTTCGCATCAGCGACGACCGGGGGTAGACGAAGCCGACGTGGCCCTCCGGGACCGCGATGCGTTCGCCGTAGCGGGCGATGTAGCTCCCCTCGGGCAGGTAGTAGGTGTCGGGGGCCTTTCGATCGAGTTCCTCCAGGGGCCGGGCGATCCGTTCGCCGACCTGGCTCTCCTCGCTGGTGATCCGGCCGGGCTCTCGCTGTTCGAAGACGACGTCGACCGTGAGATCGACGCCGTTTGGCTGGACCTGTTCGTCCTCGGTCGGCGAGACGTGGTCGGCGACGAACGCGCCGGAACGGTACATGCCCGCGAGTGGGTCTCGCGGGGGTCAAAAGGGTGTCGTCACGGCTTCCGTCCGTTCGGTTCTACGGCAAGGATTGCGGCGGTTCCGACCGTTTTCCCGGTTCTACATGGACGTCCACGACAGAGACACGCTGGATTTATCAGGACGGACGGCCGAATTTCGGATGCTATGGGACAGACGCTCACCGAGAAAATCCTCGACGACCATCTCGTCGAGGGCGAACTCGAGACCGGCGAGGAGATCGGGATCGAGATCGACCAGGTCCTCACACAGGACACGACGGGGACCATGGTCTGGCTGCAGTTCGAGGCGATGGGGCTGGACGAGGTCCAGACCGAGATCGCCGCCCAGTACTGCGACCACCAGACCTATCAGTTCGACTTTAAGAACACTGACGACCACCGCTTCCTTCGCTCCGCGGCGGGCACCTACGGCGCGCACTTCTCTCGCCCCGGCAACGGTATCTGCCACAACGTCCACCGCGAGAACTTCGCCGCGCCCGGGAAGACGCTCCTCGGTTCGGACAGCCACACCCCGACGCCCGGCGGCCTCGGCGAACTCGCCATCGGCGCCGGCGGCATCGACGTCACCGTCGCGATGGGCGGGGCACCCTACTACATCGAGATGCCCGAGGTCGTCGAGGTTCGCCTCGAGGGCGAACTCCCTGAGTGGGCGACCGCGAAGGACGTCATCCTCGAGATGCTCCGCCGGCTCTCGGTCAAGGGCGGCGTCGGCAAGATCCTCGAGTACACGGGCCCCGGCGTCGAGACCCTCTCGGCGCCCGAGCGGATGACGATCACCAACATGGGCACGGAACTCGGCGCGACCTCCTCGCTGTTCCCGACCGACGAGCGCACCGAGGAGTACTTGGAGAAGGTCGGCCGCGGCGAGGAGTACGTCGAGCTCACCCCCGACGACGACGCGGAGTACGACGACGAGATGGTTCTCGATCTCTCCGAGCTCGAGCCGCTGGTCGCCCAGCCCTCGATGCCCGACAACGTCGTGCCCGTCAGCGAGGTCGCAGGCACCGACGTCTCCCAGGTCATCGTCGGCTCCTGTACGAACGGCGCCTACGAGGATGTCCTCCCCGCGGCGAAGATGCTGGAAGGCCGGACGATCGACCGCAAGACCGAGATGATCGTCGCGCCCGGCTCCAAACAGGCAAGCGAGATGCTCGCCCGCGAGGGCTGGGTCGCCGAGATGATGGCCGCCGGCGTCAACTTCTCGGAGGCGACGTGTGGGGCCTGTATCGGAATCGGCCACGTCCCCGCCTCGGACTCGGTCTCGGTGCGAACGTTCAACCGCAACTTCGAGGGCCGCTCGGGCATCGAGGACGACGAGGTCTTCCTCTGTAGTCCCGAGGTCGCCGCCGCCACGGCGTTGGCCGGCGAACTCGTCGACCCCCGCGATCTGGCCGACGAGCTCGGCGATCTGGAAGACCCCGGCTTCGAGCTCCCCGAGGAGTACGACGGCTCGAAGGCCGACCTCATCGGTCCCGACGAGGCCGTCGACGACGAGCTCGTCAAGGGCCCGAACATCGGCGACGTCCCGCTGAAGGATCCCCTCGAGTCGAACCTCGCGGGCGAGGCGCTCCTCAAGATGGAGGACAACATCACGACCGACCACATCATCCCCGCGACCCAGGACATCCTGATGTATCGGTCGAACGTCCCCAAGCTCTCGGAGTTCACCCTCTCCCGGGTCGATGACACCTTCGCCGAGCGCGCCTTAGAGGCCGACGGCGGCTTCCTCGTCGCCGGCGAGAACTACGGTCAGGGCTCCTCGAGAGAGCACGCCGCGCTCTGTCCGATGTATCTCGGCGTCGAAGGGGTGCTCGCCCAGAGCTTCGCCCGGATCCACAAGGCGAACCTCTTCAACTTCGGGATCGTCCCGCTCTCGATCGACGACGACGGCTACGAGTCGATCGAGCAGGGCGACGAGATCGAGATCGTCGACGACGTCCGCGAGGCAGTCGAGAGCGGCCAGGAGGAGTTCACCGTCCGCGTCAACGGCGACGAGGAGGTCACCGCCCACCTCGACGCCTCCGAGCGTGAGCGCGATATCCTCGCCGCCGGCGGGAAGCTCTCCTGGACCAAGGAGCAAGCGCCCGGCGGAGCCGCGACGGCAGACGACTGATTCGTTGACCCGCCTTTTTTGCCGCGAGCCCGCGGCGCTCAGACGTACCGACGGAGCGTCCAACTGAGGCGAACGCGAGCGCTCCGAACAGCAGCGAGGCCGAAAGCCGGGATAGCGGGCCGGCGCCCGTCCGATTCGCGAAGACGAACGAAGCGAGGGAGATACCGATCGCGGTCCCGAGGGCCATGCCGCTCCGTCGGACGGAACCTCCATACGCGAGAAGGGGACACCGAACACTTATATCTCCGACATCAGGGTCGAACGACTGCGTCGGCCGGGTGGTCGCGGCGCCGTCGGCTCACCCGCTCCGAGGTGGATCGCGTCCGACCGGCCGTTCGCGGGGCAGGGCACGCGTTCGAAAACGCATATCAGTCCCGCCGGGCGCGCTCGCGGATCCGGTTTTGCTGCCGGCGCTCGGTGATGTGACCGACACCGTCGGCCAACTCGTCGCGGACCTCGCTCTCGAAGCGATCGACGTCCGGGAGGAAGCTTCCGTCGAACTCCTCGACGAGTTCGTAGGTCCAGCGGTCGCTGATCGCCCCCGCGGGCAGGTGCTCGTCGCGTAGCTGGTCGGCCCACTCCTTGTGGCCGGCTTCGCGTAGCTGTTCCTCGGCGGCGCCGATGCGGTCCATCGCGTGGCCGAGTTCGTGGTGGAACTGGAGGAGGCTTCCGTTGGCTCGGTGGACGTACTCGATGCCGAGCTGGAGGTCGTGTAACGCCTCTTCCTCGAGGTCGCTCAGCTCGAGGGCGTCGAGGTCGGGATCGTTGTCCGGTTCGGGAGGCATCTCACAAACCAACGAGGAGAATCCGAAAAGGCGTTTCAGGCCCGGCAACGGGTTCCGGTTCCCGATGTCGGCGATCGTCCTCCGGTCAGTCGCAGTCGCCCGGACAGTAACAGTCGCCCATGCAGTAGGTCGTCCCCTCGCCGCCCAGCGGGACGCCCATGTTCGCAAAGGTCGCGAGCAGCCGGTCCATGGCACCGGAGTCGGGCCGGACGTCCCGGGCGGTCGCGCCGTAGGGCGCCGAGCCGACCCCGATCCGTTCGTGGATCTTGCCCTCCGCGAGGACGACCACCTCGTCGGTCGTCTGGACCGGGACGTACAGCTTCTCGAGGCCGGGATCCCAGGTGCCGGCGAAGGTCTCGCCGCCGACGTCGAGGCGGTCTTCGACCTCGCGGGCTTCGACGTCGATGACCGTGATATCCTCGGTGTCGGGCGTGAAGAGGTAGAGCAGGTCGCCGTCGGCGCTGAACTCGCTGGTCGTGCCGCCCGCGCCGATGCCGTCCTCCTCGGTGAGCCGGACGAGTTCCTCGGGGTCGGTCGGATCGCTGATGTCCCAGATCCCCTCGGTGCCGTGATCGCCCTCCAGATACTCGACGGCGAGGTACTCCCCGCCCCAGGAGGCGGTGTCCATGTAGGGCTGGGCGGCGTCGGCGCCCTCCATGACGGGGTCTACCTCGACCTGGGCCGCGATCTCGAAGGCGGGGACGTCGATCACGGTGAGGGTATCGCCCTGGAGGTCGGGGACATAGGCGTACTCGCCGTCGGGGCCGATGGTGACGTCACAGGGTGCGGCCTCGCCCCGGTCGATCTCGCCGGTGACCTCGCCGAAGCCCTCCGAATCGGGATCGGCGTCGATCCGGTACTGGGCGTGGGTCGGCTCGCGGGCGCTGACCACCAGATGCTCGCCGTCGGGGGTGACCTCCTGCCAATTCGAGTCCGACCCCGTCTCCAGATCGACGGCCTCCTCCAGGGTCCCGGGATCGTACCCCTTGACCCCGCCCTCGACGTTGAGCCAGAGGGTCTCGATCCCTTCCTCGCGGGTCGCGTACTGGTTGGCGGGAAATGAGGCAGTCGCGCCGATGTAGGCCGTCTCCAGCAGTTCGTCCGTCAGGGCATCGACGACGCTGACGGACATGTCGCCGGTGTTGAAGACGAAGACGTACCCCTGGCGGGTGGCCGCCTCGTCATCGTTCGCTTCGGGCGTCTCCCCGTCGGCGTCGTCGGCTTCGGGCGTAGCTTCGTCCCCGTCGTCCGCATCGTCGGGACTCCCTTCGTCGTCGTCCGCGGCGCCGTCGGGTGTCTCCTCCTCGTCGTCCTCGGGAGTCGTTTCGTCGGCGTCCTCCTCGTCGAGGAGGTCCGTGCAGCCGGCCGTCGAGGCGCTCCCGACCGTCGCGCCCGCGGCGGCCGTCCCGCGGATGAGTCGGCGCCGGGAGACCTCGTCGCCGTCGACCCGGTTGGGAACGAGCCGATCCGGGAGATCCTCCTCGTCGGCCATACTGGGGGTTGGGCGAGGTCGGCGTTAAGCGTTTGGCGCCGGGAACCGATCGAGGGCGAACGGCTCGATCCCGTGGTCGGTCTCCCCCTCAGTGACGAGGTCGGCGACGATCTCGCCGACGACGCTCGCCAGGGGCGCCTCGCCCCCCGAGAGCCCGGCGGCGACCGTGACCCGGTCGTCGTCGGGAAGGGTTCCAACGAGAAAGCGGTCGTCGGGGGTCGCGGTCGCAAGCGAGGTCCGAAGCCCCATCGTCGGCCCCGTTCCGCCCGGGAAGTACCGGTCGGCGAACCGGCGGAGCACGCGCTCGTCCTGGGGCATCGGCTCGCGCTCGAGATGGGTCGGGTCGGCGGTCTCCCCGCGGTGGTGGCGCCGGCCAAAGGAGAAGCCGGGAACCCCCAGGACCGGCCCGCCGTAGTAGCGGCCCTCATCCGTCCGGAACGCGAAGGGAGGGAACCGCTCGGGGGCGAAGGCCGCGGGGGAGTCGGGCTGGAGCCACGTCCGGACCCGCCGTTCGGGCCGAAGAACGTCCTCGAGATCCTCGACGATCCCGCCGGTCCACGGGCCGGCGGTCACCACGAGCTCGTCGGCCCGGTACTCGTCCCGGTTGGTCCGTACTCGAACGTCGTCGCCGACGCGGTCCCAGTCGGTGACCCGCTCGCGGGCCCGGATGGTCGCGCCGGCGTCGTGGGCGCGCTCGACGTGGGCGACGATCGCCCGGTCGGGCCGGAGGAGGCCGCCGTCGGGCTGATAGATCGCGGCGTACTCCTCGCCGTCGCCGCTCTCGTCGTCGGGAAGCCGGTATGCGGGATACCGTTCCGTGAGCGTCGCCCCCGAGAGCCGTTCGTGTGCGACGTCGTGGGAGGCGAGGCTCGCCGCAAGCTCCTCGAGTTCCGATTCGAGGCCGACGTCGAGGGCACCGCCCCGGTAGCGGAGGCGCTCGCCCCGCTCGACGCCCAGTTCCTCCCAGAGGTCGACGGCCCGCTCGTAGAGGGGAACGTCCTCCTCGCCGGCTGCGAGCCGGATCGCCCCCGGCTCGGGCGATGAGCCGTAGCCGTGTGGAATGTCGAAGCGCTCGAGCCCGAGGACGTCGACGCCACGGTCGGCGAGGTGGGCAACCGCCGCCGCCCCCGCGTCGCCGACGCCGACGACGATCGCGTCGTATCGGTCCGGTGTCATTGCTCGGCGCTACGGGATACACGTACGAATAGCTATGGTCCGACCGGCGATCGGACGCCCTCGGTGGGGCCTGCGAAACCCCTATCGGAGCTGAAATAGAATCTCGATTGATACGTCCCCGGACCTGACGTCGGCGCTACTCGACGACGACCCGCTCGCCCAGCTCGGGGGCCCGCGCGTCGAACCCCTCCCCGCGGAGGTCGGCCGCGAACGCCTCGGGGCGGTCGCCGTGAACGGTCAGGACCGTCGCCGCCCGGTAGGCGTCGAGGAACGCCTCGAGTCCGTCGCGGTCGGCGTGGGCCGAGAGGTCGTAGGCCTCGACCCGGGCGCTCACAGGCATCCGCCGGCCGTCGATCTCGGCGCTGCCGGTCTCTACGAGGTCCCGACCGGGCGTACCCTCGACCTGATGGCCCGAGAGCGCGATCAGGTTCGTCGGGTTCGCCCGGACCGCGGGGACGTACGTCATCGCCGGCCCTCCCTGGAGCATCCCGCTCGTGGTGACGACGGCGGTGTTCGAGTCGGCGATTCGCTCCCGCTGGCCGTCCCGACCGGAGACGAACCGGGCGTGGCCCTTCGCCCGGCGGAGGTCGTCGGGGTCGCGGAGCGAGTCGCGGTTTCGGGGCCGGTCGAACAGTTCGGTGACGCGTTTGCCCATCCCGTCGACGTAACACTCGACGCCCGCCTCGGCCAGGATCGAGAGGACCTCCTGGGTCCGGCCGATCGCGAACGCGGGGACGACCGCCGTCCCTCCTTCCCAGAGGGTTCGCTCGACGCGCTCGGCGAACGCCCCCTCGATCTCCGCCCGCGGCGGTCGGGTCGTGTCGGCGTAGGTGCTCTCACAGACCACGACGTCGGCGTCGGGTCGGGCGGTCGTCCCCGAAACGAGGCGCTGGTCCTCGGTGTTGAAATCGCCCGTATAGAGCAGGCGGGTGTCGCCGTCGTCTTCTCGCGGGCTTCGCCCCGCGCTGTCGATCAGGACGTGGGCGCTCCCCGGAATATGGCCGGCGTCGTAGAACGTGATCTCGTAGCCCGCGGCCTCGAAGGGCTCGCCGTAGCCGTGGGTGTGTGAGTGCTGGGCGAGGCGGGCGACGTCGGCCTCCGTGAACGGGCAGGCGTAGCTCCCGCCGTGGAGTTCGAGGGTGTCCCGGGCGAGAACCGTACAGAGGTCGGCGGTCGAGGGCGTCCAGTGGATCTCGGGGCGGGGCTGCCCTGCCAGCAGCGCGGGAACCGCGCCAGCGTGATCCAGGTGGCCGTGGCTGACGACGACTGCCTCCGGCTCTACGTCCCCGACGGGGAACGCGGGCGGGGTGCCCGTATCCATCCCGTAATCGATCAGGAGGGCGTCATCGATCAGGACGGCGCTGCGGCCGATCTCGCGGGCCCCGCCCAGGAACTCGAGTCGCACACCGACCGTCGGGCGTGGAGGGCTTTTCCTCCATCGGTTCCCGCCGGAGTCACCCCGACGACCGTCCCCCGACCACCCAGGTCGCCCGCTCGAGGCGCTCGCGGGCCTCGCCCTCGGGGAGGGCCTCGAGGGCGGCCCGCGCCCGCTTCGTGTGGTCCCCGATCGGTCCCTCGGCCGGCCCCCGGTCGATGTCGGGGTGATCGTCGGAGACGGCGGCCTCGATCCGGGCCAGTGCGGCCTCCCCGTCGGTACGGGCCGCGGCCGTCGCCAGCGACCGGCCGTAGTCGGCCATCGCCTCGACGGTCCCCCGGGAGGCGGCCCCGACGGCCGCGCCCAGCGCACAGCCGGTCTCCGCGAGGGTCGCGGCGACCGGCGGCTCTCCATCGACGTCCCGCTCGGAACGGTCCGTCGACACCGCGAACAGGGCCGCCGCGAGCTCCGCCGAGCCGGCGGTCAGCGTCGCGTACAGCTCGCGGCGGCGGTCGGGCGGGACGGCAGCGACCCCGAGGGCCGCGTGGGCCGAGGCGAGGAGGTAGTCGCTGGCGAGGAGGGCGACCGCCCGCCTCTCGTGGTCGGGTGCCGAAAGCAGGGTCCGCCGGAGGTGGGCGTAGCCCGACAGCGAGGCGACGGCCGTGCTCGCCGCGTCGGTTCCGGGGGGCTCGCCGCCGTCGCCGACGGCTTCCGCGCTCGCCCGGGTGAGCGCGGTCGGGAGCGAGACCGTCCGCGAGTCGAGGGCATCGTCGACGACCCGCTCGACGGCTGGCGAGAGCGCCCGGGTCCGCCCTCCGACGACGACCTCACGCATCCCCGTCGCTCCCCTCTACGTCGAGGCTGACGCCCTCGGCCACGAGATCCGCGAGGAGGTCGGCGACGACCGCCTCCCGCACCTGGGCGGGGTAGGCGTCGCGTCCGGTGGTGAGCTGGCGGACCCGCGCGCCGTCGAAGGCGGCGATCAGCAGGGCGGCCGTCCGCTCGGGGTCGTGCTCGCGGAGTTGCCCCGACTCGATCCCCGCCTCGAGGATCTCCTCTACGACCGCCCGGAGGCGGCGGTCGCCGTCCCGGAGGCGCTCGCGGTAGCGGTCGTTGTACGGCGCCTGGGCGCGGAGCTCGAGCATGGCGGTGTGAAAGGAGACCTGCTCGTCGTCGCCGGGACCGTAGAGAAACCAGTCGGTAAACGCCGTCAGCCGCTCGACGGGCGGGCGCTCCCGGGTGGTCTCGACCCAGTCGTCGAATCTCTCGAGAAGGTAGTCGATGAAGTCGACGACGAGGTCGTCGAGCGAGTCGTAGTGATAGAACAGATGGGACTTGCTCTTCGTGGTTCGGTCGGCGATCGCCCGGGCGGTCAGCTCGGAGTACCCCCTGTCACAGAGCGCGTCGTAGGTTGCCTCCATGATCTCCTCGCGGGCGCTCGGTTCGGTCACTGGCTGACTGTACGGTCAGACGGGGCTTAGTCGTTTCGAAACGACAGGTTCCTCGAGGGCGGGGCCGGGCGCCGCTCCTCGGAGCCGTGGCGACGTCCCGGAGCGACCCATCGGCGATCCGACGTGCTTTTTGCCGCGGACCCGTTCGTCCCGGACATGGCAACGTTCACTGTCGTCGTCGGCGATCCCGAGAGCGGGACGTCGTACCAGCTTGAGGCCGAAGACCAGGACGCCAACCGCTTTCTCGGCCGGTCGGTCGGCGAGGAGGTCGAGGGCGACTCCGTCGGTCTCGACGGCTACACCCTGGAGATCACGGGCGGCTCCGACGAGGCGGGCCGACCGCTCAACGACTCCGTCGCCGGGGCGACCCTCCGGGAGGTCCTGATGACGGGACGCCAGACGGGCTACAAGCCGAGCCGGGACGGCGAGCGCCGCCGGATCACGGTTCGGGGTCGGGAGGTAAGCGACGCGGTCGCCCAGGTCAACGCCGCGATCGTCGATCGGGGCGAGACCGACGTCGAGGAGCTGTTGGGTCTCGAGGACGGCGAGGACGCGGACGACGAGTAAGGAGGATGGCGGACCGACTCGCCAGCGACCACCCTTCCATCGAGACCGTTCGGGCGACCCTCGCGGAGACGCCGACCGGCGTCCGGATCGACGTGCCCGCAGAGGAGGCTGACCGGCTTCCCGTCGGCGAGGTCGTTCGGGTCGCCTGTAACGGGGACGAGCTGTTCGCCCGGCCCGACCGGACGCTGGGCGGCGACGGCGTCCGGATCCCCGGCCTCTACGACGCGCCGGGATACGCCCGCGATCCCGGAGGGTGTGAAGATCGTCTGGCCGGGTGGGTCGCCGAGGGCGACGCCCGCCCGGGCGGCTCCGTCCTGCTCGATATCGTCGAACCCGACTTCCTCTACGGGATCCGGGCGCCCGGCGAGACGGCCTACTACGAGGCCCGCGAACCCCCCGCAGACAGCCTATCCGCGATCGCCGAGGACCTGGAGGACTGACCGGTTCGCGCCCTTTTTGAGTCTTCGGGAGCACTCTCGACCATGAGCGACGTACTCTCGGAGTTCCGGGCCGCCGAACGGCCCGACGACGTGGCGCTTTTCCTCGCGGACTCGTTCGTCGAGGACCCACAACTCGAGGAGTTCGGCGAGCGCGTCGAGGGCGGCGTCCTGATGGTCGTCGACGGCGAGAGCGGGCGCAGCGCCTTCGAGGCCGCGACCGGCACCGGCGCGATGGAGTTCGCGCGGTCGGCGATGGCGACCGAAAGCGAGATCGACGACGACCTCACGGACGGGGTCTGTCCCGACTGCGAGGACGGCGCCCCGGAGTTCGTCTTCGCGTTCGCCGAGGAGCGAAACGAGGACGTCGGCGGGATCTACGCCGAGGGCGACGTGATCCATGCCTACGCGCAGTGTTCCTGTGGATCGTCCTACTCGGACCGGTGGGTCGTCGAGGACTGACCTCCGCTCCCGTCCGTCGGCTCCGGCGAACTCGCGGACGACACACGGTTTCACCGGGCAATCGTACGGCGGATCGTTCGAGATGTCCATGGCGAGGGCTTTTCCCCGACAGCGGCATAGCCGGTAGCCATGAGTTCCCTCGAAACGCCCCACGACACGGGCCGAGGATTCGGCTCGCGGGAGGTGACCGTCATCGGCGGCGCGAGCGTCCTGATGGCGGTCAACGTCGCCGTGATGTATCTCGTCGTCGCCACGCCGCTCGCGGCGCTCAACGACGCCCTCTTTGCCTACCCCATCGTCGGCGTCCTCGTCTACGGTGCGGCGATCACCGTCGGTCAGATGATCGCCGAACGCGGAATCTCGGGGGACAGTACGGGCCTCGCGCTCGTCGGAACGGTCGTCCTCCAGCTCGCGTTCGGGGTCTTCGGCGCCGGGGTGCTCCGCTTTGCGCCCCGAGACGCCCAGCTCCCGATCCTGGGGGTCACGGCGATCGTCGTCGCCCTCCTGACGGCCGTGATCGCGGGCTACGTCTACGTCCGCTCGAAGTCCTTCGAGAGCTGGGGGTCGTACGCGAACTACGCCTTCATCGGCGGGATCGTCGCCGTCGCGATCGGGACGTTCGTTCCACCGGTGTTGCTCGCCGGCTTCGTCCTGATCTTCCTCGGGTTCATGCTCCGACTCGGCTGGGAGATCTGGAAGGTCCGCGATCGCCGGGGATCGGTCGCTCTCCAGACCATCGGCGTCTACATCGCCGTTGCCGGTGTCTTCGTCCACGTCCTCCAGCTCGTGATGCGGGTGCTCGCCCGCCGGTAGCTCAGGCCTCCGCGTCGCTCCCTTCCGCTTCGCCTTCGTCGGCGACCACTGCCCGGAACGCGTCGAGGATCACCTGCTTGGTGACCGCGCCACGGCTCGTCCAGTGGGTCGCGTAGTCGAGCGCGTCGTCGTAGATGTCGGGTTTACAGCCCGCGGCCTTCGGGTGGCCCCCGCCGTTGACCCGCCCGGCGACCTCGTGACACCGCTCGAACGCGTCGGTCCCGCGGATCGAGGCGCTGCCGGCGGGCTTGACGATCACCGAGGCGTCGGCGCCGTCCTCGCGCATCGCCTCGGCGACCTCGTTTTGCGAACAGCGGCCGTAGGTCACGCCCACGGTGTAGCCGCCGATCTCGCGGTACTCGGCCCGCGAGACGGCGAGGTCGATCAGCTGGGTCTTCTCGACCCGGCGCTCGGCGAGATAGGCCTCGACCCACTCGGGGAGGTCGGCGCCGTGGGCGCGGACGACCTCGACGTAGTCGGCGGGATCGCTCCAGTAGGCGTAGTCGGCCAGGTCGTCGCTGCGGGGGTCCTCCCGGAGCCAGAGGTCGTGGTCGCGGGTGACCGCCGCGAGCTCCTCGTGGACCGGGTCGAAGTCGTACTCGAGCGAGCGGGCGACGACGTCGGCCGAACACTCCTCCTCGGAGTCGCCGATGGCGAGTTCGGCGCCCGCCGTCCGGACCGCCTCGGGGACCCCATCGTTCCACTGGTGGTGGTCGTACCACGAGACGCTCCCCGCGACCGCCATCGCGTCGGCGAGTTCGTCCTCGACGTACTCGAAGCGATCGGGCGCGAGGTCACAGACGTAGAGATCGATCCCCTCGGGGGCGTAGACCGCGACCCGTGCGAGGGCGTCCTCGACGTCGTGGGGCGAGGCAGGGACGAGCGCGACGCGGTGGGGCGTGGGTTCGGGTTCGGCGTCGTCGCCCTTCGGTTCGGAACCATCAGTCTCGTCGTCCTCTCCGTCGCCCTCGGGTTCGGGCACCACCCTCACGTCGTCGTAGAACTCCCGGATCAGGGCGACACAGGCCAGACCGTCCGCGTCGGGGTCGGCGATCACAGCGGCCTCCGCGCCGTCGAGTGCGGCCCGGACCCGCTGATCGGTTGCCTCCTCGCTTACGGAGTCGGGCCGGAAGAAGCCCGCGCCCGGCACGACCGACTTGCGGGCGATCGGGAGGTCGGCGTCGACGAGATCGTCGTACATGGCCCCGTCTCGGGCGCCGAGCGGCAAGAACCCGCCGATCTCCCCGCTCAGGCCGCGGCGCGTTCGTCGCGTGCGGACTCGTCCTCGGCGACTTCCTCGAGCTGGCGGACCGTGAGCACCGGAATGGGGGCAGTCCGGACGACGCGTTCGGCGACGCTGCCAAGGAGCAGGCGGTTCTCGCCGTGGCGCCCGCGGGTGCCGGTGACGATCAGGTCGGCGTCGGTGGCGCGGGCGTACTCGCAGATCTCGGTCGCGGGCTGGCCCTCCCGGACCGCGGTCTCGATCCCGGGGCCTGCCCGGTCGCGGACCGTCCCGAGGGCGGCCTCGGCGTGGGTCTCTAAGGCCGTCGTCAGCTCCTCGCGAAGCTGGGGCGGCGAGGCGTCGACTTCGCCCTCGTCGACCACCGAGAGGGCGTGGACGGAGGCGTCGAAGCGTGCGGCCAGATCGAGCGCGACGTCGACGGCTCGCTCGACGCTGTCGGATCCGTCGGTGGCGACGACGACCGTATCGAACATGGATCGGGCTTCGAGGGCCACCCGCATAGTCCTCACGGACGACGGCGCCGGCGACCGTTCGGCGACCGCTTGATTGGCGCTCGACGGGCGAAAGTGGACGGGGAGCCGGCCCTGCGGGGGCGAGCCTTTTTGATGGCCGGCCTCGGATCACCCGACATGGATCTGGACGACCGGGAGCCGTTTTCCGTCGAGACCGTTCTCGCGCCGGTCGACGGCAGCGAGGAGTCCGCGAGCGCGGTCGAGTTCGCCGTCGCGGTCGCCGACCGCTACGACGCCTCGGTCCACGTCCTGTTCGTCCTCGGCCGGGGCGTCGTCAAGGGAATGGACGCGGGCACCGTCGAAGAAGGGGAGGTCGCCGACAACGCCCAGCGCTTTCTCGACGAGGTCGGCGGCGTCGCCGACGCCTACGGCGTCCCCCTCTCGACGTCGATGACCCACGGCTTCTCGACGAGCCGGAAGACCCGCCATCCCGGCAGCGTCGTCCTCGACGCCGCCGACACCGTCGGCGCCGACTTCATCGTCATCCCCCGCGAGTCGGTGATCGAACGGCCCGCCGAAGTACTGGAGAAAACGGCCGAGTACGTCCTCTCGTACGCGAGCCAGCCCGTGCTCTCGGTGTAGCCGGACTACGCCAGCCGGATCGCCATCTCCTGTTCGAAGCTCTCAGTGCCACAGCGCTCGAAGCCGACGGACTCGTAGAGCCCGATCGCTGGCGCGTTCCAGCGCTCGACGGTCAGCCAGACCCGCTCGACGCCCAGCCCTTCGGCGTGGCCGAGCAAGTGCTCCAGCAGGTGAGTCCCGATCCCGGCCTGCTGGTAGGCCGCGAGGACGAAGATCGCGAGCTCCCAGGTGATCCCGGCGGGCTCCTCGATCGCCTCGGGGTCATCGCTTTCGGGAACCAGCGTCGCGTGGCCCGCCACCTCCCCCTCGTGGACGGCGACGACGTGGATCCCCTCGGGGGCGATGGTCTCGATCCAGTCTCTGACGCGGTCCTCGCCGGTCGGCGGGATCCCCTGGGCCCTGTCGGTCGGATCGAACCGGACGTACATCTCCACCAGGGCCTCGCGGTCGTCGGCGTCCCCCCCGTCGATCGTCCGGAGCTCGATCGACCGGCCCTCGCGGTCGGCGACAGTCGCCGGCGGGGTCGGGAAGGATCCGGCGGGCTCCTCGGGGTAGAGACGGCCGTCGGTCATCGGACGAGCGTCACCGTCGTCGTCGCGTTCAACAGGACGAACTCCGCGATGGGTCCCAGTCTGATCTTCCCCATCGGGCTCTCGGTCCCGCCGCCGATCACCAGCCGGTCGAACCCGCCGTGTTCGGCGAAGTCCACCAGCGAGCTCCCCGGATCGCCCTCCAGCGTGCGGACCGTCGCCTCGAGGTCGGCTTCGGCGAGGACCACCTCGGCTCGCTCGACGGTCGCTTCCTGGGAGCGTTCGGCCTCGGGCTTGTCGACGACGGCGACGGTGAGGTCGTCGCCGGCCTCCAGGGTGCGCTCGACGGTTTTCTCGAGGGCCTCGATCCCCTCGTCGCTGCCCGCGATCCCGAGCAACACGTTCATATGCCCGGATCGCACCCCCGGAAGAAAACGGTTGTGTCGGACCACCGCGTGCCAGCGCGGGGCACACGTCCCGCCGGACGACGGCGTTAAGACGATGTGGGAGCTAGCTCCGGAGAATGAGTGACGCGGCGCTCGACGTCGTCGAGTTCTTGCTCACGACGAGCGTCTATTCGGCGGACCGATCGCTCGACGCAAACGACCTCCCGCCGCGGATCCGACGGGTCTTCTGGTCCGGGTCGGAGAGCGAGGGAGGCGAGGAGTCGAGCGAGGGGGGATCGAGGGCTCGCTCCCGGGAGCAGGGCATCGAGCGCCCGCTGTCGGCGACGACGACCACCGCCCGGGCGGCCACGGGCGTCGACCGGCCCTGGCAGGCCGTCTCGGAGCTGATGTTCACCGACCGCGAGGAGTTCTCGGGAACGATTTCGCTGACCGAGCGCGAGCTGGCCGAACGCTGGTTCCTAGAGCGTGCCGACACCGATCGGCTGCTCACGAACCCGACGCTCGCCGCCCACTTCGAGGGCCAGGACGGAGTGAGCGAGGAGGTCGAGTACGACCTCGCCCGCGAGATGAACCGCCCGATCCAGGCCGACCGGGTCTGGATCGACGGCCTCCTCGAGGAGTACTTCGAGAGCGAGGACGAAGAGGAGATGCTCGACCTGGTGGAGATCCAGGCTCCCGAGGAGATCGACGTCACCTTAGAGGAGATCGTTCTCACTGCCGACCAGGAGGCCGAGATCGACAAGATCGCGAAGGCGATCGAACACCGCGACTATCTCGCCGAGATCGGCCTCCGCGAGATCGGGAAGCTGCTGTTCGTCGGTCCTCCGGGTACTGGAAAGACATCGACCGCGCGCGCGCTGGCCCACGACATGGACCTCCCGTTCGTCGAGGTCAAGCTGTCGATGATCACCTCTCAGTACCTCGGGGAGACGGCCAAGAACGTCGACAAGACCTTCGAGGTCGCAAAACGGCTCTCGCCGTGTATCCTCTTCATCGACGAGTTCGATTTCGTCGCCAAGACCCGCCGGAGCGACGAACACGCCGCCCTCAAGCGTGCGGTCAACACCCTGCTGAAGAGCATCGACAACGTCTCGCTGATCCAGGACGACGTGCTCCTGATCGGGGCGACGAACCACCCCGATCAGCTCGACGCCGCGGCCTGGCGTCGCTTCGACGAGATCGTCAACTTCCCCAAGCCGGACAACGGGATGCGCGCGGACATCCTCCGGGTCATCACCCGCGCGATGGAGATCGACGAGTTCGACCCCGCGACGGTCGCGGAAGCCACCGAGGGGCTCACCGGCAGCGACCTCCGGATGGTGCTCCGGGAAGCAGTGTTGGAAGCACTGACGGAAAACCGGACGACGCTGACCCAGGACGATCTGCTCGACGCGGTCGCCGACTTCGAGGAGCGCGACAACTTGAAGAACATGGACATGATCGAGGGCGACCACGAGACGCTCGTCGCCGGCGGCGACGTGGACGCCGCCAGCGACGGCGGGGAGCCGGGGGGCCACGACCACAGCCACGACCACGACCACTGACCGCCGGGGCGGCACCGGTCCGACGACGGCCCCGTCTACGGCCGGCTACTCCAACTTCTCGAGAGCTTCGAAGAAGTTCCCCCGAGGACCGGCGATGACGATCGGATCGTCCGCGACGGCGACCCGCACGGTCGCAGGCGACTCGAGCCGGCGCCGGTTTCGCCCGTCGCTGATCGCGTACCCACCTTCGGGGCCCGTCAGGCGGAGCTCGATCTCGCTTTCGGCATCGGTTACGAGTGGCGGCATCGGCTCGGTCGCACACATCTGGGTGACGACGAGCGCGCCGACGGAGGGGCGGACGAGCGGGCCGCCCTCGCTCAGGTTGTACGCGGTCGATCCCGTCGGTGTCGCCACGAGGACGCCGTCGGCGTGGCTCTCGGCGTAGCGCTCGCCGTCGACGCGGATCTCGATCTCGGCGCCGCCGCCGTGGCCCCGCCGGCGGCCGTGGACGACGACCTCGTTGACCGCGGGTGCGAGTTCCCACCCCTCGCCCTCCGCCCGGAGCCGGTCGACGGTTCGGCCCGCGATCGGCTCGCCCCGGCGGCGGTCGGCGACCAGCGAGACGACGGTCTCGACGGCGTCGTCGGGCGCGACGGCGTTGAGGAAGCCGACCTCGCCCAGGTTGACCCCGAGGATCGGCGCGCCGCCGGCCTCCCGGGCGACGAACAGGAAGGTGCCGTCGCCGCCGATGCTGACGACGAGGTCGCAGTCGGCCATCGCCGCCACCGGAACGCCCTTCCGATCCAACACGTGGCCGGTCTCCTCGTCGACGACCGCTCGAGCGTCGGCGCCGACGGCCTCCACGATCGAGGCCGCGAGCGCCTGGGCGCGGTCGTTTCCCCGCTGTGCCACGATCCCGATCGAGGGGTCCATCGGGCGGGGGTTCCCTCCCCGCGAGGAAAAAGGCCCCTATCCAGGCAGGGACCGGTCGGAGGGACTCGCCCGACCCTATCAGGGTTCGATGACAGTGTCCCGGCCGTGAAAAATCGCTTAACCGTTCGAGCCACGATAGTTCGTCCATGTCCGATAAGACCAGGGACAAACGGGAGATCGCCCGCGAGGACGCCGCCGACCGACTCCAGGAGCTCGCCCGCGATCTCCGTGCGGAGGGAGGGATAACCCCCAGGGTCGGCAACAAGACCGTCGATCTCTCGCCGCCCGCCTCGATCACCTACGACGTCACGGTCGAGGAACGCTCACCCATGATCGGCGCCGACCACGAGACCGTCACGGTCGTCCTCGACTGGGCGGTCGAGGGGGAGTGATCGCGGGAGAGGCCGGCGTCAGTCCCGGCCGTGCCGGGTGAGACAGTGTGGAAGCCCGATCAGCTCGACGGGTTCGGAGTTGTCGGGCGAGTAGACGACCATCTGGCCTTTCTCCATGTAGGGCACCTTCGACTCGAGGTTCGAGGGGATGTTGACGCTCCTGATCGCGTCCTCGTCGCCCAGGTTCAGGACGACGGTGGTGTTCACTTGCTTGAAAACGGGATCGGCGATGTCCTGGGGGTCCTGGGTGATCAGAAAGAGGCCCAGCCGTTCCTTGCGGCCCTGTTTTGCGGCCTCGGTGAACTTCCCGATGACCTTCCGTGCCTGGACGCTGTCGGCGTCGGTCAGGAAGTTGTGGGCCTCGTCCATCCCCACGACGAGGGGCGTCTCCTTGATCCGGTCGTGGGCGGGATCGTTCGAGAGCTTCTGGTCGATCAGCAGGGAAGAAAGCGCGAGCACGACCGTCTCGGTCGCCCGGCTGTTCGTGATGTGATAGGTGGGAACGACCGAGAGCCCGCCGGGCCGGACGAAGTCGTGGACGAGATCGGTGATCGGGCGGGCGTCCTGGTCGAAGACGTCGCTGAAGCCGTACGCGCGCCGGCGGACGGCGTCGTAGGTCGCCTCGTGGACCCGGCCCGACTCGTCGAGTTCCTCGCGGAGTGCGGGGTCGTCGAGGAAGGTGGTGAACTCCTCGTAGGTCCCGTTCCGGCCGTACTGCTCGCGGAACATGGGGAGAAGAACGCCCGTCAGCGCGCCGTACTGGTTGTCGTTCAGCCCGCTGCCCGCGACGAGCCAGGGGTTGTCGTGGACCATCGAGAAGGGGATGGTGAACTCGACGCACGCCGCGCGGTGGTGGGCCGGGTCGTAGTCGGCCGTGCTCACCTTCGGGACGAACGCGGTCGTGTCGTCGTGGCCGCCGTGGGCGACCCCCTCCCGATCGAGTCCGCGCGCGAAGTCGTCGGGGAGGTCGCCGTCGTCGTGCATCTGGGCGTACTCGTCCTGGGGGTCGAAGACGACCACTGCGGGGGTCACCGTCCGGCCGTCGTCCATTGGATACCGGCGCTCGTCGGCCAGGTATTGCCGGAGGACGTTCTTCGCGGCGTGGGTCTTCCCCGACCCCGTGCCGCCGGCGACGAGGGTGTGACGAAAGACCAGCGGGTCGCCGGCCTCGTAGTCGTCTTTCAGCCGATAGTCGATCGTCGGCGGCGTCGCCGCCGTCCGGACCTTCTGGCCGCCGACCGCGAGATGGCCCAGGAAGACCCCCTCGCCGGGCATCTTCAGGCCCGTCTTGATCTCCTCCGTGTCGCTCGCCTCCCGGACGATGGTTCGGGGTTTGGGAACCCGGTCGGTCATCCGGCGCTTGAGGTCCTCCCCGTCTTCGTAGAGGACGGCGACGGGCTCGAGCCCCGCGATGAACTTGTAGTCTCCCTCCTCGACCCCCTCGGTGCGCATCGCGCGTCGGGCATGGATCTCGGTCGCGTCGTCGGCGTGGTACTCCTGGGCGTACTCGAGGGCGGTGATCCGACAGAAGAGACTCTCGCCGTCGGGGTACGGCGCGATCAGGTAGCTCCCGATCCGGATCCCGGATCGGTTCCCGCTCGTGATGTAGGCCTGGAGGTCGGTCTCGTCGCCGTCCTCGGCGACGCGAAGCCCCCGGGAGACACAGAGCGCGCCGATCCCCCGGTCCTCGCCCGCGGGCTCGACCGACGTCCGCTCGAATCGGTCGTCGTCCTCGGTGCCCGCCCGTCGGGTGGCCCCCTCTGCGGTGTGGTCCCCGAAGTCGCCCAGGTCCGTCATGTCCGGTCTATCCGGAGCGATCCACTAACCCGTTTCCCTCCCGGCGCGATTTCATCGTCCTTTTGGGTCCCCGAACGCTAGAACCGAGCCATGGAAACTGTCTCCGGTCGTGCGTGCGAGGCGGCGTCGTGTCGGGAGTCGGCGGCGGTACCGAACCCGGTGGGCGCCCGGGCGCGATGATCATCGTCAGAGCCAGGGCGGGCGGAGCCGAACTCACCGGGACGATCTACGAGCGCGGCGAGGAGGCCCCCTCCTTTAGCGGCTCGCCCGACGAGGAGGCCGCCTACGTCTGGATCTGCGACGAGTTCTACGAGGTCGACAGCGGCGGGAGCACCCAGACCGTCGACGGCCGCGAGATCCGGATCGCCTTCGAGTCCCCCCTGCCCCGCGGGTTCGACACGAAAGAACAGGCCCTCGAGGCGGCAAAGGAACACGTCCGGACCCAGTTCGTCCGGATCGGGGTCGCCTCCGAGGCCGTCGAGGTCGAGACGACAAAGGAGGAGTTTCGCTCCGCGGACGGCCGTTGACGGCCGCCGTGGCCGGAATCCGGAACCGGATCGCCGGTCCGACGGTCAGCGGCGGTTATGAATCGGTTTCGCCGAAAAACGCTAAGTAACGGTTCGTGGTAGACAGCGTGGTGGTCGGTGGCATAGGGCACACTACCGGCCGCCGTCGGGGGTACGAACATGGCAACCGAACAGAGACCGTACGACGAAACGAGAACGGAGATCGAGGAGTCGTTCGGGTTCGTCCCGGGCTATCTCGAGGCGCTCCCGGAGGGGGATCTGGTCACCGAGTGGCCGAACATGCGACACTTCCTCTTCGAGGAGTCAGCGCTCGAGCCGAAGACCCGAGAACTTGTCGGACTCGCGGTCGCGGCGGCGATCGGCTGTGAGTACTGCCGGCACTTCCACAGGGGCGCGGCACGGCTTCACGGGGCGACGGAGGACGAACTCGCGGAGCTGTCCTTCCTTGCGAGCTACACGCCCCGCTACAGCGCGCTGATCCAGGCCCAGGACTACGACCTCGAAACGTTCTACGAGGAGACCGAACGGATAGCCGAACACATCCAGGAGACCCACTGATGGACGCACACAAACTCGACTGCGAGGCGGCCGAATCGGACTGCCGGTTCATCGTCCAGTCCGAGGACGAAGGCGAGGCGATCAAACTGGCACGAACCCACATGCACGAGGTCCACGGGCGGGAGGTCGGCGACGACGAACTCCGCGAGGAGTACCTGCAGGTCGTCTGACCCGCCCCTTTTTTGAACGTACGACTCAGTCGTAGGCTTCCCACCGGAGGTCGTCGTAGCTGCGGTCCTCTTCGGTGTCGAAGCGCTCCTCTAAGGCCTCCCGGAGCGAGGCCTTCTCGGCCGCGCCGATCCGGGCCAGCTCGTCGGCCTTGCCGACGATCGTCGGCGGCCCCCGGGACGTGGCGACCTCCCCCAGGACCTGGCGGGCCAATCGCTCGCGGACCTCGGGGTCGCGGGTGAACACGTAGGGGGCCTCGATCCGGTAGGCGAGGTCCTCGCGGGGGTCGTAGAGGACGAAAAAGGTGACTTCGTAGGCCTCGGGCTCAAGCTCGCGGCCGACCCCGAGGGCGTCACCCTCCCTCGACATCGGTCCATCGACGCCGGCCCGCGAGCGGAACCAGCCGGTGTACGTGAGCGCCTCCCGGTCGCGCTCCCAGCGTTCGCCGGAGACGTCCGGGACGTACTCGCCGCGCTCCAGAACGCGGGTGAAGAAGGCCGCGTCGTCGGTCCAGGGGGTTTCCACCCCGTCTTTCCCGCGCAGTGTCCGCGTGATCGCCCGCGTCGAGGGGTTCTTGACGAACCCGACGAGCGGAACGTCCCGGGAGACGAACCGCTCGACCAGCCGGACGTAGTTTTCGACGACCGTCTCGGGTTGGGGCTCTTCCGCCAAGAGCGAGGCGAGTTCGGGGTGTTGGTCGGCCCACCGGAGGAGCCCCCGCGGGTACAGCGGCCCGTCTAAGACGAGCAGGTCCGACACCGCCTCGGCGTGTTCTAAGGCGTGTTCGCTCTCGGCGGAGTAGAGCGCGAGCGCGTGGACGATCCCCTCGGCGAACCGGGGGACGCCTGACGGCGCGTTTACCGCCCGTCGACGGCTGTAACCGTCGTCGAACCGATCCCAGCCGTCGTCGGTGACGCCGCCGGTCGCGTCGCTTGCGTGGACCGTCATCACGGCGGTCCTCGAGCGGTGGAGGTCGAGGTCGCTGGGCGTCGCGGCCATCGCGGCCTGGGCGACGTCGATGACGAGGCCGTTCGTGAACGTCGTCGGGTTGATCGTCCCCGCGTCGAGGCCGTGGCAGCTCTCGAAGGCGGGTTCGGCGAGCGCGACGGCCTCGCAGTCGACCCGGTGGCGGGAGACCGAACCGACGGGTTCGATCACCGTCCGCCCGCGGTCGTCTACGAGCGGATCGAGGAAGTCCTCCCAGACGGTCTCGGCGAACGCGCGGTGGTCGCGCTCGTCGGCGCCTTGGTCGATCCGCCCCGCGAGATCGGCGATCCCCTCGAAGTGGACCGGATCGAGCGTCATATCCGCCGTCACGTTCGACGCCGGGAAAAACCCCGTCGATCTCCCCTGTTGGACCCGCGGCTTTTTTTCCTCCCCGTCCGTCGCCCCGATCATGGCTACCAACACAAGCAGGGAGGAGGCCGGACGCCACGCCCTGGAACTTATCGAGGAGGCCGGGATCGTCCTCACCGACGAGGAGAAGGCGGGCCTCGAGATCGTGGACTTCGGGTTCGACGATTTGGTGCGGGTGGGGACCCAGATCCACACCTACGTCAACACCGACCGCTACTGTGCGAAGGAACTCGTCCAGTTGCCGGGCCAGACCTGTCCCGAACACCGCCATCCGCCGTTCGACGGCACCCCCGGAAAACGCGAGACGTTCCGGTGTCGGGCGGGGAAAGTGTACCTCTACGTCGAGGGAGAGGAGACCGAGGAGCCGGCAGTGAGTCCGCCGGAACGAGAAGAACACTACACGGCGGGCCACGAGGTCGCCTTAGAGCCGGGCGAGCAGTACACGATCCCACCCGATACGAACCACTGGTTTCGGGGCGGGCCGGAGGGTGCCGTGATCTCGGAGTTCTCGTCGCGGAGCGTCGACGAGAAGGACGTGTTCACCGATCCCGCCGTCGATCGGCTCTCGAACATCGACTACTGATCGCCCGATCGGCGAGCGGCGAGAGACGCGCGGAGAGAAACACGTATAGGGATACCGCCGCGACCCTATTCCACATGGTTCGCTTCGGCTGGTTCGCGTCCCTCGAGGAGTTTTCGCCCGCGGAGTGTCTCGATCAGGTCGAGCTCGCGGAAGACGCCGGGTTCGACACCGCCTGGGTCAACGATCACTTCCACCCCTGGTTCGACCACCTGGAGGACGGCTCCTCGGCCAACGGCGGGAACTGCTGGTCGTGGCTCCCGGCGGCGCTCGAACGCACCGACGACCTCGTCATCGGCACCGGCGTCAGCGCGATCATCCACCGATACCATCCCGCGAACGTTGCCCACCGCCTGGCGACCTTGGCGGAGCTCTACCCCGACCGGATCTTCTTGGGGCTCGGCTCGGGCGAGGCCCTGAACGAGAGTCCCCTCGGGCTCCCGATGCCCGAGTTCGGCGAGTCCGCCCGCCGGACCGCCGAGGGCGTCCGGATCATCCGGACGCTGTTCGAAGGCGAGTTCGTCGATTACGACGGCACCTACTGGGACCTGAACGAAGCGAACCTCTACACCGGCCCCGACGAGGCGCCGCCGATCTACATCGCCTCGAACGGCTCGACGCTGGCCCGGATGGCCGGCGACCTCGGTGACGGCTACATCACCGTCTTCGAGGAGCCAGAGCGCGTCAAGGAGGAGCTGTTCCCCGCGGTCGAGCAGGGAGTCGAGAAGTCCGACCGGAACTCCTCGTTTTCGGAACTCGACCGCTCGATCCACCTCCACGTCTCCTACGACCCCGACAGCGAGGAGGCTGCCCTCCGGCCGTGTCTCCCCTGGCGGGGCACCCAGCTTCCGATCTTCTTCGAGGCCGACATCGCCGACCCCCGGACGGTCCAGGCCCACGGCGACAAGGTCGACCCCGACTACCTGAAGGAGGCGTTTACGATCACCACCGACCCCGAGGACATCCACGAGGTCACCCAGAAGTATGTCGACGCCGGCTTCAACCACATCGTCTACCAGAGCCACAGCCCCGACCAGGCGGCGTTCTGTGACGTCCTGAGCGAGGAGGTCTTCCCGCAGTTCGACTGACCGGCGGACGAGTCCCTCGCAGTGACTCTCCTCGTTCGATGACGGTCAGAGGACCGTGGGTGTTGGTCCCACACGTATATGGCTCCGCGACGTACGGAGCCGGGATGACACCGAACCGAAACACGCCCGCGAGCCGCGAGTTCGGCATCGAGTTCGGGACCTTGAGCGACGCTCTCGAGGAGCGATCGTACCCGATCACGGACGAGGACCTCCTCGCCGCCGAGGGCGACCACGCCCTCGAGTTCCCGAACGGAAGCGAAACCCTCCGGGGGGTCCTCGGCGAGGGGGCGGGACAGACCTACGAGTCGCCCGCGGACGTCCGCGAGGCGGTCCTCACGATGGTCGACAGCCGGGCGGTCGGCCGGCGGTTCTACTCCGATCGGACCCCGCCCGCAAACGGCGAGGACCGGCGGGACGACCAGCTCTCCTTTTGATCGAGTGAATCAACAACTGTTATGAGTCCCCCGGCGCTCTCTTCGGGTGAGGGCGTGTAGCTCAGTGGACAGAGTTCTTGGTTCCGGACCAAGATGTCGCGGGTTCAAATCCCGTCGCGCCCGTTCGGTTCGCTTCGCTCACCTCACGAGCGCGACGTAGCTCGCGAACGCGAAGCGTTCGCTCACTCCCGTCGCGCCCTGTCATTGCCGCCGGACGCCGACGACGTACGCCGGGTTCGAACTCCAGCGCCGTTCGAACACCGTCCGGTTCGCGAAGACGACCTCCCAGTCGCCGCGAAAGCGCCGCCGGATCTCCGCGGGCGTGATTCCGTACACCTCGTTCTCGTCCCGCCGGGCGTCCCCAAGGACGCAGTAGAGCCCGCCGGGTCGGACGACCTCGCCCAGCGCGGCAACGAACCGGTCGCGTTCGCGGTCGCCCAGCACGTGAAACATCGCCGAATCGACGACCGTCCGAAAGGAGAGATTCGCGGCCCGGAGTTCCCCGATCCGGAGGGCATCCCACTGGAGGAACTGCGCTGAGACCCGCCGCCAGCGGGCCTTCTCCCTGGCCTGGCCGATCGCGAGCGCCGAGAGATCGATCCCGAGGACGTCGTGGCCGTGACGGGCGAGAAACAGGGAGAGTTCGCCGGTTCCACAGCCGACGTCCAGAACCGGACTCCGGACGAGACCGGCCTCGAGAAGCGAAACGAACGCGCGCTGGGGGCGGCCGATGTCCCAGTTCGGGACGCCCGCGTAGGCGGCGTCGTAGACGTGGGCAACCGGGCGGCTCGTCCGCGGTGGCCGCGATTCCGGAGCGCTCATCGCGTCCCTCGAGCTGGATCGTTCATGGGCGGGTTTCACGGACCGGTCACGTATGCCTTCCTCCCGTCGTCCGATCGCGGCCACGAGCGGTTCGGACGCCGTCGAGTTCGCCAAACGTTTTTATCGGACTCGTTCGAGCGAGAGGATATGGACGCGACCGACGTACGGACGCGGGTCGTCGGGGAGTTCCTCGCGCTCGCGTTCGGGATCTCGTGGACCGGCGCGCTTGTGCTCTTTCTGGCCGGGATCGGGTTCGATACGGTCGTCGGAACCGCCCTCCTCGTCGTGACGTTCATGTGGGGGCCTGCCGTCGCCGCGATCGTCGTCGCCCGCCGACGTGGCGAGTCGATCCGGGCGCGCTGTGGGATCGCACGCGGGCGTCCCCGGTGGATCGTCCTTGCATGGCTCCTTCCGGTCGGGCTACTGGGGGCCACGATCGGCGTCGGGGCCGCGATCCCGGGCGTCTCGCTGACGACCGACTACGCGACCTATTTCCTCGAGGCCGGGCTCTCGGAGGCCGACGCCGCGGCGACGGTCGAGCAACTCGAGGCGCTGCCGGTCCCCGCGGCGGCGGTCTTCGTCGGCCAGGCGCTGGTCGCGGGGGCGACGATCAACGCCCTCGCGGCCGCGGGCGAGGAACTCGGCTGGCGGGGACTCCTCCTCTCGGAGCTCTCCGAACTGGGGTTCTGGCCGGTCTCCCTTCTCACGGGGGTGGTCTGGGGGGTCTGGCACGCGCCGGTCATCATCCAGGGCTACAACTTCCCCGAGTTCCCCGTCGTGGGGGTCGCGGTGATGACCGTCGCGACCGTCGCCATGGCGCCGGTCTACACCTACGTCACCGTCCGCGCGGAGACCGCCCTCGCGCCGACGATCCTCCACGGGACCTACAACGCCGTCGGCGGGCTCGCCGTTCTCTACCTCGCGGGCGCCCCGAACCTGGTGATCGCACCCGTCGGAGTCGCCGGGATCGGGGCCGCCGTCCTCGCGGTCGGGGCCTGCCTCGTCCACGACCGCCTCGCCGACGAACGGATCACCGACGGCGGACCCCTGTCGCCGTGGTGACTACTCGAAGACCTCGTCGAACGCCGCCGCGCCCATCGGGTCTTCCTCGCAGGCCTCGAGGTTCTCCCGAACGTGCTCGATCGACTGCATCCCGACCAGCGAGGCGGTCACCCCCGGCGCCGACCGGGCGAAGTTGATCGCGCGCCCGGCGGGCGTCTCGCCGCCGAGTCGGGCGGCGACGGCCTCGGGAAGCCGGTCGGCGAGGGTACCCTGGGCGATGCTCGCGCTCGTAAACACCGCGAGGCCCGCGTCGGCGGCGAACTCGAGCGCGCTCTTCTCTCCGTCGGGAGTCTCGTGGGCCTCGACGGTGAACGCGTCGGCCATCGAGACGTTGAACGGAAGCTGGATCGCCCGGAAGTGGGTTCCGCCGGTTCTCGCCCGGTCGGCGGCCGCACGCGCGCGGTCTACGACCTCCGGCAGGGAGAGATACGCGTCGTGGTCCTGGGGAACCCGAAACGCCTCCCAGGTCGCGACGCCATAGCCTCCCAGGTCGCCGTCGGAAGCGCGTTCCTCCAGCCGGACGAACGCCTCCTCGAGCCGGTCGTAGACCTCCTCGCGGGAGCGCTCGCGAAGCTGGGTCTCGGGGTTGTGAACGTAGTAGAGATCGGGATCGGTCTCCAAATTCGCACGCGAACGGTCGAGCTGGTCGTCGAGGAAGTCGGGAGCGATACAGTGACTGCCCATCACCAGGTCGTCACGATCGACCAACCCGGGCTCGACGTACTCTTCGCGGACGAATCGACCGGGATCGTCGGGACGTTCGCCCTCGAACGGAAGGAAGCCACCCTTGGTCGCGACCAGCACCGCCTCGCGGCCGACGTCGCTCTCCGCTACCGCGTGGCCGACGACCCGCTCGCTTCGCTGACAGCGGTAGTTGATCGCCGTGTCGACGACGTTGCACCCGGACTCGAGGGCCAGCCCGATCGCCTCGCGGTAGGCCTCGTCCACGTCGTCGGTCGGTTCCCCGAGGTAGGTGCCCAGACCGAGACTCGAGACGAGGCCGTCGCCGTAGCGCCGGAAGTGGGTCCGTCCGAAGCGCTCGTGGCGGGCGTCGCGGTAGTCCCAGGTTGCCGAGCCGGTGAGCATGGCGGCGGTACGGGGTCCGGACTGAAACGTGGTCGGTTGGCCCGCCCCTTACTCTCGCTCCTCGAGATCGACGCCGAGATCCGCCCACGTCCCGAAGAATCCGGGGAAGGAGACGTCGACGTGCTCGCTTCCGGCGATCGTCGTCTCGCCGTCGGCGGCGAGGGCGGCGACTGCGAGAGCCATCACGATCCGGTGGTCGCCGCGACCGTCCACGGCCGCGCCCTCGAGAGTCGATCGGTCACCGTGGACGGTCAGCGCGTCGGGTTCCTCGGTCGTCTCGACGCCCATCTTTCCTAACTCCGCCGCCATCGCGGACACCCGATCGGTTTCCTTGTAGCGGACGTGTTCGGCGTCCGTGATCCGGGTCTCGCCGTCGGCCACCGCGCCCAGGGCGGCGATCGTCGGCAGGAGGTCGGGGGTGTCGGCGACCGAGACCTCGATCCCCGAGAGATCTGCCGCCGAGACCGAGAGGGTTCCCTCGGCACGATTCCACTCGACGGGCGCGCCCATCCCGGAGACGATATCGACGATGGCACGGTCGCCCTGGGCGCTCTCGTGGGCGCCCTCGATCTCGACCGTCTCGGCGGCAGCGACGGCGCCGGCCGCGAGGAGGTAGGAGATCGAGGAGAAGTCGCCCGGCACCGAATACTCTCCCTCGGGGGGGTCGTAGCGCTGGCCGCCCGCGACCGCGAACCCTCCTCCGGTTTCGGTCGTCTCGACCCCGAACGCCGCGAGGAGTTCGCGGGTGATCTCGACGTACGGTGCGGATTTGAGCTCGGTCTCCAGGTCGATCTCGATCCCCCGCTCGGTTACCGCGCCGGCCATCAACAGGGCGGTGATGTACTGCGAGGAGACGTCGCCGGGGATCGAGACTCCCCCTCCAGCGATGGGGCCGGTGACGACCAGGGGCGCCCGACCGTTTCCGCGGGTGCTCGCCGCCTCGCCCCCCAGCTCCTCGATGGCATCGAGCAGGGGTCCCTGCGGGCGCGAGCGAAGCGACCCGTCGCCGGTGAGGACGGTCGTCCCGTCGGCAAGCGCGGCGGTCGCGGTGACGAGGCGCATCGTCGTCCCGCTGTTCGCACAGTCGATGACGTCGTCAGGGACCGCGGGTTCGCCCGAAAAACCCTCGACCTCGAACCCCTCCTCGCGCTCGGCGACGCTCCCGCCGTAGGCCTCGACGGCGCGGGCGGTCGCGCGGGTGTCGGCGCTCCGGAGCGGGTCCCGGACGAAGGCGCCCTCGCCGTAGCCCGCCGCGAGGATCGCCCGATGGGTGTAGCTCTTCGATGGGGGCGCCCGGACCCGCCCGCCGACTGACGACGGCGCGATAGTGACATACATACCCGCTCTCTCGAACGGCCCGCCTATACCGGTGTCGGTGGCCGCGATTCGCGCCATTATATGGTTCCCCCGCCCCAGTGGCCGGCATGGAGATCGACCTCTCGCCGGTCCGGGAACTGCTCTCCGACCGGGACGCCGACGGCTATCTCGTCAGCGAGGACGGCGACGACGCCGACCAGCACTACCTCTCGGGCTTTAGCGCGCCGGACCCCTACCGGACGCTCGTGACCGGCGAAGGGACCCACCTGCTCGTCTCGGGGCTCGAGTACGGCCGCGCCAGTCGGGAGTCACGCGCCGACACCGTCTCCCGACACGCCGACTACGACTACCGGACGCTGGTCGCAGAACACGGTCCAGAGGAGGGGACGGTGCGGTGTATCGCGCGCTTTCTCGGAGACCACGGCGCCGGGAGCGTCGTCGTCCCCCACGGCTTTCCCGCGGGCACCGCCGATGGCCTCCGCGAGCAGGGCGTCTCGGTGACCGTCGACCGCGAGGGGGTCGTCGAGGAGATCCGGGCCGTCAAGAGCGACGAGGAGCAGGGGTACGTCCACGACGCCCAGCGGGCCAACGAGGCCGCGATGGCGGTCGCCGAATCGCTGCTCGCCGGGGCCGACGTCGAGGACGGAGTGCTGTACCACGAGGGCGAACCGCTCACGAGCGAGCGGGTGACGACCGAGATCGAGATCGCCCTCCTCCGGCGGGGCTGTGCGCTGGACGAGACGATCGTCGCCTGCGGTGCCGACGCCGCCGATCCCCACGACCGCGGGAGCGGGCCGCTGCTCGCCGGTGAGGCGATCGTGATCGACATCTTTCCCCGGGACAAACGGACCAAATACTTCGGCGACATGACCCGGACGTTCGTCCGCGGCGAGGCCGACGACGAGATCGAACGGCGGTACGGAGTCGTCGAGGACGCCTACGAGGCCGCCCTCGAAAGCGTCGAGGCGGGCGTCACGGGCGCCGCGGTCCACGACGCGGCGTGTGACGTCATCGAGGCGGCGGGCTACGACACGCTCCGGAGCGATCCCGCCGCCGAGACCGGATTCATCCACAGCACCGGCCACGGCGTCGGTCTCGAGATCCACGAGCGGCCGAGCCTCTCGCCGTCGGGGGGCGAACTCGAGGCAGGTCACGTGATCACGGTCGAGCCCGGACTGTACGATCCCGCCGTCGGCGGCGTCCGTCTCGAGGACCTCGTCGTCGTCACCGAGGGAGGGTACGAGAACCTCACGGAGTACCCGATGGCGATCGCACCCGAATCGCGCGAGCGATAGGGGACGGGGCCGCATCGGACGGCCATCGGATCGTAATCCTTACTTGAGGGACGGACCCTCTTCGGTGTAGTGTCCGAGTACCTCCTTTCGTTCAAGCCCGCGATCGGTCTCTACGGGCAACACGATCCCGCGGCCGCGCTGTTCGAGGACGGCGAACTCGTCTACGGGATCGAGGAGGAGCGACTCACCCGCGAGAAACACGCGCCCGACACCTTTCCGACCCGCGCGATCCGGACGTGTCTCGACTACCGCGACCTCGACCTCGCCGACGTCGACCGGATCGTCCTCCCCTACGACCCGACGCTCCGCCGGAAGATCCTCACCCACTACCTCCGGGACGCCGCGACCATCCCCGGCTTGCTCCCGAAGCTGACCGGCCTCGAGAACGTGACCGTGACCCAGCTTCGCAGCCGGTTTCTCCCCACCCGGGAGATCGAGTCCAAACTCGCCGACATCGGCGGGCCGGTCCCCGAGATCGAAACCCGTTCCCACCACGAGTGCCACGCCGCAAGCGCCTTTCATCCCTCCGGCTTTTCGGAGGCCGCAGTCCTGACGATCGACGCGAAAGGCGAGTACGACTCGACGGTCGTCTGGCACGGAACCGACCGGGGCCTCAAACGGCTGCGAACGTACGACCACCCCAACAGCCTCGGGATCTTCTTCGCGATCGTCACCGAGTTCCTGGGCTACCGGATGTTCAACGGCGAGGGGAAGGTGATGGGACTGGCTCCCTACGGCGAGCGAAACCCCGAGATCGAGCGAACCCTCCGCGAGCTGGTCGAGTTCGGCGTCGACTACGACGTGACGCCGCTCACCAAGCGCTGGGGCACCGACTACGGCGTCTCCCGTCTCGAGGAGGCCTTCGGCCGCGAGCAGGTAGACCGGGGCAGCGAGCGGGAGTTCGACCGGTGGGAGAAGGACTTCGCCCACACCGCCCAGAAGCTCCTGGAGGAGACCGTCCTTGAGATCGCCGTCCAGGCGCTCGACGCCGTCGGCACCGATCGGCTCGCGCTCGCGGGCGGGGTCGCCCTGAACTGCAAGCTCAACAAACGGCTCCGGGAGTCGCCGGCGGTCTCGGAACTGTTCGTCCAGCCGGTCGCCCACGACGCCGGACTCCCGCTGGGCGCCGGCTGGCTCGAGTCCCGGCCCGCCGACGTCCCCGAGATGACCGACGCCTACCTCGGGCCCGCCTACGACACCCGGGAGATCGATGCGCTGCTGGAGACGAACAAGATCGCCTACGATCGGCCGGAGGACCTCGAGGAATACGTCGCCTCCCGGCTCGCCGACGGCGCGCTGGTGGGCTGGTTCCAGGGGCGTCTCGAGATGGGGCCCCGGGCCCTGGGTGCCAGGAGCATCCTCGCCGATCCCCGGACCGTCGAATCGAGGGATCGGGTCAACCGCTACGTCAAACACCGCGAGGAGTGGCGCCCCTTCGCGCCCTCGATGACCGAAGCGGCCGCCGAGGAGTACCTCGTCGACGGCGGCCCCGCGCCGTTCATGATCAACGGCTACGACGCGAACCCGGATCGCGGCGAGGACCTGGAGGCCGTACTCCATCCCGGCGACGACACGACCCGGCCCCAGACCGTTCGCGAGGACCAACACCCCCGCTACCACCGGCTCATCTCGGCGTTCGGCGATCTGACGGGGGTGCCGGTCGTGCTCAACACCTCCTTTAACGACCACGGCGAGCCGATCGTCAACACGCCCACCGAGGCGATCAAGGACTTCTACGGGATGGGCCTGGACGTGCTGGCCATCGAGGACGTCGTCGTCGAGAAACACGCCCTCGAGGCCTGATCCGCGGCCGGTCGGACCACCGGGGGACTGCCCGGACGGCCGCGGCGAACGTCCCGGAATCCCGATGACCGCCGGCCGGCCGGCAGGCGGGCGGGCGAAAAACCAAACGGGTTTTAAGCGGGCACGACCAACTCCGGCCAAGAACTACCCATGCAGATGCCACGCCGGTTCAATACGTACTGTCCGCACTGTCACGAACACCACGAACACGAAGTAGAGAAGTCCCGCACCGGCCGCTCGAGCGGGATGAAGTGGGACACCCGCCGCTCGCGGCGGGCGTCGAGTTCGATCGGGAACAGCGGCCGGTTCTCGAAGGTCCCGGTCGGCGAGAAGCCGACCAAGCGCACGGACCTGAAGTACCGCTGCAACGAGTGTGGGAAGGCCCACCTCCGGAAGGGATGGCGCGCGGGCCGTCTCGAGTTCCAGGAGTAATCATGGCCGGAAACTTCTATCTCGTCCGCTGTGGGGACTGCGAGAACGAACAGGTCGTCTTCGGAAAGGCCTCCTCGGACGTGGCGTGTGCGGTCTGTGGGACGACGCTCGCCCGTCCCACCGGCGGTAACGCCGAGATCGACCACGAGGTAATAGAGACCGTCGAGCGGCGCTCGGCGGGGAGCCCGACCGACGGGGAGACCGTCGAACAATGAAGTACAGTGGATGGCCCGACGCCGGCGAACTCGTCGTCGGCAAGATCGACGAGATCGAGGACTTCGGTGTCTTCGTCGACTTAGAGGAGTACCGGGACAAACGCGGGCTGATCCACATCTCGGAGGTCGCAAACGGCTGGATCAAGAACGTCCGCGACCACGTCCGCGAGGGCCAGATCGCCGTCTGCAAGGTCCTGGACGTCGACGAGGAACACGAACAGATCGACCTCTCCCTGAAGGACGTCAACGACCACCAGCGCTCCGATAAGATCCAGGAGTGGAAGAACGAACAGAAGGCCGACAACTGGATGGGGATCGCCTTCGGCGAGGACGTCCCCGACGAGCGCTACGTCGAGGTCGCGGACGAACTCCTCGCTGCTCACGGCTCGCTGTACGAGGGCTTTTCGGAGGCGGCGATCCACGGACGGGAGGCCCTCGAGGGAACCGACCTCGCCGAGGACGACCGCGAGGCGATCGTCGAGACCGCCCGCGAGAACGTCTCGGTGCCCTACGTCGACGTCAGCGGCTACGTCGACCTCGAGAACCCCTCTGCATCGGGCGTCGACGGCGTCCGCGAGGCCCTGAAGGCCGCCGAGGGCAACGGCGAGGTCCCCGAGGGCGTCGAACTCTCGGTGGGCTACGTCGGCGCCCCCGAGTACCGGATCACCGTCCGGGCGCCCAACTACAAGACCGCCGAGGACGCCCTAGAGGAGAGCGCCTCCCGAGCGGTGTCGGCGATCGAGGCCGAGGGCGGCAGCGGCGAGTTCCACCGTGAGCGGCGCACCGACGAGGAGTAACGCCGTGAAGTCGGACGTTCGGGTGTGTTCGGCCTGGCGCGAGGCCCACGACCGGCCGATCTACACCCTCGCGGAGCGCTGCCCGGAGTGTGGCGCAGACGCCGAAAACAGTGCGCCAGCACCGTTTTCCCCCGCGGACCCCCACGGCGAGTACCGACGTTCTCTTAAGTACGGCGGCCCCGAAGGGAGGTAGGATGGACGATCTCGAGATCGACGCGGTCGCCGAGGCCGACGTAGAGGAGCCGGTCCTGATCGAGGGGCTGCCCGGCGTCGGCCACGTCGGGACGCTGGCCGCCGAACACCTCGTGGAGGAACTCGACGCCGAGACGACGCTGGTCCGGCGGCTCTACTCCCGGGAGTTCCCCCCGCAGGTGAGCGTCGAGGAGGGGGTCGCCGAGCTCACGTGTGCGAAGCTCCACGCGATCTCTCCCGAGGCGGGCCGGGACATGCTGGTGCTGACCGGCGACCACCAGGCCCAGAGCAACGCCGGCCACTACGCGCTGACCGAGGCCTTCCTCGACGTCGCCGAGGAGTTCGACGTGAGCGAGATCTACGCGCTCGGGGGCGTCCCGACCGGTGAACTCATCGAGGAGTACGACGTCATCGGCGCCGTAAGCGACGCCGACCTGCGCGAGGAGTTAGAGGAACTCGGCGTCGAGTTCCGCGAGGACGAGCCCGCGGGCGGGATCGTCGGCGTCAGCGGCCTCCTGCTGGGTCTGGGCGGTCGGCGCGGGTTCGACGCCGCCTGCCTGATGGGCGAGACCAGCGGCTATCTCGTCGATCCGAAAAGCGCCCGGGCGATCCTCGAACTCCTCGAGGACCGCCTCGACCTCGAGGTCGGCTACGACTCGCTCGACGAGCGCGCCGAGGAGATGGAGGAGGTCATCGGGAAGATCCAGGAGATGGAGCAACAACAGCAGTCGATGGAGCTACCGAGCGACGACGACCTGCGGTACATCGGGTAAGCGAGACCCTCGACCTCTCCCGGTCCGCGACGAGCGATTCTTTACCCGTCGTTTCCTACCTCTCCCCGTGCCAGGACGCGTCGTCGAGGGGCTTGAGACGATCCCGCCGGCGGTACTCGCGGGACTCGCCCTCGGGGCCGCCTTCGCGGCCGTCGCCGCGATCCTCTTCGTCCTCGGCGAGCGGTGGTTTCCGACCCGCCGGGCGAGCGAGCCGCGGTACTCGGGCGAGGGTCGACGGCGGCGGGAGATCCGGGAGTATCTGGGCGAGATCGGCGAGCGGTACGCCGAGGACCACCCGATCGCGGGCCATCCGGTCGCGTTCTACCTGCCCGAACGTGACGTCGCGATCACGTTCGACGCCCACGCGTTCTTCCGGCTTCGGAACACGACCGGGACGGCGGTGGTCCTCGTCGAACACGAGATGCCGGTCGCCCACCTCGGCGCGAGACTCCCCTTCGAGACGCCCGACCTGTCGCCGGAGCCGGCGAGATCCGCGTTCGCCGAGCGGGTCGGAAACGCATACGGCACGCTGGGACTGCCGACGACCGCGAGTTCGGGGGAGGTCAGGTCGGCCTACCGCGAGCGAGTAAAGGAGGTCCACCCCGACCACGGCGGCGACGAGGCGGCGTTCCGGGAACTCCGGGAGGCGTACGCGACGGCCAGGGACCACGCCGACGGCCGCGGGGGCGACTGATACGGTCGGATCTGACTATTCACCGACCGATCGTCTTGCCGTACGGCGATCGACGGTGCACTGATTCGTCTCCAACCCAGAGAGCAATCGGATCGGAGCGTTACCGACTTCCGCGGCCGTCCCTATCCGGGAGGCTGGAGCCAATTCGTCGCCACGGCCCACAGCACGGCCACGGCGAGGATCATCGGCAGCAGTTTCGTGGCGCCGAAAAAGCCCGCCATCAAGGTGAGCGACAGGACGGCTCCGCCCCCGGCCAGGAACCGCCACCAGCCGAACGGGACCCCGATCTCTACCGCCGCCAAGGCGCCACAGACGAACAGCGTCGCCGAAGTCATCGCGAGGAACAGCCCGGCGAGGGGCAGGTTCCCGCCCACCGCGAGTTGGCCCATCAGCCCGCCGTCACCGTCGCTCCAGGGCCAGAGCCACGCCAGGAGGCCGCCGAACTCCTCCTGGGCCTCGCCGTCCAGCGGAACGAGGTACGAGGCCGCAAAGTGGCCCTGGAGCACCAACAGGGCCGCAAAAACCCAGTTTGCCGTCGTCATATCTCCTGTAGGCTCCCCTGCAGTAAAGTCCTATCCGCGACGCGCGACACTGTCACCGCGACGAACGGATCGAACTGCTGGCTGTGGTTCGACGACCCGCTTCGGTCGTTACTGGCTTTCTCGGACCTCGTAGGCGACCTCGCCGTCCCGGAGCACGTCGGTCACCCGGCCGACGGCGTCGGTCGTCGCGAGGACGACGACGGAGAGCCCCCGTTCGGCCGCGGCGGCGGCGACCTCGCCGGCGGCGACCGTGACCGCGGGCTCGACGCCCGCCTCCCGGAGCGCGACGACCGCCTCGATCCCCGCCGCGGCCACCAGATCCGCCCCCTCGCAGGCGTCGGCGACCGCCTCCGGGTCGGCCGCCCGGCTCCCGCCCGAGCGCACCGAGGGGATCTGGACGACGGTCACGGAGCCGGCCTCGAGGTCGATGACGCCCTCGAAGCCGGTGACGCCGACGTCGGTGCCCGCGGCGGCGTCGGTCGTCGCGGTTCCGGTCGCCGGCCCCGCATCCCCGGAGGTCGCATGGAGGAGGCCGTCCTCGATCGAAAGCGTCACGGTCTCGCCTTCCTCGATGCCGTCGGCCGCGATCGCGGCGTCCTCGCTCATCGCCTCGAGGACGTCCTCGGTGACGTGCTCGGCGAAGCGGCTGACGTCCTCGGCGGCGCCGAACAGCCAGTCGACGCCCTCGTTGGTGACCCGGTAGCGCGAGCGACCCTCCTTCTCGACCAACCCGTCGTCGACGAGCGCGCGGGCGTACTCGCTTACGGCCTGGCTGGTGACGCCGACCTCCTCGGCGATCTCGCCCTGGCTGACCGCCGGCTGGCGCTTTGCGATCTCGACCAGGATCCGGAACCGCGTCGCGGTCCGCTTGTCGTCGAGGACGTCGACCATGCCCCCTGATTCGCCCGAGTCCGGCAAAAAGGTAGGCCTCCGGGAGAAGCTTGATCCCCCGCGAGCGCCTCCCGCCGTCAGTGACGCCCACCCAGTCTCCCCCGGCGATCGCCGCCCGCCGAACAGCCCGTGGAGTCGGCCCGTGACCGATCCCGACGGCCTGTCGACCGTCGGACGGGCCGTCTACGTCCCCGATAGCGAGACGCTCGTGATCGCCGACGTCCATCTCGGTCGGGACGTCGCCTCCCGGGTGGAGGCTCCCCTCGGCGGGGGCCGGGACGCCATCGACCGGCTCGAAGCGCTCCTTGAGGGGACCGACCTCGCCGAGGTCGTCGTCGCCGGCGACATCCTCCACTCCTTTTCGCGGGTTCCGCGGGGCGTCGAGAGGGATCTCGTCGCCTTCCTCGAGACGATTGAGGACGGAGGCGCCCGGCCCGTCGTCGTCAGCGGAAACCACGACACGATGCTTTCCGGAGTCTACGACGGCGAGATCCACGCCGAGTACCGCCTCGCCGACGGCGAGACCGTGGTCGCCCACGGCCACGAGGTCCCCGAGCTACCCGCAAAACGGTACGTCGTCGGCCACGACCACCCCGCCATCGAGATTGAGGGGCGGAAACGGCCCTGCTTTCTCTACGGACCCGGTTCCCTCGACGGCGCGGACGTACTGATGCTGCCCGCGTTCACCCGGCTCGCACCCGGGAGCACGATAAACGGGATGTCAGGGAGCGATTTCCAGTCGCCGCTCGTCGCCGACGCCGGGGGCTGGCATCCGGGCGTCGGCGACGGGGAGGGCGAGACGCTCTGGTTTCCCCCTCTCGCCGAGTGTCGCCGGCTGCTCTAACGGTCGGCGACGACCGCCCGGGCCGCCTCCCGTCCGCTCTCCATGGCGCCCTGGATCGACGACCAGCGGGTGTAGTCGCCGGCGAGGTAGACCGGTCCGTCGGGCGTGCGGGGGCCGGGAAGCCCCTCGCGGAATCCCGGCGGCTGGTCGAACTGCGCGAACGGGACCCGGACGGTCGAGCGGAGGTCGAAGCCGTCGAACCGGCGGGCGGGAAACCACGATTCGAGGGCTCGTCGCCCTCGCTCGGCGAGTTCCTCGTCGCTTGCTTCGGGTTCGCCGAGGAAGGTCGCACTCACCATCGTCGTCTCACCGGGAGCGTACTCGGGGGCGACCGCCGTCGTCGGCGCGACGTGGTTCGGTCCCTCCGCCTCGAGATTGACCACCAGCCGGCGCCCGGTGTCGAGGTCGGCGCCGAGTTCGTAGTACTGGGTGACCGAGGAGCGTGCCTCGGTCGGGATCGATCTCACTCCGGTCAACGAGCGGGCCGTCGGGGGATCGGCCGCCACGACGACCGCGTCGGCCCCGACGTCGTCGCCGTCGGCCGTCGTGATCCTCGCGCCCTCCCCGTCGGACGAGACAGCCGTGACCTCGCGTCCGATCTCGATTTCGCACCCAGCCTCCCGGGCGCGTTCGGCGAGCTGCTCGGGAATCGCGCCCATCCCCGCGGCGGGAACCGCGATCGACCCCGCCGAGAGCGCCTTGAACGTGTACTCGAAGACGTGTCCGGAGGTCGAGAGCGAGCGATCGAGGGTGATCCCGCCGTAGAAGGGCGCGACGAAGTTCTCGAGAAAACGCTCGGAAAAGCCCCGATCGCGGAGGCTCTCGGCGATCGATCGATCGGGACCCGAAAACAGCTCGTCGAACTCCGTCCGCGCGAGCCGCGATCGAAGGGCGAGCACCCGGAGCTTGTCGCCGACGGTCACCTCGGTGTTGAACAGCGTTGCCGGGAACCGTTTCGGCGACCTGAGCGGGTCGGCGAGCGTCGAGCGCTGCCCGGGGCGGGCGAGAGTCGCGCCGGGGGAGAACCGTCGGAGGTCGAGGGCGGCGAGGTCGAGTTCGCGTTGTACGGCGGGGTACGCCGTGAACAGCACCTGGAAGCCCCGATCGAAGCGATAGCCCTCGCGTGTTTCGGTGCGGACGCGGCCACCGACCCGGTCTGCACGCTCGTAACAGGTGACGTCACCGCCGGCGGCCGCGAGGTGGCGGGCGGCGACGAGGCCGGCGAGGCCGCCGCCGACGACGGCGACCTGGGGCGGGTTGCTCATGGCCCCAGTTCGGGGCCCGGGCCCAAGGGCCGTTCCCTCGCGGCAACCCGGTCAGTCGCCGCCGGCGTCCGAGTCGATGGTCGCCTTCAGCGTGAAGCCGTCGTAGGCGACGGGAAGCTCGAGGAGGTCGCCGTTCTCGAAGGCGTAGACGTGACTCCGGTCGCTCGCCCGGCGTCCGCGCTCGGTCCGTGGGGTCGTTCGTTTCGAACAGCCG
The DNA here is from genome assembly GCF_003344565.1 of Saliphagus sp. LR7. NCBI lineage: Archaea > Methanobacteriati > Methanobacteriota > Halobacteria > Halobacteriales > Natrialbaceae > Saliphagus > Saliphagus sp. LR7. The sequence goes on along the minus strand of NZ_QPND01000008.1, from coordinate 1,472 downwards.
CGGTCGGGATCGTCACCCCTGGTGCCCACTCGTTCGGAGGGGGTGATGAGATTTGATATGGTAATTCCCTGTGGATGCGTGCCCCCTTCCGAGATCACAATACTCCCGGCGCGAGCGCCGTCCGGGGATGGACAGCGATTAGTCGCCGCCGCCCGGACGGCCGGTATGGAGACGACCGAGGCGTTTTCCGGCCTCGCCTGCCTCGACTGCGGGGAGGAAGTCGGGCCGGAAGCGGGCCGATGTCCGGCGTGTGGGGGCGTGCTCGATCCGCGCTACGACTACGACGCGATCGGCGTCGAGCCGGCCGCCCTCGACTCGCGTCGCACGAACGGCCAGTGGCGCTACGAGGACCTGCTCCCCCTCCCGCGCGAGCGGGCGGTGACGGCCGACGAGGGCGGAACCCCCCTGGTCGACTGTGGAAAACTCGCCGACGAACTCGGGATCGAGCGCGTGTTCGTCAAGGACGAGGGGCGGAATCCGTCGGGGTCGATCGCCGACCGGGGCGCCTACCTGGGCGCTTCGATGGCTCGCGAGGCCGGAGTGGAGGCGGTCGGCCTCGCTTCGACGGGAACCGACGGTCAGGCCGTCGCCGCGGCCGCGGGCCGAGCCGACCTCGCGGCGAACGTCTTCGTTCCCGCCCGCTCGGGGTTTACCGCGAAGGCGATGACGAACGTCCACGGCGGCGAGATGACCGTCGCGGGGGGGCGGATCAGGGAGGCCGAGGAAGCGTACGCCGACGCGAGCGAGGGCGAGGAGTGGTACCCGATGGGCGCCTTCGAGACGCCCTACCGCCACGAGGGCGTCAAGACCGTCGCCTACGAGATCGCCGAATCTCTGGAGTGGGAGTCCCCCGACGCCGTCGTCGTCCCGACCGGTGACGGTGCCGGCGTAGTCGGCATCGAGAAGGGGTTTCGAGAACTCGTGGACCTGGACTTCGTCGATCGGGTTCCCTCGATCTACGCCGCCCAGGCGTCGGGCTGTGCACCGATCGCGGAGGCCGTCGCCACGGGCGCGGACAAACCCGAGCCGGTCGAACACCCCGACACGATCTGTGGCGACATCGAGATCCCCGACCCGACGGCGGGAGCCCACGTCATCGATGCGCTTTCCCGATCGGGAGGCGGCGGGGTCGCGACCGACGACGAGGAGATCCTCGAGGCCGCGATCGCGGTCGCGAAAGGCGAGGGTCTGGAGTTCTCGCCCAGCGCCGCGAGCGCCGCGAGCGGGGCCTGGGAACTCGCCGAGCAGGGAACCTGGGATGGGGACGAAACGGTCGTGATCGTCAACACCGCCTCGGCGAACAAGGAGGCCGACGTCCTCCGGAGCCACCTGATGGGCAAGGGAATTTAGCTGTAATTGAGGGCGCTAAGCCCCCTTCCTCAGCGAGCAGGGAGGGGATACAGCGCCCGCACCTCTTGTTTTCGCACGAATCGGCATCCTTACTACCTCGGCGGTCGAAGAAGGTAGTAAGA